>CAYSRY010000010.1:0-25014 GCA_964433395.1 uncultured Armatimonadia bacterium | reverse complement strand
GATAATGAGGGCTGGCATGACAACGATGTCATGTGGGACGCGCTCAGCGAATGCGGCAACTGGTCGCTTGACTATGCCGAACTGTACGACAACCGCGACGCATGCGACGGCAACGTGTCGGACGCGCGCGATTCAATTTATGATGACATCAACTACTACGCCAACACGCTCCAGGATGGCGATGTTTTCATGTTTTTCTATCAGGGGCACGGCGGCGCAAACGCCCCTGATATCTATGGGCGCGATGGATATGAGAAGGGCGATGAGGGCACCACAGCCCTGCCCACCACGGGGGACCCCACACCCGGAGACACCTCGTTTGCAGGCGATGAATTCTTCGGCTGGTCGGGCAGCACCTACTACCTGTGGGACGATGATCTGACCAATGCCATGGCCGATTTCGCCCCGGGAGTGACGGTCATCGTCATCAACGGCGCATGCCATTCCGGCGGCTTGATCGGCGGCTCCTATGACATCGACAACAGCGCCCCAGCGCTTAATAATGGCCTCTACACGATACTTGCGGCACCGGAGGCCAGCCTCAGCATAGGCATCAACTATGGCCTTACCGACGCCACAAAGGGGGCCGCGTGGGAGGCGCTGCTCACCACCGCGCTGAGCAACACGGTGGCGTATGCAGACAGCATGGATTCGTGGTATTCGGCGGCGATGAACTTTGGATCCACACACGGCTTCCTGATACAGCGCTCATGGGATTCCACAGCCCAGCCATACTACTTCTGGCCCACTCTGGACTGGACTCCAAGCGAATATGAGAATACCTATTTCACCGACCACTGGGGCTGGGAAGAAACGTATCTGCAGCTTACGCCGGTGGCATATTCAACACTTGACGAAGCCCACGATTACGCGATAAACCCGGAGCCGGGGACGGTGGCGCTGATGCTTATCGGCATTGCCGGGATCATCGTCCGTCGCCGCAAAAAAGCCGCCTGAACAGTGTCGATTTGCCCCCCCAAATGCTCCTGACAAACGGGGCATCAGGGTGTCACTTCGTCTGAAAATGCACCCAGCGAAACCAGACTGCTCACCCGTGATGTATCCGAAAATACGCTCGATATTCGTCTGAAACGTGCTCAGTGCGGGGGCCAGCGGAATACAAAAATGCCATGAAAACGCCCCGCCAATGGCGGGGCGTTTTGCGTCTGTTCAGTGTGCAAAAGACGCCAGAAAATGAGGTACCCGTAAAAATACTCATCCTCGGACCTGCCCCTCAGGAGGGGGGGACCTGCCCCATTTCTGCACGTTTTCTGGCCAAAAATCGCCTCAGGACCCCCTGACCAAAGTTGTACTTCCCAGAACCTCAGGTTACCCCCTCCTACCGCAATGCTATCACCGGGCAATCGGCGCACGATAACTGCCAATTTCGGCCCCATCTATCCGGAATTGGAGGCGGCACATTGCGTTTTCCACCACATCGATTTCCAGAACCCAAGCTTTACATTCCGCACTGGTCCATGGCTTGAAATAGTATCGTGGTTGCTATTCGTTTCCTTTCCATGTGTAGGTCAGGGCGTCGGAAAGCTGCCAATTCATGTCAAAGAATCCGGCGCAGTGTGCCAGGTTGGTCGGGCCTTCCTCTTCGTAGGCTTCCGACGAAAAAATGATGAAATCAGGAAGCATGTCGAATTTGTGATTCACAGACATCTCATCGCCCCAGTACGCGCCATCGAAAATGAGAACGTACTTTTCGGGATTGAGCGGGTTGGGGTAGCACATCGCCAGGCCAAGATCCTCACCCTGAAATTCGCGGTCGCCAACCATGTAATGGCGGTTGCCAATCCGAATGGGCAGGCGCGAGGCAATGCGACTGGTAATGAGGTTGGTCTGCGGGCGGCCAAAGAGCACCAGATTGCTGCTGGCAATGTCAGCGGCGGTGACATCAGTATCGCGCATTACTCTCGGGAAGCCGTCTGCGAACGCGTCCCACTCGATGGCGAAGCGCATGGCATTCTGAACAAGCCTGCGATCATCGGAAGGCTTGCCTGCCGTGCCGGCGACCACGACGAAATCAGTGTCGAAGACTTCTTCGCATGGCCCGCACAGCCCCGCGCGCTTCTGTGGTGGAAAAGTCGCCGGAGCGGCATCGGCTGGAGCGCCAATCACAGAAGCTGGCGGCGGAGCTATGTCGATGATGAGCTTGTCGCCGTCTGGCGTAATCCAGCGGTGCTCCGTGTCATTGATGAGAACACGGTAGCGGTCGAGGCGAGCCAGCGGCGATGACGGAATGTCGATCGAGAGCCGGGCGACGTTGGTGGTGGTGAGGTCAATGTGAGAGAGACTGTTTTTCTGGATGTCAGGGGTGGCGTAGATGCTGAAACGCCCGGGCTCGCCCCATTTCCCGAATGCATCAATGGAGGCCCAGAAAGCGCGGCCATATTCGAGACTGTAGGTTATGTGGGTGACGATTTCGGGTTTTCGGTCGAGCGTGTGCTTCGCCAGCCACTCGAATGCACGGTCGAATGTTTCATTTTCGAAATAGATATAGTGGCTGGCGCCGGGATGCTCAAAAAGCTCGACGGCACCGAAATACTGGCGCTCCTCGGCGGCCTTGACCATGAGGCGGGACTGCTCAATTGAGATGAGACTGTCAAGCTCGCCATGCTGGACGAAAATATTGGCATTGCGCAGGGAATCGGCCAGATGGTACGGGTTGTCCCATTCCACCATCCACTGTTTCCAATGGGCCATGGCATCGCGATTCCATCCCCACCAGCGGTACATTTCGGTCTGGCCGGTTATGGGGGCGACGGCTGCGAAAACCCCGGGGTGACGGAGGCCAATTGTCCACGCGCCCATTCCGCCCATTGAAACGCCGCAGAGGTAGACGCGATCGTCATCGACCGAGTAGAGGCGCTGGACCTCTTCAATGGCGCGGAAGACATCGACCTCTCCGACGCCCTGAAAATCGGTATTGCGGCGGGCATATGGAACGACAAGCATGCACCCGTATTTGCCCGCCAGATCGCAGACCGTCTGTGGCGGCAGCCACGGGTCGAGAATGTTCGTCTCGGGCACCCAGCCATGCAGGAAGACGATCAGCGGCGTCGGGGTTGACGGGTCATAGGCGGGCGGAAGGTAGATGTGGAGGGGCTGAGCGGTTTTGTCATTGCGCGTGATATAGGCAGCTTCGGTGAGCTTGCCGGGTACGGCGCGCATGGGCTGCTGCGCGTCGAGGCGGTCGAGGGCGGCCAATCCTTCCTGTGCGAAGGTGTCCGCGCTTGCGGGGCTTGCGGATGAATACCGGCGATCGATTTCTCCCTGCAGCGCAGCTTTGCGCAGTTGGAGCCTGGCATAGGGGTAGTTGGTGAGGTACGCATCGGTGGAAGTATCGCATTCGGTGGCATCCACAGCGCGCAGGCGAGTGAGCAGCGTCTGGATAGGATTTGCGTCCACTGCAGAGGCAGCGCATGTCAGGGCTGCAGAGATAACCAGAGCAGCGAGGATCCGGCGAAGCTTGAGCACAGTGTGCCTCCATGCGAGCGAGATAAGATTGTCGGGAATCATTTCGGCATGGCAGTGCCACAGTCCTTTTGCGGCGTAGAGTATGCTGGCGAGAGACTGCAAAAACAGATACGCCCCGGGAGCGGACCCTCCCGGGGCGATTGAGCTATGCTGCAATGCTATAGTCCACTCTAGAACTGAGCGGCGAAGCTGACCGCAGCCATGTCCTCATAGTCAGTGCCAGAGGCCAGAGAGATGGAGAACGGTCCAATCCCTCCAGTGAGACCGAATGTCAGGTCACCATTGCTGAATCCTGCACGACCGATGAAATTGGGGCTGAATGTCTTTTCGACGCCAAGATGAATTGTGGCAGGCTCGTTGCTGCTCTCCCAGAGATTGTGAATGTCAGCAGCGACGATCATATCGCCAGCGTCATTGGTTGCAGCGATACCGACGTGAACGCTTGGGTGGACTTTGTAAGTAAGGCCCTGCGCGACGCCCATGTCGAGGTTGAATTCTGGCCACGTGATGTCTCGAATTGCAAGACCGACGGTGACGTTGGGTTCAGTTTTGTAGCGGATGCCGAGGTCAGCGGTGAGTTCGCTGTCCGTGTCGCTTTCGCTGACAATGTCAGTGACAAAGCTGCCTGGACTGAAGCCTTTAACTTCGAGTGCGGCGCCCATCGTTGCCTGCTTGATTACGAGGCCGACGCTGGTGCGATCATTGATGTAGGTGCCATAGCCGATCCCCAAACCGCCGTAGCCGATGCCGGAAGCGACACCTGACACGGAACTGGGACCGGACTGCTGCAGCGAAGTGAGGCCAGCTACGAGGCCATACCCACCGATAGCAATGTTGTCAACGGCGAATGCGGAGACAACAGAACCCTCGGTTTTGAATGGGCGGCCAGCAGTTCGCTGGGCGATGTCGAGCACGAGGTTAAAATCGTCCATCGTGAGTGTATCGGTAGAGTCGAGTTCGAAAATATCTTTCAGATCTTTGAGATCATCGAGTACGTCGACGTTGTCTGTGGCAGCACCAATGCCGAATGCTTCCCACGCGAAGCCTTTGTTGTCGGCCAGTCCTGCGGCGTTCCAGTACAATGCGGTTGCGTCGTCGGCAACGGCGACAAATGCGTCGCCCATGCCCATTGCACGTGCCCCAACTCCTACAACCGTATTGGCCATCGGCTTTTCAGCGTAACTGGCCCATGCTGCAGCTGAGACGGTGAGAGCAACAGCGATAATGAGAATTGCTACTGTGAATCTGCGCACGGTCTCCACCTCCATAGTGTTTGACACGACTTTTCCTAGAGCTAAGCTCCACACATCGCAGCACCAGAAAGCTTCGCAAACGTTGACGGCCTGTCGCGACGAGTGCGCTTGTGCAGGAAACAAACGGGAAAACTGCCATCACCGTAGTCCGTCAGCAGCTTCTGAGACGGAGCGGCTGTAATTATTATTGTATACATTCAAGGAAGCGCGCGTAAAGGACAAAATGCTCGCTTCGCCAAATCATGAGCGCTTTTTGAGGCAAAGTGTCACGTCGACCGGGAATTTTCCGGCGCGGCTTGAATAGACGGTGAGTCCGCCTGGTATTTCACTCCGCGGAACTTCGAGCCTGACGAGAATGTTGTGAGAATCGATGGCAGCGATGCTGGTGAGAGCATCATCTGTTGCGGTAACAGTGACGAGCTCGCCATAGCGTCCCCATAGTGCGTGCATGTGCGACAGGGCCCCCCTGGAATCGGCCCATTGGTCGGCGATGACGCGATCATCGAGTTCGATGCCATTGAGACTGATATGCAGGCGTGTGGGCCACTGTACCTCTTCAGTTTGTCGAGCGTCATTCATCTTTGACGAAAGCTCAGCGATGAATGAGACGCTTTCGAGGTCCACAATATCAATGCCCTCCGGCAACTCGAAGAGATAGTCGATGGTGCCGGATTCTATGCCGCCTATGAGATGAATCTGGTGGCCGACCAATCCGCGGTCAAATTCAGCTTCGTGCCAGCCGGAGGAATGCTCCTGCTCGCCAGCGAGTTTGCGCAAAACAATTGAACCGTCGGCGAGCGTCTCCTGTTGGGGCAGGCGGCCAGCGGTAATTTCGAGATATTTGAAATCAGTGAGGCGATCGCCATCGAACGCTTCGAGTTTGATAAGGCTCGGGCAATCGGGCAGTGGTGAGGCGAATGTAAGTTTGCCATTGCGGATGAACGCGGCCTCGGGAGAATCGTCTTCGTCCCATGTGATTGAGGCGGTTGGCAGGTTGAAAAGCTCGTTACCGAGAGAATCGACGCCCGAGATGCGGACGGCGATTTCGGGCCACGGTGACTGGGGGGCAGCCTGACGGGCGCAGAAGACGGGAATTGTCGGCGTGGCGCCTGGCTCGACGACTTCACCGGGGGCACCTTCGAATGCGAAATACGGATCGGCCTGGAGATCGGCGAAATCGTAGCCGAAGAATTTGCGGGAACCATCGTAGTTGTAGACGCCGTTGTATTCCCATTCGATGTCATGGAGCTCTGTGTAGACATAGCCGGCGATCTTGGGGTATCTGCGCAAAAGGTTGGTGTTGAATTTGAAGCACCATGAGACATCTTTGTCGCCCGACATGCAGCCAATGCCGCCATACTCGGAATTCATCAGTGGGGCGTCAGTCTGGGTATGCCCTGCGCAGAAGTTAAACCCAGAGCCCGGGAACGTGTTTTCGACGATCTTTGAGATGTGATCGGCAGCCATATCGTAATCGTTGATGTAGTAATGCCAGGAATTGATGTCGGTTACAACGTGATCATACATGCAGGCGGAATTGTCTTCGACAAGGCGGGAGTCGTCAAGGGATTTTGCATAGGTCTGCATGCTTGCGACCCAACCGTGTCGTTCGAATGCTTCTTTGTACTCGTCGAGGCCGATCCCCCAGGACTCGTTGTAGATGACCCATGAGAAAATTGATGGGTGATTGAAATCGCGGGCAATCGCATCTTCGACCATGCGCTTGTGAAGTGCGCATGAGCGCTCGGTGAAGATTTTGTAGCCATTGCCCGGCATATCGTACTGAATGAGAATACCGAGTTTATCGGCCCAGTAGTAGAAGCGCGGGTTTTCGATTTTGATGTGAACGCGGATGAAGTTGAAGCCGGCGTCGAGGGCCTGCTGAAGATGGTAGCGTATAGCGTCGTCGGATGGATAGGTGTATGCGCCGACAGGGTTGAACGACTGGTCGAGGCACCCTTTGAGGTAGATCGGCTCGCCATTGAGTGTGATGTATTTTGGGCCCCCGTCGTAGAGAGGTGCGGTGGATATGTCGCGCAGGCCAAAGTATGTGTTTGCAGCGTCGATGGTCTCGTCGCCGGCTTTGAGGGTTGCGGTGAGTGTGTAGAGATGGGGATCGGTGGGACACCAGAGGCGAGCGTTTCCGTCGAACGAGACCGTCCCCGTCGCGATGCCTTCCGAGCACGGAATTTCGCCATTCGCAGCGATTGTGCCGTCTTGGTCGGCGATTGATATGTGGATTGCGCCTTCGTCGAGCGTGCATGCGATGGAGACATCGGCAGACAAATGAGCCGCATCAGGGCGCACATGTATCTGAGAGATGTAGTTTGCGGGGCGTGGAGCGAGCCAGACCGGCTGCCAGATGCCGGAAGTGGTGGTATACCACCAGTATTGTTTGCCCATCGGTCGCTCGTCGTCATCCTGTGCGTCATATGCGCGGACAATAATCTCGTTCTCGGCACCAGCATCTTCGGTCAATGCGTCTGTAATGTCGATTTCGACCGGGATGTAGCCACTTTCGACGTGAGGGAATCGCTGGCCATTGACCCAGACAGTGAACTCCCAATCGACAGCGCCGAAATTGAGAATGACTCGCTGCTCGCGCCATTCAGTCGGGACAGCAAATGTGCGGTGATACCAGCCGATGGTATGCCGCGGCGCGGTGCGGTAATTGTCTCTGGTGACACTCTGTGGATCGAGATACGCATTTCGGCTGAAGAAATTGTCAGATGATGCGACGGCTTCAGTGCCCCATGCGGCGTGGGAAGCCCACGGGAATGGCACATTGATGGTGCGATCGAACGTAACAGTCTCGGCCGAAAACTGGTCTTCGGGATCAAAGCAGAAATCCCATTTTCCATTAAGATCGAGCCAGTCAGAGCCTTCTGAGGTTCCACGGTTGAAGTCTGGCCTTGGATAATTATTACATAACGGTTTGTTGCAACATGACATTGAATATCGCTCCATCTCCAAAAAGAAAACTGCCATGCAGCAGCCCGGGCAGGCTGCAGTGATATATTGTCCTTGAGAGGATACTATTCCTGCCATTCAAAAGATAGCATTGACTGTGCATTCAGCAATGTGCAGGAATTCCGTTTGTCTGTGTTGAAGATGAATAGAACAGCGAGTGTGGCGTGCAATTCTGGCCGAGTCGCGTGTGTGTTGGTTTTGCGGCAATAGCCGGCAAAGGTTAATGGTCATGGATCCACGGGTGAAGGAGTTCATCTGCAACCATGCCGGGAGCCTAATCGGCCTTGATGTGGCGTTGTTTCTCCAAGCGAATCCACAAACCTTTGATACTGCCGAAGGTCTCGCGCGGCGGACTCATCGTGATGTCGAGCAAGTGAAGGCTGCGCTGGAGCGGTTGACGGCTGGCGGGATTCTGGAAGTCTTTAACCGCAGCAGCGGAAGGTATCAATGCTATGCACTTGCAAAAAACGCGGCAAGTTGGAATCTTCTGTGCCTGCTGAGCGAGGCGTATCTGGACAACCTGGAGACACGTAAGGAAATCATCCGAATGCTCATGCGACCATCTGGTGCACCCGAGACGTGCGATAACGACGCTGATACGGCTCATCCTGAGGAGCAAGCGTGATGCCAGATCTTCTGCGCACAGGGATCGAAGGGCTTGATAACCTGCTTAGCGGCGGTTTGCGCTCAGGAACATGCGCAGTCGTCGAGGGGCAGCCAGGCACGGGTAAGACGACCATTGGGTTGCAGTTTGTGCATGCAGGGTGTATCACAGGCGAGCCTGGCGTGGTAGTAACCTTCGAACAATTTCCGGAGCAGATTTATGCGGATGTCGAAGGGTTTGGCTGGGACCTTCGGGAGCTTGAGGCACAGGGTCTCCTGCGAGTTATCTGCACATCTCCGGAAGTTTTTGTAGACCAGCTCAGCGACGCGCATGGGATGATTGATGAGCTGATTCGCGAGATGGGAGCACGCAGGATTCTTGTCGACAGTGTTTCGCACATCAGCCAGATGACTGAAGGTCCACAGGACTTCCGCAACATCGTCTACGGGATGTTCAACGGCCTGAAACGAGCTGGTCTGACGGCAATTGTTACGAAGGAAGCTCGGCATGACGCGCCTCGTGGGACATCTTTTGAGGAATACATGGCAGACACCGTCATTCAACTCAGCTTTGACATGGGGAATGATAACTACCGGCGGCGCTACATTGAAGTCATGAAGTCGCGCGGCCAGAACCACGCGTATGGGAAGCATACGCTGAAACTCGGAAGCGGCGGCGCAATAGTCTATCCGCGCATTGTGGAGCGTCCACACGCCGCAAAAATCGTGGATGACCTGCTGAGCACCGGCATAAGCGGGTTAGACGAAATGCTCGGAGGTGGCATCCGCCGCGGCCGCAATGTACTTGCGGCAGGCAGCGCAGGCGTCGGGAAAACGACTCTTGGGTTATCCTTCATCAGCGAGGGCTGCATGGCCGGCGAACCCGGGGTGTACGTTTCATTTGAGGAGGAAGGTGACGCGCTGTGCCATATGGCCGACGGTTTCGGCATGGGGTTGAGTACAAAGCGCGCCGATGGCATAGTGTCAATGATGCACTTTCCCCCCGTGCACCTGCGTACGGATGAGCTGATAGCAGAGCTCGAAGCCGAAGTGGTTCGTCTTGGCGCGAAACGGGTTGTGATCGACAGCATTACCGATCTTGCAATGGCCGGCCAGGATGCGCACCGGCTGCGTGAGACAGTATACATAATCGGATCAATGCTCAAGCAGCACGGCGTGACGGGGCTGCTGGTGAGCGAGGTACCAGAACTTTTCGGTCAGACCTATGTGACGAGTGAACATATTTCGATTATCGTCGACGGCATTATTCTGATGAAATACGTCGAGATGGAGAGCGAGATTCAGCGGGCGATTTCGATCCTGAAAATGCGCGGTTCCGGGCATGTGAAGGATATTCGACAATTTGCGGTTGAAGACACCGGCATTCGCGTTCAGAGCCGCTTTGAAGGCACTGAGGGGGTGATGGCGGGAAGAGCCCGGCCAGTTCGCATTGCGCTTTCGGTTCGGAGTTTCAGCGAAATAGACGAGGCGCATAATCAGGATATACTCGCCCGCTTCACACAGGCCCATCCGCGAGTTGACCCGATAAGCCTGAGCCTGCCATATAATCCGGACGAAGCGCGTGAGACGGTGAAGGCTGCGATACAGGCGGACGTCAGCGAGCTTTCGGTGGCCCCCCTGTGCGCCTACTGGATGCCCGAGATTTTTGAGATGAACCGGTTGCTGCCGCTGGACGATCTGGTGACCCGGAAAATTCAGGAGCAGCACCTGCCGGCACTTCTGGATATGGGGATGAATACCGGGCGATTATATGCAATTCCGGCACTTGCAGCCTGTGGAGTGCTTTTGTATCGGAAAGACCTGCTGGAGGAATTCGGTTTCAGTGGCCCGCCCAAGACATGGGATGAGCTTCGCGAGCAAGCCCGAACAATCGTGTCGGGACGGCAGGAGGAAGGGCTGATCGGCTATCAGTTCCCGGCGTACCTCTATGAGGGGCTTGCGACAAGCTTCCTGCAGAATCTGTGGAGTAATGGTGGGGACGTTGCTGTCGATGGGACCGTTTCACTTGAAGAGACTCCGACGTTGGAGGCGCTGACGTACATGCGCGGGCTGATCCATGAAGATGGGCTGGTACCGGCGAATATGGTTTCGGCGGCGCACGGTCTTGAGCCGCAGCGGAATTTCGTTGAGGGTCGAACCGTTTTCCTGACAATGCTCCCGAGCGTCGCGCAGGCGGCGCAGCGTCTGAATTCGCCTGTCCGTGGGAAAATCGGGATAGCCCCGCCACCAATGGGGCCGCATGGGCAGGAGAGTATAACATATCTGAGCGGCTGGCTGTATGGGGTACCTGTTGGAGCCCGGTCACCGCAGACCGCGATGGAATTCATAAAATTCATGACCGATGCGCAGATGCAGAAGGAGCGCGCGCTTCGAGGAGGGCCGCTGCCGACTATCGAGAGTCTTTACAGCGATCCGGAGGTATTGGCATTCAATCCGGACTACTCGAAAATCCTGGGAATGCTGCGAACAACAAAACTGCGCCGCTCCATTCCGCATTATCCGGCTGTGAGCCGGTCGATGCAGGAGGAGCTGCACGCGATGCTCAAGGGCAATATCGGCGCAGCCGAGTGTCTTGAGCGCATGAAGGCGCGTATATCAGCAATATTAGGTTCTGCTTAGCAGCAAGGCAATGAGTTGGCTTGGTGCCGGCCTGCGGGAGATGTCCTGCAGGCCGGTTTCATTTTGGGGGTGTATAATGAGACACGGACGTGGGCCCAGCCCATTTGTACGCAAGCAGCGGCATAGTTTTGGAGTGGAGTTTGTGCTTGAATTTGAGGACGCGACAAGCGTGAAAAATGCGGTGGAAGTTGCGCGGCGTACGCTGGAATCAGTGCGCATATCTGGTGAGGGAGAAATTGCCGGGGTGACGCGCTGTGTAATGTTGTGTCATGATACCAGGCAGAGTATCGTACTGCTGTCGGGTGCCAGCTCTGCAAACGGAGAGACACATTTGGAGTGAACGGACTGTGCCGAGCGATCTGCATGTAGCGCTGCAAGAATATTATGCGGGCGAAAATGGGGAAGTCGAGGCGCAGGTGCGCGGCTTCCGGGCAGATGTTCTGGTGGGAGACACCATTTATGAGATACAGACCCGGTCTTTTACGGCAATCCGCGACAAGCTGTCGAAATTGTGCCGGACGCACAAGGTTGTGTTGGTACATCCGGTTGCACGGGAGAAGATGATTGTTCGCCTGGATCCGGAGACTGGAGAAGAGCTTTCGCGCCGACGTTCGCCCAAGCACCAGAGCGCGTTGAGCGTTTTCGATGAGTTGGTGCACGCTCCGACTCTGATACGGCGGAAAAATTTCTCGCTTGAGATCGTCGTGACGACCGTGTGCGAATATCGCCAGGATGACGGCGCTGGCAGTTGGCGCCGCAAAGGCGTCTCACTTGTGGGGCGGGAACTGGTTGAGGTTGTAGATATCCATCGCTTTGAACAACCTCGCGATCTGGTTGTTCTATTGCCAGAAGGCCTGCCGCCTGAGTTCACTGTTAAGGAGATAGCTGCAACAGCAGGGATTAGTCGGAGGCTTGCAGGGAAGGTGGCGTATACGCTTCGTGAAGCGGGCGCAATCCGGCAGAGCGGAAAGTGTGGAAACGCATTTATGTATAGGGTGTGCGGGCGGCGAAAGAGCAGTGAGAATAGCGACGTGTAAGAGAAACGTTAAATATCTGCATATCCCCTGAAGGCCTGTGGCTGCGGCTGCGCGGTATAGTGGCAAAATTTGAAGTACCAGTTTTGACGGTGAAAGTAGCACTTGCAGCAGGCTTGACAGAGAGATACCAAGACAATATACTTGGCCTGTGGAGGGGTAATTTTTGTCAAATGGTTGCTTGTTCCTCTCTGCATGCCCCCAACACCAATAGTGTGGAAAAGGATGTTCTTGCCACCTACAATCCTGAGTGGGTGTTTTTTCATGGATCCGTTTGTGATAGCAGGTTTAGTCGTGATTGCCGTGTGCGGCATTCTCGCGGTACATCTGCGGGATATTCTGCGTTCGGCCATATCCCTGGCAGTCCTCAGTGTTGTGCTTTCGGCGCTATTTTTTCACCTCAAGGCGCCCTTTGCTGGTGCTTTTGAGTTGAGCGTCTGCGCTGGACTCGTCACAGTGCTGTTTGTCGCCGCCATATCTTCGACAGAGACGAGGGAGGAATAGTTCATGAAAGGAAAGCAATTGCTTGGCATCCTCCTTGGAGGCGGCATAGCCTTGGCATTGGGCAATCTGCTTTTAGCTACAGGTTTCATCCCCTCGCCAGTTACTGTTGACGCAGTTCCCCTTCGAGAGGCTCTCTGGAACTATCGCGCGCTTGATGTTCTGGGGCAGCTTGCACTTCTTCTGAGCGCAACCTACGGTGTACTGGTACTGATAAAGGAAAGGGACTAGTCCATGTTGACCCCATTTTCGGCGTATTGGGTTACTGTCCTGTTCCTCTTTGGTCTGGGCATCTACGCGCTGATTTTCCGCCACCATCTGGTTCATCTCATTATAGGGATCGAACTGATGGCCAAGGGTTTGTGTCTTGGCCTGCTGGTTGGTGGAGCGCAATATAATGGCCAGACTGTGAGCGGGATTTTTTCGATCAGTGAGGCGATGGTCATCACGATCATCCTTGTCGAGGTGGCTACAACTGCCATCGCACTTTCTCTTGTGGTGGCTGCCTACAAAAAGACTGGTCACGTAGACATAGCTGCCCTGCGGCAGTTGAAAGGATGAGAGTACCACGGATACCACAATGCTGGCGTTCTTAACGGTTGCTACGCCTCTTTTCGGGGCTTTGTTGGTTTGGCTCACCGGAATGGCCAGCGAGCGGCTGATGAAGTGGGTCGCGACGCTGATTGCCATTGCGACAGGTGTCCTGTCTCTCCAGCTTCTTTTCTCTCTGCCTGCGGGCTCATCCGAGGGCTATCTGTGGATTCCCAACGCCGCAGTGGAAATTGGATTTAACCTGACTGGTATGGGCGTGTGGGTTGCTGTTGTGGCGGGTTGCGTAGGGTGTATGGCCGTTATTTTCTCATTGAAATATATGGAGCACGATGAGCACGAGTACGCGCCGACACGCTATTACTTTTTCACCATTCTGTTCATCGGTGGAATGGTTGGTCTGGCGCTGACTAATAATCTTCTCATGCTGTACCTCTTCTGGGAAGTCATCGGCTTCTGTTCTTACATATTGATTGCGTATTACTACCACGATCCCAAAGCGGTTCGCTCTGGTACGAAGGCATTTGTTGTCACTCGTCTGGGCGACGTCGGTCTTCTGTGGGGCATTGTGGTACTGTGGCAGGCAACTGGTACAACGAACATTTTCGAAATACTGCAGATGGCCGACATGGGCAACATTCCTACATATACGCTCGGATTGGCCGGAGCAGGCTTTATTCTGGCCGCAGTGGCGAAATCTGCCCAGTTTCCGCTGCACGTCTGGCTGCCAGACGCAATGGAAGCTCCGACGACCATCAGCGCTCTCATTCACGCGGCGTGTCTTGTCAATGCTGGTGTATATCTGCTTGCGCTGACTTATCCGATGTTTGTGGTTCTTGCATGGTGGGCGCCAACAGTCCTGTGGATCGGCTGCCTGACGGCGTTATTCGCGGGCATTCTTGCCTTGATTGAGACTGACATCAAGCGCGTGCTGGCGTATTCCACGGTCAGCCAGCTTGGTTTCATGGTTGCAGCCGTGGGCGCCGGCGGACTTTTCGCGGCACAGTTCCACCTCGTGAACCACGCAATTTTCAAAGCTCTCCTCTTCTTGTGCGCCGGCGCAATCGTCCATACTTTGGGCACCCGTGACCTGCGTCAGATGGGCGGGCTTTTCAAGAAGATGCCAATAACCGGCACCTGCTGTGCAATTGGTGTCATGGCACTTGCGGGGATTCCAGTGTTGAACGGTTTCTGGTCGAAGGACCTGATTTTGGGTGCGCTGCAAAGCGTCAGCAACGTACACCCGGCGCCATTCATCATCCTGGTAATCGCTGCTCTGCTTACGGCCGCATATTCGCTGCGCATGTATTGGATGGCGTTCCTGGGTCCGAAGCTGTATGAAAATGAAGCCCACGACGGCCCGGCTCTGATGAGTCTTCCGCTTGCCGCACTTGCGGTAACATCGTGTTTGGTCTGGCTCGCGACGAGTTTCTATTCACAACAACTGGTCGCAGGCGTCGAATACCACGAGATGCACACCCTCACGCTGGAGAAGCTTGTTGAGCACACGATCCACAGTCCGCTTGCGATGGTCGTAACGGGGCTTGTGCTGGCAATCTGGCTTATTTTCGGTATCACATGGGCGAAGACTGGCAAAGTACTGCAAATAGAGGGTCCCGCCGCAACAGCGCTGAGCGAAACGAAGTTCGGTTTCGACCTGTTTTATCAGACTGGCGTGAACATGATGAAGCGGTTCTGTCAAGCACTGCGGCAACTGCAAACTGGTGATATTAACTACAACGCCGCGTCTGCTGCCCTTGGTTTGCTTATCCTGTTGCTGCTTTTAGTCAGTAACTAGCGGAGATGACAATCGCGTGATAGAGGCATATCCCATAGCGATACTAATAGCAGCATCGCTCGCAGTCTATGTAATCGGTCGTATCTCCAAGAGCAAGACACTCGCTGGCCTGGCCGCGCTTGTGGCCATGGTGTTGTCGGGTTACGTCATGTACACTCTATGGGCCGCAGGCGGTGGCCAAGCTGGTGTCTCCGCTACGAGCAGCGCAAGCCCTGTCTTTGCAACGTTCGAGATGAATCCGCTGGCCTGGTTTGTGGCAATTACCTCACTGGGTCTTGGCATTATCGTAGCGTTCTATTCAATCGGTTATATGCATAAGCAGAATATCGGCAAATACTATGCGCTGCTGCTTATGATGATCGCCGGCATGATCGGCGTCGGCATGGCCGCAGATCTTTTCAACATGTTCATCATGTTTGAATTGATGAGTGTGGCGTCATTTGCACTGGTCGCATTTGAGGATGACAGGGAGCCGATAGAGGCTGGCATTAAATACGTTCTTCTCAGTGCAATGGGGTCAATGATCGCACTGGCCGGCATTGTCATCGTCTATACGTACACGGGGACGCTCAATCTGAACGCCTTCCGCGATCCTGCGATTGCGCTGCAGATGAAGCCTGAGATTATGCTTGCAGTGGCTGCCTTGTTCATCGCCGGTTTTGGGGTGAAAGCGGCCATCGTTCCAATGCACACCTGGCTGCCGGACGCTCACAGCGCCGCTCCAAGCGGCATCAGTGCGATGCTTTCTGGTATGGTCATTTCGGTAGGGCTTATTACGATGATCAAGTCGCTCGCAGTCGTTCGCGAAGCCGATCTTGGTCTGCTCATTCCGATTTTGGCGCTTATCACGATGTTTGCCGGAAACCTGATGGCTATGGTCCAGAAGGACCTCAAGCGCATGCTCGCGTATTCGAGTATTGCGCATATGGGTTACATTCTGGCAGGTGTCGGCGTTGCCCTGAGCATACCGGACATCGCTGGTTTTGACGGTTTCCGCGGTGGTCTGTTCCATATTTTCAACCATGCGATTTTCAAAGGCGGCGCGTTTCTTTGTGCTGGCGCCATCATCACAGCAATTGGCACGAGAGACCTTAAGGAACTGGCGGGTATCGGTCGCAAGCTCCCGGTAATGGGCGTATCTTTTGCGATTTTCGTGCTGGCTCTGGTTGGCGCTCCGCCTATGAACGGTTTTGTAAGCAAGCTGTTCATCTGCACCGCCGCGATGCAGCTTGAGGGCTGGGGTTTCGTGCTGATGGTCGCAGTGATTTTCAACAGCATGCTTTCATTGTTCTACTATATCCCTGCGCTGAACGCAGTTCTTCTGGCGCCGAAGATGTCGGAAAAGGTTACTGCTTTCTCGGGAGGCGTTCCTGTTACAATCACAATCGGGATATTCATTCTGGCCTTGTTGACGCTGTATTTCGGTATCGATCCGCAGGCCGGTCTTCAGATAGTTGATCCGGCTGCTCAGTACCTGGCCGATCTTTTTTAGAAGACTGATTAGGTAAGGTGACTTGATGTCAAATTTTCTACACCATCCAATGATTGTTTTTGCACTGACCTTTATCTGCACCTGGCTCGTCTACATGATGGGCAAAGCCATGGCCGCGGCTGGTAGCCCGTCTGCAGGTAAAGGCAAGGTCTATGCTTGTGGCGAGGACGTTGGCGCGGACATCAGGCCGTCATACGGCTGGTTTCACATCGCGTTCGTGTTCACTCTCCTGGACATCGGTGTGCTGATGATCGCCACGATGCCGACAGATGTGCATCTTCCACTGGCGCTTGGCTGGCTGGTCGGGGCTGCAGGTGCGATATTCATGCTGTTCAAGGACAAAGACTAAGACGGCGCGTTCTGGCAGCCGTCTCTCAGGAGCCCTGGTCAATGTTTAAGCAAATGCTTCAGTGGGCCATCAGCAAATCGCCGTGGGTATGCCATATCAACGGTGGATCGTGCAATGGCTGCGATATAGAAATTGTTGCCGCACTCATGCCACACTTCGATCTGGAACGGTTCGGTGTATTGCTTGAGGGTACGCCGCGACATGCCGACGTTCTTTTGTGCACAGGCGGTATCACCCGGCAGATTCGGGACCGCGTCGTTCGTCTTTACGAACAGGCACCAGATCCGAAATTTGTAATAGCCATCGGCACGTGCGCCGCTACGGGTCGTCCCTTTGCCGGCGAAGGCTGCTATAATCTCGAAGGCGGAGTGGACAAGGTAATTCCCGTGCATATGTATGTACCGGGCTGTCCTCCACGGCCCGAGGCGATTACGTATGCGGCGCTGAAGCTGCTGTCGACGCTTGACCCCAAGCTGCACACGCTGCTTGAAGAATTTGAGGAGAAGATCCCCGGCATCGAGGATTCGGTGATCGAGGGACAGAAAGTCGGGAGCTAACCGCTATGGCCGAGAAAAACGAAAAGAAGGCAGTGGCTGAGGAGGCTTCGGCCGCCGATGCGGCTGGTGAGGTCTCACAGTACGAGGATACTATCGAGCGGCTCCGCTCCGAATATGGCGGCAACCTTCTCGATGTCCGCGAAGTCGGGTTGCACGAGCTTTTTATCACCGTTCCGGCTGAAGAAGTTGTAGATTTCTGCGTTCACCTGTTCAAACACGGCTGGTGGCATCTTTCGACCATCACTGGTCAGGATTTCGGCGAACAGATGCAGCTGCTTTATCATTTTGGTTGTGATGCGCCACCCTGTGTGACAGTCGTTGTCAACATACCTAAAAATAATCCGCACATTCAGTCCATTACACCTTCGATACCCGCCGCAACGCTGTATGAACGCGAGGTATTTGACCTGTTCGGCATCATCTTTGAGGGACATCCACGGCTTGAACGTCTCGTTCTGCCGGATGACTGGGAAGACGGCATTTTCCCGCTTCGTCTCGAAGAAATGGAGAAACAGGCAGAAAGAGAAAAGGAAAATGGCTAGAATCACGTTTCCAATCGGCCCTCAGCATCCTGCACTGAAGGAGCCGGAGAGCTTCAAAATAACCGCAGAAGGCGAGCGCGTGGTTGATGCAGACATTCGCCTCGGTTATGTACACCGCAGCATCGAAGCAAGCTGCTCGCGTCGGAATTATGTACGCGGCCAGTATATTTGTGAGCGTATCTGCGGCATCTGCTCGCATATTCATACTAATACCTTCGCACGCTGCGTCGAGGGGCTTCTCGGTCTCGAAGTTCCGCCGCGAGCCAAGTATATCCGCACGATCATGGCCGAATACGAGAGAATCCACAGCCATCTTTTGTGGCTTGGTGTCGCAGCGCACGAGGTTGGCTTCGATACACTCTTCATGTACGTCTGGCGTGATCGCGAAATCGTGCAGAATATGCTTGAAACCGCTTCTGGTAATCGCGTCAATTATGGCATGGTGACTTTTGGTGGCGCGAAGATGGATCTTACGCCCGAAATGGTCAGTTCAGCGCTTAAGGATCTTGACATACTTGAAGAGCGCACGCACTACTATGCAGACGTCTGCACTCGAGAAGGCACCTTCCTCAAGCGAGTTGCCGGCATCGGGATTTTGACAGAACAGGAAGCGCGAGACTATGGCGCCGTTGGCCCGACAGCTCGTGCATCCAATGTACCTCAAGACATTCGCTGGGCATTCCCGTACGACGCATATGTGGATATTGCGGATCGCTTCGGCCCGATTACCTCAGATCTCGGGGACGTTCTTGGTCGCTCAATTGTGCGCATCCTGGAAACCCTGCAGGCCATTGAGATTGCACGCTATCTTCTGCAGAACCTGCCAGAGGGTCCGATTCAGGTACGTGCCAAGCCACGTATTCAGGCTAATGAGATTGTCTGCCGCTGTGAAGCTCCGCGTGGTGAAGTCATTTATTACATGCGTAGCGATGGCTCTGACAAGCCGGCCCGCGTCAAAGTTCGGACCCCAAGCATGGCCAACTGGCCGGCGACGATTTTAATGCTTCGAAATTCTCAGGTCGCTGATGTGCCGATCACAATTGCGTCGATCGACCCGTGCATGTCCTGTACTGACCGCTAGGCGTCCAGGCGGAACCGAGTATGTAAAAGCTTCGCTGGCTTTCGCTGCTGGCGGATAACTCAGAGATAGTGAGAGCTTCTATGGATACCGCTGATCTCATGCCACTGTTTTACGTTCTGATTTTTCCGGGCTTTGTGTTCCTGCTGAGTTTCGCACTCTTCACGGAATATTTTGATCGCAAGGTCTATGCCCGACTTCAGAACCGTATTGGGCCTCGCTGGTACCAGCCGCTTGCCGACATGATCAAGCTGCTTGGCAAAGAGGACATCGTCACAGATGATGCTGACACTGCGATTGTGACTGCCATTCCACTGTTCGGTCTCGCCTCCGTGGTTGCAGCTTTCCTCTACATACCGCTCTGGACCTCGGACTGGGCATTTTCCTTTCAAGGTGACCTTATCGTCATTGCTTATCTGCTCACATTGCCGGCTTTCGTCCTGGTTCTTTTGGGCTGGTATTCGCCCAACCCGTTCGGTTCTATCGGTACAGGTCGTGTTTTGACGCAATTGTTCGGTTACGAGGTCCCTTTCACTCTTGCGCTTCTGACACCTGCGATCGTCGGTCAGACATGGAATTTGTCTGAACTGCTGGCTTACCAGCAGTCAGGTACATGGTTTGTCGTCACCGTGCCGATCGCTTTTGTTGTGGCGTTCATCGCGCTGATTGGTAAGCTTGAGCGCGTTCCGTTCGACGCGCCCCATGCGGAGACTGAAATAGTCGAAGGCCCAATGACAGAATACACAGGGCGTAAACTCGCATTGCTCAAGATGATGTTTTCAGCTGAGACAGTCGTTGGCGCTGCGCTGCTCGCCGTACTCTACCTTGGCGGGCCATATTTCCCGGGCACCGAATCTCTGACTGGCTTTGTCGGTAGTCTGGTTGGATTCATCATCATTCTTGTGAAGATGATGGTCATCATCTTCATGCTTTCTGTCTGCAAGGGTCTCTTCGCCCGTCTGCGCATTGACCAGATGGTGCGATGGTGCCTGACCTGGCTCACCATTCCGATTCTCATTCAGATACTCTGGGTACTATTTACCAGCGCGAAATAGGGAGACGTAACCATGGCCCGAAGTCTCGGCGTAATGTTTAAGCAACTCATGAGTAGTCTCTTCAGTAAGCCCGCGACTTTTATGTATCCGGGTGATCGCCATGAGCCGCCAGCACGCTTCCGTGGGCGTCTTGTCTGGCACGATGAGCAATGCATTCGCTGCAACCTCTGTGTGCGCGACTGCCCCGGTGATGCTTTGGAACTGGTCGAGCGCGAAGATGGCTCAGTCGATGCCAAGGGCAAGCCTATGAAGGACCTAGTGGCAAAAATGGAGCGTTGCATCTACTGCGGGCAATGTGCGTGGGTCTGCCCGAAGGACGCGATTTCCTTTGAACAGCGCTACGAGCTGGCGACTATGGATAAAACGCAGGTGAAAATGATTACTATCGCTGCACCAGCGCAGGCAGCCGAGGATAAAGAGCCAGTAGCAGAGTAGCTGCCAATGTTGTGCTTTGCCTTAGCGATACCAAAGAGCACCGAGTAAATACTCGGTGCTCTTTTTCATTAAGGTGCGTTGAATACCTCACATTGACTGCGTCGTTACACTGTTCACAACTTATTTACACTATCCAAACATGATATCTGCCTTTCGCGACATGCAGCCTGAGTGTGGTCACAATTCCGGCTATACTTTGCACGTATCGAGTGGCGCAGCCACGCACTAACTTGCATGAACAGTCCCGCAAACAGCCTCATTTATGAAACTTGCAAACCAGGGTGCGGGGGCAGGGTGGATTTGACTACACCGGGAGAAGCGCAGGCGAAGATCGTCCTCGTTGTTGAGGACAATGCCTTTGATGCAGAGCTTATGCTTCACGCTTTTGAGCAAAGTGATTATCTTGCTCGAATCATCATGGTCAATAGCGGCATGGACTGTCTGGCATTTCTGCGACGCGAGGGGTGTTACACTAACGCCAAGCGACCAGATCTGGTAATCCTCGATCTGTGCATACCGGGTAAGGCCGGGCACGAAGTACTTGTGGAGATTAAGAACGATCCGGAACTTTGTGAGATCCCAGTCGTTATGCTGTCGGGGTCAAGCGCTGCACGAGATGTCGCACTATCGTACAAGGCTTTTGCGAACGGTTATGTCGTAAAGCCAATACGGCCGGAAGTCTTCATTACAAAGATGCGTGCGTTGCAAGCGTTCTGGCTGAGTGCAGTTGCGTTGCCGCACCGAAAATAGTGCACAGCAATATACTATTTTGCAGTAAAATGAACTATAATACTGAGAACATCGTCTAAAAAAATATATTCCAGAAAGCATTGGCCCTTCGGTGTCCGCAAGCCCCCCCAAGGAGGCGGACCCGGGGGGCCTTTTTTTGTGTGCCGGGAAAAGCCGAGCAAGTCTGCTGAAAAGCAGAGAGGCACAACGGCATTTGCCGCTGTGCCTGTTCCCTGTAAATCAAAAAAACAGCTGTCCGGATTGAAAACCTCAGGCTTGCCGCATCCCCGCGAGTTCAGCCTGAATGAAATCACAAAGCTCCGCGATGCCTTCGCCAGTGGCGCATGAGGTCGCGAATTTCGGTGCAGCGGAATTGAGCTGGTCGGCGAGATCCCAAAATTTGTCGGTGGAGAATGGTATATAAGGAGCGAGGTCGATTTTGTTCAGGATGATGACGTCAGCATCGCGGAAGGCGACCGGATATTTCTCGGGCTTGTCGTCACCTTCAGGGACACTTGCAACCACAAAGCGCATGTGCACGCCAAGTTTGAACGCGGTCGGGCACACAAGATTGCCGACATTTTCGATGAGGATGATCTGAACACCATCAAGCTCAAACTGTTCCAGTGCACGCGCAACCATGCCGGCGTGCAAATGACATGCACCTCCCGTGTTAATCTGGAACGCCTCTGCCCCTGCTGCCTCAATGCGCTGCGCGTCATTTGGAGATGCAACGTCACCCTCAATGACCTTCATGGTGACGCCACGGCTGGAAAGCTCCTTGATCACCTGTTCAAGAACGCTTGTCTTGCCGCTCCCGGGACTGCCCATAAAATCGAGCGCAAGAATACCACGTGCTTTAAAGAAATCCTCATTCGCAGCCTTTGCAACGTCGTTGCCACCTAAAACATTCCGCATGACTTCGACTCGCATTTCAGGTCTCCTCGCTATCTGTTAACTCCGCATCCATTACCTGCATTTCGTGGCCGGATTGCAGCTTCAGTCGCAAACTTCCACATTTCGAGCATTTTACAAACGGTGTAAACGACTCTGTATCAGCCCCGCACTCTTCGCACCGGGCTCTGATTGGCACCCGTTGAATATGCAACTCAACTCCCTGCAGAACCGTATCAGCAGTGCGCTCGGTCCAAGCCTCGTACAGCAATTCCGGGACGACCATAGTGAGCGGACCAATAGCGACCGTTGCTCCAACCACGCGGCGATCGTGTTCCTTCGCCACTTCTTCGAGAATGCCCGCAATACGCGAAGCTATTGAGTATTCGTGCATCACACATCCCAATCACATACGTTTTTTTGATGTACAGAGCCATTATACGCCTTTGACCTCGGTGCCTCAAAGAAGGTCAAAGGGATTCTACCCCCACACTGGAGAAATCGTATTTGTGATATTGAGACGCGTGAAGAATTCCAAAGTTTTGCAGGAGGCTGCAATGACCAGAGTCGGGCCCATTTCAGCAAGCGTCGTGCTGATGTGCATCTGCGCGTGGAGCTTCGGCATAACTGTCGGCGTGTACTCGACAGGACCGGGGGCGAAGGGGGTTGCAGAGGGACTTGCGGGACAGGATGGTCTGCACGTCATCGAGTTGGCCGAGTTGGACACGACCGCACTTGCTGACTGTGATGTGGTGCTATTAAGCAGCGTCAAGGGGCTCGGAGGCGGCAATGAGAGCTGGCGGGCTGAGATGCGAGCTTTTGTCGCGGCAGGTGGAGGCGTGGTGCTGGAGCATGATGCAGTCGGCTGTCAGGGCTGGACGGATGATACAATACTTTTTCCTGAGATTGCAGCAATCGGCGTGGACCGGTCGAGTACGAAAAAAGTGTGCGTGGTGGCTGAGCATCCGGTGACTGCGGGGCTGGCGGCTGAATTTGAACATGCCTATCAAGATCATATATATATGCAGGTTGGCCCCGCCGGCGAGACTGTGATAAATGATGCAGACGGGCTGGCGACGGTCATCGTGGGCGCATACGGCATGGGGCGTGTGGTGGCGAATGGGATGATCAGCGGCTATAGCGCCGATGCAAATGGGGCCGCTGGAGACAGGCCACCATCGGGCGAGCCGCTTAAGCTGCTTTTGAATGCGATACGATGGGCTGGAGCGGTGGGGCTCTCGCAGATGCCGCCCGGGGAAATTGTTGCGCGGATGTCGGAAGCGGTGAAGACCGAAACTGCCGGGAAAGGGGCTGAACCTGTCCCCTACACCGGATGGTATACGCGGACCGCGGTGCAGGAGATGGCGTTTCAAAAACAGCCAATGGGTGAGCTCGGCGGGCGGGCGTGGATGTGGTGGGATGTGCGGGCCGGCTATTCGGATGAGATGATTCACCGCTCGCTGCGAAATATGAAGCGCTCCGGTGTGACGGATGTCATTTATCTCGGGCAAGGCGGGCTTCAGGTGGGGTGGCTGAGCGAAATTCCAGATGCGAAGCCGAAATTCTGGATGGGGCGATATGAGGGGCGCGATCCGCTTGCCGCTGTGGTGAAGGCTGCAAAAGCAGAAGGAATGCGCGTGTGGCTGGGGATGCACTCGGGGGACTATGGCGAAGGGAAGATTGCACTTGATCAGAATGGGAAGCCATATATGTATGGGAAACAGCCCATTGATGATACGCAAAGCCCGGATCTGCGGCGATTTCTGAAGGACGTGCTTACGGAAGCAAAGCAGAAATATGACCTGGCAGGGCTATATTATGATGAGCTGTTTTTTGACTATGTGGATATGCATGGCGACGATTTTGATCAGTTCTCGTTCTGGTGTGACGAGCACTTCGGTGAGATACCGGAGGCATCATTGCTTGAGAAACTGACCGCTGGGAGTGTCTGGACCGATCCGAATGATGTGTGGTGGCGGCGGATGGCACTGTATAAGGCGTGGTGCAATGCGGATTTCTATAAATATCTGGCCGATACCGCACATGATTTAGGGATGCAGGCGATTGGCGAACTGCGCCCGTGCGCACGATATGAAGTAGGCTGGAAATTTGCAATGGATACCGTGGCATTGGTGGACGCGGGATGCGATATTTACTATGTAGCACCAGATTGCGAAGCTGCTATGGTCTATCCCAATGCCTGCTGTGGACAACATCAGGGACGAGGGATGGACTTTTACCACACAACAAATATGCGAGGAAAACCGACGTTCAACTTCGTATATAACAGCATGGAGCTTCCATTCGCGTATGGAGTGCCAGATCAGCCGGACCAGATGAGGAAACTGCTGCGTGACTGCCGCGAATGGGAAGGCGCGCAATCACTGGCCAGCACCTGTATACTGACCTATCAGATGGGCCTGATGCTGCAGAATGCCGACCCGAGGGCGCAAGATAATCGAGAGAGAAACTTGATGCGGCGGCTCGGACGGTATGTTGATGTGGAGCGGATGGAAGCGCAGGAAACGGAGTACTTTGGAAACTATAAAGTGCTCGTGGCGCCGGAGCAGAGTCTGCAAGGTCATGGGCCAGAAGTGTTCGATGGCATACGAAAATATGTGAATGATGGGGGCACAGTCATCTCTCTCGGGGGACAGTGGATTCAGTCGCGACGCGACTTCACACAGTCCCAAGATATGACGGAAGAGTTTGTTGGAGGCCGATATGAGGGAGATGCGCGAGCTGTTGATGGATTCAAGTTGAGTCAGGAATATTGGCTTAAACTTGCACCTCAGGATGTGATTCCGTTCGTTCCTGCCGAAGGTACGGAGGTGCTGGCGACCTTTGCTGATGGACACGCCGCAGTGACCCGGAAACGCATCGGTGGCGGTCAGATCATCGGGATTCATTTTGACGCAGCCAAAGAAATGGAATTGGGCGGCGTGGAACCGGAGGAGAATCTGTCGCGTCTTATCTGTGATGCAGCGGACCCAGAGATCCGCATCCTGGACGCAGGGGCGGAGATGAAAGTAACACTCCGGAAGGGCAA
>CAYSRY010000009.1:20086-25476 GCA_964433395.1 uncultured Armatimonadia bacterium | reverse complement strand
CCGCCGGATCGGTGTATTCATAGGGCGGGCCAATGAGTGTTGCGAGTTCCGAAGTCTGGAGTTCAATCGTGGCCGTCTGGGCAAGCACGAAATCCGCTGCAGCAATCTGCACGCCCGGAATTGGCGGCGTGGCGGTCGCAGTGGACGAATTGGCATTGAGCGTTGCGGCCGTGGTGGTGATGGGGCCCGATTCAGGCGTGAAAACAACATTTATGTTGGCATCGGTGGGGGCGATTGTGATTGTCTGCGTCCCCGCAGCCGCCGCGCCAACGGTGAGGTTAATGCCGAGTGCCTGGAGCGAATTGGCTGTAAGGGGCTGGCCACCGCCATTGAGCGTGTCAATCTGGGTCTGCTCGGCAAGCGTGAGATCGCGGCTGCCACTTGCGGCTGGCGTGTAGACGACAGTTGCGGCCACGACATCGCCGGATGCGTCGGTCTGCAGCTGGATGGTGCCGGCGCTCTGGAAGCCGACATTGCCGGCGGCGGAGATCATGCCCGCACCGGTGACCGAAGCGGCGCCATAGTTGATTGAGAGCACAGTGAGTTCAGCGCTGCCAGCGTCGTTGGAAAGCGGTGTGCCAGTGGCAGAGATGATGCCACCTGCGGCAGTCTGCAGGACCGGGTCGAGTTCGGCTCGGTAAAGCTCATAGCGGCCCTGATGGTATTCAACATAGTGGGTGAATGAGCCGGTCCCCCAGCCGTTATACCACTGCGGGCCAGCGGCGACCGGCAGAGGGCCGTCGAGGCCATCGTCGCCGTCGGCATCGATGGCGATGAAATAGTAGAAATTGTCCTGAACGTTGCCCGCAAAGCGGACGACGAAATCGAGGACTTTTTCGGGCACGACAGACGTGCCGTCGCCGCCGCGCGCACACCCAGTGAGCAGCAACGGCACGGAGAGAGCAATAAGTAACATGCAGACTGCCAAAGCAGCGTGAGAGTGCCTCACAGTTGTACACCTGCCCGCGCGAGGAGTTTGAGCGGATTATCGACAAGAATTTCCTGCAGCATTGATGCGGGGATGCCTGCGCCAAGCGCCACGGTGCGCGCGAAATCTTCGGTGAGGAGGTCGCCGGGAGAATGGGTGTCAGTGTCAACGACCATCGCCGCACCAGCTTCCATGCAGAGGCGCGCGACATGTCCGTTGCCGATGCAATGCCCCTGCCGACGCGTGATTTCGATGAAAACGCCATTTTCGACAGATGCAGCGACCGCGTCGGGAGTGATCATGCCCGGATGGCCAAGGACATCGACGTCAGGGCACATGCAGGCGGCCAAGTCAGTGCCGGGGGGAACCGGCTCGACCGGCGTTTCGCCATGTACGACAACATACTGCGCGCCAAGTGCTTTGGCCTGTGCGGCAAGGTCGGCGATGGCTTCGGGCGGACAATGGGTCAACTCGACACCAGTGAGCGCATGGAAATTCCAGTACTTCAGCGCAAGGTCGCAATCGCGGCGGACTTCGGCGATGACCCGCTCCATGGTGCTGGCGCTGGAATGATCGCTAATTCCCATGGCTGTGTAGCCATTGGCAATGGCGCGGCGGAGCAACTCCATAGGCAGGAGGACACCGTCACTGAGGGTCGTGTGAGTGTGAAAATCGAACAGCATACCGTCCAACTCCTTCGATTGCCGCAAAAAATTACGCGGCGCTTACTGCCGACCAAGCAGCCAGTTAAGTCCCTGTGAGAGCAACTGGCGCCACTCCCCGGAGACGCGTGTGTCTTCGGCAAGCAGCAGGCTACCATCAATCACGAATATCTTGCCATTGTTGCTCGTGTATGCCGATGCGATGGCCTCGTTGTCAACGGTCACGAGCTCCCAATCATTGAAACTCCAGATGCTGATGCCCTTAGGCACGTCCTGGAGGTGGATGCCATCGGTGATGAGCGTTTCTGCGACTTCAGCGCGGCCTTCAGGGCGGGTCAGACGCACAGCGAGACCGAACTCGGAAAGTATGCGGTTGAATGAGGCGAAGCGCGCCATATCCTTTGCGCTGGAATTGGCAATCGCGAGAAGTGCACCGCCTGCACGGACATGATTGCCGACAGCCTGCGCCTCGGCATAGGAGAACTCACGCCAAGAGCCGATTACGAGCACAGAGGGGACCTCGGGAATGCCCGTGAGCAGCGGCTCTGGAGCGTTTTTCTTATCATACTCCATTTCGTGCAGTTCAAGTCCTGCAGCTGTGACGACCTCGCGAACAATCTGGCCGACTTCGGGCCAATTGTCCTTGTCGCCATTCATGTCGCAGACTGCAGTTGCGGAGAGCTCTGAGGAGAGCATAGGCAATTCGACGGCAAGCGGCTCAGTGTTCGCCTCTATCATCGGCGGGCGCTGCTCACTCGTATAGTCGTATTCGTCATCGTCTGGCTGCGTGAGGCGATCTGGCCACTGCTTTGGCCGCGGCTGCTTGTATGTTGAATTTTCGGCTGTGGTTTCGGCTGTTTTGTCGGGTTCGAGCAAGACAGGTTTGTCATTGGGATTTTTGGCGGCGGCGACCCACTGCAAAGCCTGTGTCATGAGGCGTACCTTCGCAGCAGCTTCGGGTGAGTTAAGCGACGCCGCCCCCATCATGTCGACAGGCATAACGACAATGCGACCTTCGCCATAGTCGGCGGCCACGGCGACGGAACCATTCCGCTGCCGCACTATGTAGCGCGGGTCACGTCCGGTCAGCCGGAATGGAATGGCAGGGCTTTGGATGGCGTCAACGCCGTGTGTAATGACGTGACGGGAGAGCTGGCCATTCGGCGAGTTGTCCGGTGTCCACGCGATGGAGAGGTCAAACTCCGTAAGGAATTCAGCATCGCGCTCGATTGCTTCTTTTTCGGAGGAGACCAAGTAGACAAGCCCGCCACCGTCACGAACAAATCCGGGTAAGTCATCGGCCAGCTCGGTACGCGTCGGCGAACCTGTGGAGGTGACTATGACGCCAATAGGCCTCTCGTCGTTGTCTTCGTAGTCCGCAAACCAGACCACTGGCTGTTCTTTGAGTTCGAGGATATTGCCAGCCGAAGCGACAATGCGTGCAGCGTCACCGTCGCGCGGAATGTCGAAAAGAAAGATGGAATCGGCGTGTGCTGCCGCATATGCTGCAGCACCTGCGGCAACATTGAGCACGATACACATCCCAGTCAGGAGCATGCGCAGCATAGTCTGATATTGCCTGCAGGTCATAGCTGGTCTCCCTTTTGCATGCGCGCACCATTGTGCGCCGCATGGAACAGCTTTGCGGGTGATATGTGGCTGACGCCGATTGCCTCTACCATTGAGACGGGTCAACCGGCTGATTGGTTTCGAGTGACTTGTGAATCGCCGCTGCAATTACCACCGCCGCCCGTGCATCCTGCGGGCTTATGAGGAAGGCGCGCTCGTCGAGAATGCAGCGCGCGAAGTGCTCAAGCTGGAAGCGCAAAGCGCCGCCCTGCTGGCTGTTGAAGACCGGGCCATACGCAATGTCAGGGCGCCGCGAACGTTCGGGCGTCGAGACTTCGATGGGCTCGTGCTCGCCCACCCGCACAGCGACGCGCCCGCGTGTACCTATGACCTCCACGCGCGCATCAAGGGTGTTCGGCTGCCCCTCCGGTATGACCCAGCATGTTTCGAGGCAACCAGCAGCACCATTGTCATATTTCAGAAGCGCGAAAATGGAATCGTCAGTGCCCTCTTCGGTGAGGACTTTGCGGGCGCTCTCGGCATAGACGCGGATGGCCTCGCCACCAGTGAACCAGCGCATTATGTCAATATCGTGGACGCCGAGAAAATATGCAACCGATGTTCGCGGCCCAATGCGGCGACCACTGGTGACAACGTTATTGCGGCGACCGTATACCTGCACGATTTCGCCGACCTCGCCCGCGTCGATTGCGGATTTGGCAACCTGGTAGCGCGGATCGAAACGCACAACATGGCCAACCATCAGCCGCACATCGCTTTCATCAGCAGCGGCGATGATGGTATCGCAATCTGCGATTGACGTGGCGAGCGGCTTTTCGACAAGAATATGCTTGCCAGCCTTTGCCGCCATGCAGCAAGCCTCGACGTGCGCCTGATCGTCGGTGCAGACGCTGACAATGTCAATGCCGCCAGCGTTGATGGCCTGTTCGAGGCTTTCAGCAGCCATGCAGCCGTAAGTGGCGGCGATTTCTGCAGTCCGCTCTGGCTGGATGTCATAGACGGCGGCCAGATTCGTATATGGGAGTTCAGCCCATATACGCGCGTGCCTCTCCCCCATCATCCCGAGACCAATAACGGCGGCTTTGAGTCTGCCCATGCGTGACACCTCGATCTGAATGTATCGATGGCCCAGTGTGAATCGCACAATGCAGCAGTCACAGGCGGTGATTATTGAGTTGTCAATTCTGGCGGATTTCGCGCGGAAGCAGGCGAGAATCAGACGGTTATGCCGCAGAGATGCGCAAACAGTACGCGGACACAATTTTCCATAGCAGGCAATGAGCCGACCTCGTAGCCGTGGGTGTTTTCCGTCGGGAATGCAATGCAGCCGGCACGCCCGACGAGCCCCGCTTTGGCGCTGAGGCTTGCGTCACTGCCGAATGAGCGGACAAGGCACGGCTGGCAATTGAGGTCGCAATGGCGACCTGCCGCCATGAGTTCGCGGGACAGATGTATATCGTACGCGAAAGTTCCATCTTTGAACATGATAATCGGGTCAGCATCCATAGTGACCGGATACTCTTCTGCGATAGGCCCGATTTCAATCGCAATGTAGTCGTCCGGGCAAAGTGTGCGGCTGATGAACTGAGCGCCTGAACAGCCGCCCTCCTCATTGGACGTCGCGGCAATATAAACGTCATGTAACGGCTGCGTGTCTTTGAGGCGGCGGGCGAGCATGATTGCAATCGCGACAGCGGCCTTGTCGTCAAGAGCGTAGCCGCCGACGAAATCTTCACGCAGGTAGACGGGCTTTTTGCGCGCACGTGAGATGGCCGCTCTGTCGCCAATAGAGACGCCAGCTTCGGCAAGCTCCGCGGCATTCATCTTCGCGTGCAAGTAGACCATGTCCCACGTGGTGAAGGCGGTCTTGGCTTTGTGAATGCGGCCGGAGAGATCGGATGAGTGCGTTGATCCGACATTGAGAACGGCAGGAATGATGCCATTTTCGGTGAGAATGTCCATCGGCCCTTCGCCATATTTGATGGGGCGAATGCCACCAATAGGTTCGCACCAGATTTTGCCGTCGGCATCGATTTTTCGGATGATGAGAGAGTTTTCGTCTTTGTGTCCTGCGACAATCGTCATCGGTCCAGGTTCGCGACCGGGAATTTTGAAGTATATGTTGTCATGCGGGTCAATTGTAATGTCATCAGTGAGCTGGCCGAATTCAGCCAGTACGACTTCGTTCATTTCTTCTTCGAGGCCACCGG
>CAYSRY010000009.1:0-20076 GCA_964433395.1 uncultured Armatimonadia bacterium | reverse complement strand
TGGGTGACCAGCACTTTTTCGAGCAGTTCGATGAGTTCCTGGCGCATCAGAATCACTTTCTGTTGAGGGTAGTCTTAACATCAATGTAAAGTGCGAAAGGCTTAGAGGTCGACCGGCTGACCTGTTTCTGCAGACTGAACCATTGCGGCAAGGGCCCTGGTAATCATGAGGCCGTCATAGCCTGTGATAAGCGGCTCTTTGTCGAGCAGGACAGAGTTGACCCAGTGTTTGATTGATTGGTTGACGAAGCCGACCGGCTCGCCCATGACCTCACCATACAGGGTGCCGCGGTTGGTCTGTTTCTGATTGGTGGCAAAGACAAAATCGGGCAACGCAGCGTCGACGTTGACGTAGCCCTCGGTGCAGATGAGCTCGAACTTGGAATCGACGAGATTCGGCATGCTTTCGGGCATGATCCAGCAGCTCTCGAAATTGCCCACACAGCCATTCTCAAATTCGACAGTGGCCTGATAGAAATCGGGTGTATCGAGGCCCATTGATTTGAGTTTGACGCTGCGGCAGACAGCATTGACGCGTTTCGCTTCGGATTTGAAAATCCAGCGGGCAATGTCGTAGCGGTGGCAGATGAGCCAGAATGGCAGGGCAGTGTTGCCGGACCATGAGAGCATCTGCGTGGGGACGAAAAGCGTGTTGTTGAGGCGGGCGTATACATAGAGCGGATCGCCGAGCTCGCCGGCGTCCACGGCCGCTTTGGTCTGGGCGAACGAGTGCATCCAGCGGTTGGACCAGTTGACCATGAGCTTTTTGCCGGACTGTTTCTGAGCTTCGAGGATGGCTTCGGCATCTTCGACAGAAGTCGCGAGAGGCTTTTCGACGAGAACATGCTTGCCAGCAGCGAACGCGTCCTCGCACGCCTGCCTGTGCATGTGGTCAGGCAGGACTATGGAGACCGCTTCGATTTCGTCATTGGCGAGCAGCTGGTGATAGTCCTCGACGACATCGTGGGCACCGTACTTCGCGGCCATCGTGCGAGCGCGCTGCAGATTGAGATCTGCAATGCAGACAAGCTGCGCATTGTTGGCCGCCGAGATGCACTTGATGTGGTTTTCACCATGTGTACCAGCACCGATGATACCGTACTTCAGGATTCCGTCCGCGTATGCTTTCGCCATCGGGGTTCAACCTCTCGCGTATTCAAAGTGGAGTGACAGCTGTTTACAAGGCGCACAAACAGGCAACCAGCCAATTGCTGGCGGCGGTCATCACATGGGTATTTCGCCGCCTTGAGACACCGTTCCTCCAGCGCGCACCGCTATAGCTTGAAGGTGTATATGGCGGATGTTATAATCTGCCCTATGAACGCAAACACGTATTACATCGTAACGCTCGGATGCCAGATGAACGAGCGCGACTCAGAAACAATCGCGGGGATACTCGAGGACCTCGGCATGAGCCGGGCTGAAAGTGAAGAGGACGCCCGCGTTCTGGTTATCGTCACCTGTTCGGTAAGGCTGAAACCGCAGGAGAAAGCATTTTCACGACTGGGCGAATGGCGGATTCTCAAAGAACAACGCCCGGATCGGATAATTGCAGTATGTGGCTGTATGAGTCAGGTCGCCACCGACGAGGTGAAGCGCAGAGCCCCATATGCCGATATAGTTATCGGCCCGCGAAGTCTGGGGCACTTCCGGGAAGCTGTGGAGGGTCTGCTTGGCGATGGCTGCAGACCGTTCGTGCATGCGGACAGTTGCGAACTGCTGCCAGCTCAGCTTCCGGCGAGGCGACGAGACGGCGTGTCTGCATTCGTGAATATAAACTACGGATGCAATAACTATTGCGCATATTGCATAGTGCCATTTGCGCGCGGGCCGGAAGTCAGCAGGCAACCAGATGAAATCCGCACGGAAGTCATGGCGGCAATAGAGGAAGGCTATCAGGACATCACCCTGCTCGGGCAGAATGTCAACAGTTACGGGCAGGACCTGGAAAACGGGATTGAATTCGCCGACCTGCTTGCAGAAATTGGTGAGCTTCCGAGGTTGAAGCGGCTGCGTTTCACAACTTCGCATCCGAAAGATATATCGGTGCGGCTTCTGGAGACAATGGAGAGCGTGCCGACAATCTGTGAACATCTGCATCTGCCGATGCAGGCCGGGGATGATGAGGTACTGGCGCGGATGGGGCGCGGCTACACGTTTGAGAAATTCCTCGCAAGCGTGAACAAAGCGCGAGAGCTGATGCCGGATATCTCGGTGACGACGGATGTGATGGTGGGCTTTCCCGGTGAGACATATGAGCAATTTGAGAACACGCTGCGAGCTTTTGAAATAATCAGATTTGATCAGGCATTCATGTTCAAATATAACATCCGCCCGGGAACCCGGGCAGCCGATATGCCCGATCAGATACCGGAAGAAGAAAAGCAGCGCCGCCTGCTGGAACTGGTAAAACTGCAAAACCAGATCTCACGCGAAGTGAATCAGGCCACAGTGGGGCGGGAATTTGAGGTACTGGTGGAACGGCAGGACCCGAAAAGCCCTGAATGTGTGCGCGGCCGAAGCCGCCAGAACAAGATAATGATCTTTCCCGGAAGCCCGGAATTGATTGGCAAAACGGCAATCGTTCGAGCCGAAGAAGGTTTTCTGTGGGGCCACAAGGGAACATTACTCGAACTTGCCAGCAACAAACCGACAGAATGTGAGCCACAGGCAACCCGATAACCACATTCAGCCCGAAAGGCGATGGATATGGAATTGTCATGCCCCCCTGAAAGCCGGAAAATCACGGTACCGACGCGCGATGTACCGGTGATGGTGGAGACGGATGTGCTGGTGTGTGGGGGTGGGCCAGCCGGAGCAAACGCAGCAATCGCAGCCGCACGTATGGGCGCGAAAGTGACGATGCTGGAGCGCTATAACCATCTGGGAGGACTGGCAACAGGCGGGTTGGTAATCGTACTGCCAGCCCTTTCTGATGATGGGCGCCCTATCGTCGGCGGCATAGGACGCGAACTGCATGAGGACATGGTCGCAAGCGGGGAATCGGCATTCAGGCCGAATAGCCTTGTTAGCTACTTTGAGCCCGAAGCGCTGAAATATCAGTACATTCGAAAGTGCATTGACGTGGGCGTGGAGATCCTGCACCACTGCTGGATTTCTGATGCGATCGTCGAAAATGGCAGAGTTGGCGGCGTGATATTTGAGAGCAAAGCGCATACGGCCGCAGCGATGGCCAAGGTCGTTGTCGATGCGACCGGCGATGGAGATATTTACGCATGGGCCGGCGCAGAATTTGAGAAGAGCGACCAAACCATCGGGCTGGATTTCCGGCTGGGTGGAGTGGACAGCGAGAAATGGCAGAAGGCCCGCGAGAATGCACCAGATGACTGTGCAGCGGTCATGTCTGATCTGCATGAGCAATGTGATTGGGGCGGACCATTTCAACTGAGCACAATATTGACACCGGGGCGGCTGATCTGGGGCAACAACGGTCTGAAAGTGGCCGATGCCCTCGATCCGGCAGTGCTCAGCGAGATTGAGCTTGAGGCGCGCGTGAAAATCCGGCAGGCGGTGGCAATCCTGCGCAAGCGCATGCCGGGCTTTGAAGGGGCATGGCTTGTCGACACAGCCAGCCAGCTCGGAGTTCGCCGCAGTCGGCGGCTCAAAGGCATGTACCAACTCAGCGAAGAGGACACTTCGCAATACGATTTCCGGCATCCGGACGCGATTGGCCGGGGAAATGATTTCCGGCGCGAAGGTTTCGCGTACGATATACCATATGGGGCCCTCGTTCCGGAAAAGCTGGATGGCGTTTTGACATGCGGCCGGTGCCTCAGCTGCGATGACGCGGCACTTGAGCCGATGCGGGAAATTCATGTGTGCTGGGTCGGCGGCGAAGCTGCCGGCACCGCAGCGGCAATGGCCGCAGATGTGGGCGTTCAGCCGCGCGATGTAAACGTCGGGAAACTACAGGATGCGCTACGCACCCGTGGGGTGGCATTCGCAGACTGAAAAACTACTTGAGGAGCTACGAATGAAGCTTTCGATCATGCTGTTCCCGTTCCACGGTGACCTGAAGGAAGGCAAATATACGGCCACGGAGATGCTCGAGAAGTTCTATTCCGTGGGCATCCGCGGGCTTGAGCCAATGCTCAGCAACATCGACGCACTGCCGGAAGTCTGGGAGGAAACGCACAAGGCAGCTGCCTCGCTCGGGATGGAATTCACATGCTTCGACCTCGGCGCCAACCTTGTTGGCACATGTGACGAGGACCGCGAAGCCGCGTTGGAAACAGTTGTGCAGGGCGTGGAACTGTGCAAGAAGTTCGACTGCCCGGTCGCCCTGCTTCCGGGCTCCGGTCCTGCGAAGGGCATGAGCAATGACGAGGGCCGGCACATCTATTCGAAGCAGCTTGCCAAGGCCGCGAAACTCACGTCTGACCTCGGCGTGACGCTGAGCATCGAAGACTTCGGCGTTACCCCGGAATTCACATGCCATTCCAGCCATGTTCTGGAAGTAGTCCAGAATGCAGGCCCGGAAATCAAAGTAACCTGGGACAGCGGAAATTTCATGATTGCAGATGAAATGCCAATGGAAGCATATGCTCCCCTGAAGACGCGCATGGTACATGTGCACATCAAAGACTGGGCACCAGTAGACCCCAACGGTGAAGTGGGTCTTCTGACCCCAGCCGGAAAACGCTGGGTTGGCGCACAGATCGGACAGGGCAGCGGCCAGGTGCGCGAAGTCATCGAGAATCTGCACGCAGATGGCTATGATGGCTGGATTTCACTGGAAGTCGGCGTGGCCCCGGCATTGGAAGCCGGAGTAATCGGCGCCAATTACGTCAAGGGCGTCTGGGATTCTCTGGGGTAGTGCTCAGCCGAGTTCGCCAGCTTCATACATGATGATGGCGGCGATGGCGATGGCTGCAGTTTCAGTTCGAAGAATGCGGCTGCCGAGTCCGACGGGGATAAGCCCCGCAGCGGCAGCCGCTTTTGATTCTTCTGGGGTAAAGCCACCTTCAGGACCGACGAAAGCGGCGATTGCGACCTCGGAGCGAGCGTTCGACAGGACGTCGGCAAGCCGGATTTCGTCGCGACCAGCCAATTCCTCATCAAGGAAAATGCCAAATGCGCCTGAGGCTTCGAAATCAGCTAGCGCAGCGGCAAAATCAACCGGTACAGCCACCTCGGGCGGAATTGAGCGCATCGACTGCCGGGCCGCCTCTTCGGTGATTTTGCTCCAGCGCGCGACCTTGTCAGCAGCGTTACCGGGTTCAATTCTGACCACACTGCGCGCAGTCATGACAGGCACTATGCGAGCTGCGCCAAGCTCAGTGCACTTCTGCAGCACGAGGGGGAAACGTTTGCCCTTCGGCAGGCCCTGATAGATGGTGAGGCGGAGGCCGGGATTATCGCGCGGATCAAGCTTGCGGATGACCTGTGCGGTGAGTTCGGCTTCGCTGACAGTGCTGATTTCAGCAATATATTCCTCGCCAGTCGCAGCATCAATCGCGATGAAACAATCCCCCGCCCGACGACGCAGAACCACCGCCACATGGCGATACGGATCGCCCGTCACAGTCAGGAGATCGCCGGATATGGCCGACGCATCGACAAATACCCTCGGAGCAGACATGAGTTATCTCACCATATTTTTCAGGCGTTGCGGGCAGTTACCCAGCAGCGCCACTCAGCTTCTGCATAGGCTTTTACGACCGTGAGTCCCGCTTCCTGTACGGCCTCTCCAAGCTCTTCCTCGGAGCGATCAGTGAAGCCGGAGATGATGTAGTGGCCGTCGGGCCTGATGAGCGAAGCGGCGTTTGCAGCCTCATTCGCAACGATGGGCATGAGAATATTCGCCACGACGATATCCCACTTTCCATCGGTTCCCGAGATGGTTGCGGCCAGACGCGTCTCGCAGCGTTCCGCAACCCCACTGGCGGCTACATTTTCATTCGTCACTTTTATGCAGACGGGGTCATTGTCCATAGCCAGCACCCGCGCAGCGCCGAGCTTGCAGGCGGTGATTGTCAGGATACCCGACCCACACCCGAAATCAAGTACCGCGGCCCCATCTGGCATGTACTCTTGTATGGCCATCATGCACAGACGGCTGGTCGCGTGAACGCCAGTGCCAAACGCCATACCCGGGTCAATGCGGATGAGGATGTCATCAGGATGAGCTTCGACGGGGCTGTCCGGATCTGGCCATGGGAGCCACGGCGGCACAACGACAAGCCGCTCAGTCACGCGGATGGGGTGATAATGCTCTTTCCACGCTTCGGCCCAATCCTGCTCTTCCACCCAGTCAGCGGCGACTGTAATCCGATCGGGACACGCCAACTCGTCGGGGATTCTCGTGAGGGCTTCGCGCAATGCCAGCTCGGCAGCGTCAACGTCTTTGGTCTCCGACAGATAGGCTTCATGCAAAGCACCGCCCTGAACGGACGAGATGCTCAAACCGTTGAAAAGCTCCTGCAATATTGCGCAGACCGCCTCTGACGCATCCTGCGGGGTCGTAACCGAAAAGTGTCTCCAACGCATTGCCATACCCTCTTTAAATGTGTGTTTCGCGGTGCGCGCAGACGATCACTGATGCCGCCCCCACGCACTCACAGAAATCAGGCAACATGAAGCCCGGCGACACGGGCAGTGGACGCCGGGCGAAGCTTACTCATTGGAACATTGCTGCCACTGCGGACTACTTCGCCCCGAACAAGTGCTTGACCCTGTCAAAAAGGCTGCAGGATGGAGGCGTCTGCAGCTCCATTCCGTCCTCGGCAGCCAGTTCATGCAGGAGTTCAATCTGGCGATCCGTGAGCTCAGTCGGCGTAACGACTTTCACGATGACAACCTGATCGCCACGACGAGTGCTTCGGAGAGACGGGAGGCCCTTGCCATGCAGGCGTATCTCCTCGCCCGACTGTGTTCCCGGCTGAATGTGAATATCGGCCGCACTATCAATAGTCGGGACAGTGATGATGTCGCCAAGAGCCGCCTGTGCAAAAGTAATGTCGAGCGACATCGCAATATGGTTACCGTGCCGGGTGAACACATCGTGGTCACGGACATTTACACGGACATAGAGATTGCCAGCCGGGCCACCGTCTGGGCTCATATCCCCCAAGCCGGTGTATTCAAGGTGCTGGCCATCCCGTATGCCAGGAGGCACGGTGACTTTTATGTCCTCGGTATGTCGGCGGACGCCTTTGCCGCCACATTCCTCACACGGATTTTCAACTATCTGACCCGAGCCGCCACATTCGGGGCACGTGACAATCGAGACCATGGCGCCGAGAATAGTATCCTGGCGTTGACGGACCTGTCCGCGGCCGCCACATGTGGTGCAAGTGGCCGTTGAACTCCCAGCAGCAGCACCAGAACCACCACATGCCTCACAACGTCCAACTCGCTCGAATGTTATCTCGCGTTCGGCGCCGATAAGCACCTCTTCGAGCTCTATATCAACTGCATATTCAATGTCGCGACCGGGGGTCGCGTGACGTCCACCACCAAAGCCAAATCCGAAGGCCTGGTTGAAGATATCAAATATCGACCCCATCCCGGTATCAAAACCAAAATCAGTAGTTCCGCCAGAGTCGTACTGGCGGCGTTTCTGTGGATCGGAGAGTACCGCATACGCTTCGCTGAGCTGTTTAAATCGCTCGTTGGCCTCTTCCGAACCGTTATTCACATCGGGATGATATTTGCGGGCGAGGTGGCGATATGCCCGCTTTATTTCTCGTTCGTCAGCATCTCGGCCAACGCCGAGAACTTCATAGTAATCCATTGTCTTCACTGAATCTTTTCCAATACCCGCATCGGGTGCGACTATTCCACGTCGTCATCGTCGTCAAGCACGTCGTCATCGTCGTCAAGCACGTCGTCATCGTCGTCAAGCACATCGTCATCGTCGTCAAGCACGTCGTCATCGTCGTCAAGCACATCGTCATCGTCGTCAAGCATGTCATCGTCGTCAAGCACGTCGTCATCGTCGTCAAGCATGTCATCGTCGAGGTCGGCGTCTTCTTCCGCTTCATCCTCGCCAACAGCGAGGCTGATAAGCTGCTCGACCTCATCCAACTCAACTTTCTCGGTCACCTCAGACATTTCATCTTTAATCTGCACAAAACCAGCGGAGATTTCGTGCAATGCAATTGTGGTGGGGTTATTGGATGCGATTTCGACCAACGGTTTTGCCCCAGCCTTCAGTTGGCGTGCCCGTTTTGCGACAGCGACAACGATTGCATATCTGTTGCCAACACGATCAACCAAGTCTTCGATTGGGAATGGCTGTTCCACTAGCTATCTCCAATCCTCTCTACACCCGCGCCTCCGACGATCTGCTTTGTGGCAGACAAAAATAACGCGACAACCAAGCGAAATCGTCACGGTATCAGGGCTGCCCAGAACACTCCGCCGCGACCAATGGGCCGACACGACAGGCTGTCAGGCTATGTGATGTGTTACGGACTGCCACGAGTGTGACCGCCCGAATAGACTTTTGTGAATGAATATAATATATAATAAGCGATTCAATGTCAATGCAACGTGTGTCTCTGCGAAGTGATTTCATGCACAATAACATTCGTGTGGGGAGCTCTCCCCTTATTGTGGCATTCGGCGTAGAATAACCGTTGTGGCACACACTGGCCTCAACGCACAGTGGTGAAGACAACATCATTGCTGAATATCAATTTCACTCAGTCATCTCGCTCCCGCCGAAACAAATCGTCCAGCATAATCATGCACTATGACCCTATTCTGCTGTCACACGGGGTCATATGCATCGATTCTGGATAGTGCATCCATAAATCTTCGGAATAATCCGGTTTGGGAGATTCGACGGAGGTAATACGATCTCGGTGGCGAATATCTGAGTGTATATTTTCTAGTGCCAGCAATGGAGCGTCCAAAGCACAGGGCGCCCTGAACGTTACGATATGAGGAGTCCGGCAATGGCAAACGAGAAGAAGTTCCGCGGCATGCCTTGCAGCCAGGTTGGTGATTCGGGCCTATGGGTGTCGAAGGTGGGCTTAGGTCTATGGCAATGGGGTTACCCGGAGTATGACAAATCACGAGTGAACGAGTTCAACGGGTTCCCTATTCTCGACCACGCCCTTGAACTGGGCGTTTTCCACTGGGACACTGCGAACAGTTACAACGCCGGTTCTGCGAATTCCGAGCGTCTGATCGGGCGATATTTTGCGAAGCGCCCTTCGACCGTTCGCGATAAAGTCATGCTGGCGACGAAAGTCGCCAATAATTCGCGCGATGAGTATCAGATGGGTCCGTATCCAGTTAACGAGGACGCTTTCACCCCGAATCAGGGCGGTGCTTCGCGCATATATCTGATGCGTGAAGTTGAGAAGTGTCTTGAGCGCATGCACACAGACCGGATTGACCTGCTCTATCTGCACAGCCCGCATACGTGGTCGGGCGTGGCTTCCGGCAATTGCGACTGGATTACCCCGCTTGATGAAACCTGGGCAACGATGGACGACCTCGTCACGCAGGGCAAAGTCCGCTACATTGCGGTCTCAAACCACAGTGTGGCGCAGACGAAGGCAGTTATGGAGGTCCTGAAACAAGTCGGCAAGGACGCTTCCCGCCGGATCATCGCGATCGAGAACTGCTACAGTCTGGCAGAGCGCAAGAATGTCGCCTCTGACGAAAGCGGCGACGAACAGGCACTGCTTGATTTCTGCACTGAGAACCATCTGAGTCTCATTCCCTACTTTCCGCTGGCCGGTGGGCTTTTGACAGGCCGCTACACGAAGAGCAACCTCGACAAAACCGAGGGACGCCTGACCAGCAATGCTGGCCTCGGTGACCGTTTCCTGACCGATGACCGCCTGAAACTTGCGGCCAAAGTAGCGAAAATGGCCAAGGCCAAGAGCTGCTCTCCAGCGCAATTGGCCATCGCATGGCTGCTGAAACACCCTCAGGTTGCCTCGGTCATCGCAGGGTGCACCAAACTGGAACACCTGGAGGACAACGCCGGTGCGTGGGCGATTAAGCTGACCAAGGCAGAGATGGAAGAGCTCGACGCGGCCAGCAGTTAGCGAACACAGACATCAGAGCGCATTCCGGAGGCCCGCCGACTGGTGGGCCTCTATTTTTTATCGTGTCGTCTGTCGCCAAGCCAGGCCATATACGTGCTCGGAACGCGCTTCAGCGGGTTTTGTGACGCGTTTCATGGGGTTTGGTGCCAGCTTGACACCTGGCGAAACGCTACTATATAATGACGTCATCCATAGATTGGTATCGGGTGACATTACCACAGTTGGCAAACATAATTCACCAGGTCATTCAATACGCAGCATACCACCTGGCGCATTTCTGTTACTGTGAACCGGCTGGTTCGTCGAGAATGGTCGGTGCTGCTGCATTTGTGTGTTTCTGAGCTGAACCTCCGGCTGTCTATGGCTGGCCCAAATCCGCAAACCTGTGCCACGGCGGTCGCAGCACTATGCCGGCCAGCGGGGAGCAACAGAATTTGCTTGCGTGGCTTGGACGTAAACTTATTGAGTTTCTCCGTTTCCTGGGCGAAATGGTTATCCTCAACACACGCGTGTTGGGTGGCATAGCGAAACGCAGGACGGAGTATCGGACAACCGTCGCTCAGATGGCGCATGTCGGGGTCAACTCGTTGCCCATCGTGGCGGTTACTATGTTGTTTACAGGCATGGTTCTGGCATATCACGCCTCGATACAAGCCAATAAACTCGGGGCAGCCAATCTTGTCGGTTGGCTTGTCGCTGAGACGATGTGCCGCGAACTCGGACCTGTGCTGACGTCAATTGTCATTTCTGCCCGCGTTGGTTCGGCTATGACCGCCGAACTCGGTACGATGAAAGTCACTGAGCAGATTGATGCGCTGCGGGCACTCGCAGTGAATCCGGTGGACTACCTTGTGGTCCCTCGCTATGTGGCCTGCTTTGTAATGGTACCAATACTGGTTCTGATAGGCGACAGTATCGGCGTGATGGGTGGCTGGGTGCTCGCTACGGTTACCTCAGACATTAACCCAGTAGCGTACCTTGCCAACCTTCCCGGCAATCTGGCACTCTGGACTGTCATCGCCGGCATCATAAAGTCCATGGTTTTCGCCATCATAGTCGCTGTAGTCAGCTGCTATGAGGGGCTCAACTGCCAGATGGCCTCAGCCGAGGTAGGCAAGGCCACAACGCGCTCGGTCGTCTATTGCATCATGCTCATCTACACTGCCAATGTGTTGCTGACGATGTTACTATTCCCCGGTTAGCACCGGAATTGATTGCATAATCTGGAGGCTTTCTGCACATGCCGCATGATGCGCAGGCTACTAGTCCTCTTGCCCCTATCGTACATGTCGCAGACTTGTGTTACACTGTCGACGGCAAGCAGATATTGCGCGACATTTCGTTTGATGTAATGCCGAATGAAATTTTCGGAGTCATGGGTGGCTCCGGTTCGGGGAAAAGTACCCTTCTGCGCTGCCTGATGGCTCTTATCCCGGCGACTTCCGGGCACATTGAAATCACTGGCGACGAGATCACCGGGAAAACTGAGGATGAGCTCAACCTCATACGGATGCACATGGGCATGTGCTTTCAATATGCCGCACTTTTTGATTCCATGACAGTGGCTGAGAATATTGCATTTGGCCTGCAGCGGCACAAACTCGCACGCAATGATGAGATCATTCAACTTGTTGAAGAATATCTCGGTATCGTCGGGCTCGCAGGCATCGGAGATTACTATCCCTCAGATCTTTCCGGTGGGATGCGCAAGCGCGTAGGAATTGCACGCGCTCTTATTTTACGGCCGCATGTCATATTGTATGATGAGCCGACATCCGGACTTGACCCACTGATGTCGGCGCAGATTAACAACCTGATAGTTCAACTACGCGATCAGTTTGGCACGACATCGATTGTCGTCACACATGAGGTCGACGAGTTGTTCGGCATTGCCGATCGGGTTCTCATGATTGCCGACAGTCGGGTCGTGGCCTGCGATACACCTGCAGCCATCCTGGCCGTAGAAGACCCTGTTGTCCATGACTTTGTACAAGCGGGTATTTGTCACATGCATGCCACCTGATGCAGTCTCACCTTAGCGGCAGCCGTCTGACGGGGTGAAGCTCTTTTGCAGACCGAAGTCAAAGTCGGAGCCTTCTTTCTGGCCGCGATACTGTTGATTGGCCTTATAGTGTTTTTTCTCGGGGACTATGCCAGCCGGTGGGCCAGCCACACGATTACAGCCCATTTTGACGATGTCGCCGGGCTTGAAACCGGGGCCGAAGTGCGAATGAGTGGAGTACGCATCGGCCGCGTGCTTGATGTGAGCCTGCAACCGTATCAACATTTTGCAGACAAACCAGCCGCCGTCGTCATGGCGATCAACCGTGACGTTATCCTGTATGAGGGCGACAAATTCTATGTCGACCAAGCAGGGATCATTGGCGAGAAATATATGTCGCTGATCCGCACCACTCGGAAGGATAAGGTACGCCTTGCCGACGGTTCCCACGTTGAGGGTGGCGGGCTTGCGGGCCTGAGTGGTCTATCACAAGATGCAAAAGATCTGATGTCCCGGGCTGGTCAGACGCTGGAGCGCATCGAAGACACGCTCGCAGGCCCCGGGCGCAAAGAACAATTTGATCAGATAGTCAACAATGTCATCTCTTTGACAGCACGCGCTGATAGTGTTTCGCTGGAGGCACTGCGATTTGCCAAAACTCTGAACAGCATGTCACGCGCTTCAGCTCCATCGGTGACCGAGATGGCAAAAAATCTTGCAGCCGCCTCCAAAACCGTCAATGATACGACTCGGCTTGTTCAGAGGATGCTGGCCCAGTCTCCAGTGCCTGCAAATGCAGCAAAAGCGTCGTCAAATATTGCCGATTCAACTGCAGATATCAAGCGCATCACCGAGAACCTTGCTCAAACGCTTGCAGATCCCAAGCTCAATGACGAGATGCGCAAGGCTCTGGAGAATATGCAGACGGCTACGGAAAACCTCGCAACTTTGACAGGCGATGCGAAGGCTCTTCTCAGTGATGACGAAGGCGTCGGGCAAGACGTTCGCGCAGCTATTGCCAATTTGCAGAAAGTCTCAGCCGATCTCGCGGAGACAAGTGCACATGTGCGCGAAGTCGTAACAGACCAGCAAATGACCAGCGATGTGCGGGCCACAGTGACGAAGACGCGTGAGACGATGGAGAATGCAGCCGATCTTACCCAGCGCGCTGGCCAGACAATGGACAAAGTCGACCAGACAATGAACAGCGTCAGTGACACGATTCACTCCGTCAAGCCGCTCCACACGCGTGCGCAAGTGCGTTTTGAGGCCGCGACCGAGCGGGGCATGCGGGCTGATTTTGATGCGGATCTCTACTATGGGGCTCGCAAATACGATTTCTGGCGTATCGGCATCCGTGATGCAGGTGACAGGGAGACGCTGAACCTGCAACGCTCGATCCCGCTCACTGAAATCAGCGCGTTCCGCGCGGGTATCTTTGGCAATAAGGCGGGCATTGGTTACGACCGTTCCCTCTCTAATCAGTTGACTCTTGAGGCTGATTTCTGGGACGCGAGCGAATACATATTGGATCTCAGGACGCACTACCGCCTGCGCCCTAACTTTGATCTCACTTTGGGCGCTAACGACCTGCTTGACAACGCCGACGCTTTCATCGGGTTCAGGTACTTTTTTGACGATGCACCGAAATCAGATGATGAATAGCCGCATGGCCCTCCGTGTCATGCGGATGCTCTGAAGCGACGAGAGATGTAGTGTTTGCATATTGCAATTCAAACAGCCTGCCTGTGCAGGTTTGTTGAAGAGCTCAGGAGGACATTTAGATGCGAGTTATCTTTCTGCAGGACATTGACAGAGTGGGGCACGAAGGCGAAATGGCCGACGTGGCCGATGGTTTCGCACGTAATTACCTGATCCCACGCAAACTGGCTGTAAAGGCGACAAAAGGTGCCGAGCGTGAGCTGGAGCAGCGCGCCGCCTCAATCGCGCGCCGCGATGCCGATAAGCGCTCTCAGGCGCAGGCCCTTGCCGCACAACTTGCGGGCACAACTGTTGTCGTCAAAGCGATCGCGGGCGAAGGTAGCCGACTTCACGGCCAGGTCACTTCACTGATGATCGCTGACGCTATCAAAGCGCAGCTCAACTATGATCTCGACCGCCGCGACGTTGAAATTCCCGAGCCAATCCGCCTCGTTGGCGACTATCTCATTGGTGCCCGTCTGTACAAAGACATCAAGGCCCAGCTCCCCATCTCGGTTATTGCCGAACGGAGAGACTACAATGGCAACCTCATTATCGAAGAGGAGCCCGAAGTAGTTGAAGAGGCAGTTGAAGAAGAGGTAGTCGAGGAAGTAGCGGACGAAACATCCGCAGCGGCCGCCGACGAAGAGTAACAGAGTGGCATGAGCCCCGGCGGCAACGCCGGGGCCTTCATTTAGCGAGGGAAGGACACTGCAGTGGCTGACACGGTCAGGCGAAACTCCAGTGGCAGCGCGGTTGATCGTATGCCTCCGCAAGACCTTGGAGCCGAGCAGGCTACGTTGGGCAGCATCCTTCTGGAGCCCGACGCTGTCGGCATGGCTGCCTCCATTGTCGAGGCGGATGATTTCTATCGTGAGGCACATCGTCTCATTTTTGACGCAGCCCAGACCGTTGCGGACCGCAATGAGCCTGTTGACCTCATAACTGTGAGTGCCGAATTGCGACGCAGAGGCCAGCTTGAGGACGTCGGCGGCGCTGAATATATGATGGCCCTCATGAACGAGGTCCCGACTGCCGCTCACGTTACCCGCTATGCGACAATCGTTGCCGAGAAGTCGATGCTGCGCAAACTCATCAATGCCGGCGCCGAGATTCAGGGTATGGCCTACGACAATCCAGAAGACGTCGGCAGCCTGCTTGACCGCGCTGAGACCAAAATATTCAACCTCGCCCAGCGGCGCGTAAGCGGCGATTTCACGCACATTCGCCCACTTGTCAGAGATACTTTTGACAAGCTGGACGAAATCTACCGGAAACCCGGCCAGATGACCGGCATACCCTGTGGCTTGACTGAGCTGGACAAGCTCACCCAAGGCCTGCAGGATGGGGATCTCATCATTGTTGCCGCTCGCCCGTCAATGGGCAAAACCTCGCTCGCCATCAATAACATCGCCGTCAATGCTGCGATCAATGCTGGTGTCGGAGTGGGTGTCTTCAGTCTTGAAATGTCTAAGATGATCCTCACCGAATCCATTCTCTGCAGCGTCGCACGCGTGAACTCCTGGCGTCTTCGCCAGGGACTGGGCACTGAAGACGACTGGGCGCGCATTGGGCAGGCATTATCCAGGCTTCCGAATGCACCACTTTATATTGACGACACACCGGGCCTGCCAATCATGGAGCTGCGCTCCAAGGCACGCCGCTTGAAATCACAGACTGACATCGGCCTCATCGTGGTCGACTATATCCAGCTCATCGGCGGAAGCACATCCGGCGGCAATTACGAGAATCGCCACCAGGAAGTCTCCGGCATCGCCCGCGCCCTGAAGGGCATGGCCCGAGAACTTGGCGTTCCAGTCGTCGCTCTTTCGCAGCTCAGCCGCAGGGTGGAATCGCGCGAAGACAAGCGCCCCATGCTATCAGACCTCGCCGAGAGTGGATCTATTGAGGCAGAAGCCGACATTGTCATGTTCCTCTATCGCGCAGCGTACTATGAGCAGCGCAAAATGCGTGAGGAAGCAGCCGCTCGCGGCGAGACTCAGGCTGAAACAAATGCCGCCCTGATCGACCAGCCCGACAAAGCCGAAATAATCGTCGCCAAACACCGCAATGGGCCAGTAGGCAATATAGACACCATGTTTGAAAAGAAATACAGAGTATTCGCGAATATCGACCCTCTTGCATGAGCAGGTGAAGATCACTTGAAAGTATTGCTCATTGGCAGCGGCGGGCGCGAGCACACCATCGCTGACGCAATAAGCCATAGTCCGCTGCTGGACAAACTATATTGTGCTCCCGGCAACGCAGGCATCTCGGAAGTCGCTGAATGCGTCAACATTGGCGCAGAAGATCTAGATCAACTCCACGCATTCGTCACTGACAACGCCATCGACCTGGTCATCATCGGCCCCGAACGTCCCCTCATCCTCGGCCTCGCCGACAGATTGCGTGCAGATGGCGTCGCTGTTTTCGGCCCCAATGCAAACGCCGCCCAGCTTGAAGGCTCAAAAGCATTCACGAACGAGATCCTCAGCAAGTATGGCCTCACGAAGAAACGCTTTGATGTCTTCGACGCCCCCGAAGAGGCGAAAGCATACATCCGCAAATATGGAGCGCCCGTCGTCGTCAAGGCAGATGGGGACGCATTCGGCAAGGGCGTCAAGGTCTGTGACAGTGTCGAGGAAGCCGAGGCATTTGTAGACGAGTGCATGATCGAGAAAGCGTTTGGCGCATCCGGCGACCGCGTGGTCATTGAAGAATGCCTCGTGGGCGAGGAGTGCAGTATTCTCGTATTCACCGACGGTGAAACCGTTGTGCCGATGGTTGCATCGCAGGATCACAAACGCATCGGCCGTCGCGACACCGGCCTCAACACCGGTGGCATGGGCTGCTACAGCCCCGTCCCCAATGTCAGCACTGAACTCCTCGAGACGATCGTGAACGATATTGTCACCCCGACCGTCAAGGCAATGGAGAAAGAGGGCTGCCCGTACAGTGGCACACTCTACGCCGGTTGTATTCTCACTGCCGACGGGCCAGAACTGATTGAATATAACTGCCGCTTCGGTGATCCCGAGACACAGGTCGTCATCCCCCGTCTCGAAAGTGATTTGCTTGAGGTTCTGACCGCCACTGCCACAGGTGAACTTGCCAGCATTCAGTTGCAATGGTCCGATCAGGTTGCCGCATGCGTCGTGCTCGCCTCAGGCGGCTATCCTGGCAGCTACGAAAAGGGCAAGAAGATCACAGGCCTCGACGAAGCTGCGGCCATGGAAGACGTCAAAGTCTACCACGCCGGCACCCGTTTCGACGATGGCGAAATCGTCACAGCGGGCGGCCGCGTCCTGGGTGTAACCGGCCTCGGCGATGACTACGATGACGCGTTCGCACACGCATATGCGGCTATTGAGAAGATCAGCTTCGCTGGCATGTACTACCGTGATGACATCGGTTGGCGCGCTCGCGCGAACTTCTCCTACGACAACTGACCTGGAGGGACAAGCGTGGCAAAAGTTCTCGTGCTTATGGGCAGTGATTCGGATCTGCCAGTGATGCGCAAGGCGTTGAATGTACTGACCGATTTTGGGGTCGAATTTGAGGTTGCGGTGGCATCAGCTCATCGCACCCCCGACACGGTGGCTGAACTTGCCCGCTCCGCCGCCGACAATGGCGTCGGCGTCATCATAGCTGGTGCTGGCATGGCAGCGGCTCTCCCCGGTGTTGTTGCCGCACATACTACTCTCCCCGTTATTGGCGTCCCTCTGTCCGGCTCAGCACTGGGCGGGACGGATGCGCTCTATGCAATTGTCCAGATGCCACCGGGAATCCCTGTGGCTACAGTTGGTATCGATGGTGCGATGAATGCCGGCCTGCTGGCCATTCAGATTCTGGCTGTAGGTGAACCAGAGCTATGCACCAGACTGATCGAACATCGCGTCAGTATGGCAGAGAAAGTACACGCTAAGTCGCAAAACGTTCAGGACGAACTCGCCCGTTGACTGAGCAATAGACCTGGAGTGATACCGGTATGGATTGTACGTCATTAGGACTGCCTGACAAACTTTGTGGTGATGTCAGGCCTTGGGGTATTGATCGGGAAGAGAAAGACTGGGGCGACGCTTGTGGGGTCATTGGCGTCTACGCTCCTGGTGAAGATGTCGCTCGTATAATGTACTTCGGCCTGTTTGCGCTTCAGCATCGAGGCCAGGAGAGCGCCGGAATGTCGCTCTGGCACCCGCTTGAGGGCATGCAGCATCATAAGGGGATGGGACTGGCATTTCAGGTCTTCTCCGAACAGACCCTTCGCAATCTGCAAGGCGCGGTAGGCATTGGTCATGTGAGATATGCCACCACAGGTGGCTCAAGCATTGATAATGCGCAGCCCATGTCAGGAGAAGGCAAATTCGGCCCATTTTCACTCGCCCACAATGGCAATCTTGTCAACACAGAAGCTCTCCGCGCTGACCTTGAGCGCCAAGGCGCACGCATCCCCGGGAACAGCGACACTGCAGTTATGGCAGAGATGCTCTCGCGTTCCAGCCAAACCACCATTGAAGACGCAATCGCTGAGATGATGCATCAGATCGAGGGAGCCTATTCCCTCGTCTTTCTCACCCCGCACAAGATCCTCGCAGCCCGTGATCAGTACGGTGTGCGTCCATTGTGCATCGGCCGCCTCAATGGCAAGCATTGGGTTGTCGCCTCGGAGACTTGCGCCCTCCACACGATCGGTGCCGATCTCGTTCGTGAGGTTGAGCCAGGCGAACTCGTCACTATCGATGCAGACGGCATTACCAGCACACAGGTCGTGGAGCCGGCACAACGGGCATGCTGCATCTTTGAGTTCATCTATTTCGCGAGACCGGACAGTCATATCTATGGCCGGTCAGTCTACATGTCCAGACAGCGCATGGGGGCTCTTCTGGCCCAGCAGGCTCCCGTCGACGCAGATCTCGTCATACCAGTTCCCGAAAGTGCCATCCCCCACGCAATGGGCTATGCAGAGGCCTCAGGCATCCCCTATGGCGAGGGCTTTATCAAGAATCGCTACATCCACCGTACTTTCATCGCCCCCGATCAGCGCCTGCGCCAGCTTGGCGTGAAAATGAAGCTCACGCCGCTCAAAGAGGCCGTAAGTGGCAAGCGCCTTATCGTCGTCGATGATTCCATCGTGCGCGGAACCACGACAGGGCCAGAAATCCAACTGCTGCGCGATGCCGGCGCCAAGGAAATTCACCTGCGCATCAATTGCCCGCCCATCATGTGGGGATGCTTCTATGGCGTAGACACATCGAAGGATCGCAACGAGCTCATCGCATCGCGGATGTCGGTCGAAGAGATCCGTCAGCATCTTGGCGCAGATTCCCTTGAATTCCTCAATATGGACAATCTCATTGACGCAGTAGGCCTGCCACGGAACAACTTCTGCACGGCCTGTTTTGACGGCAATTACCCGATAGCTCTTCAGTAGCCGGGAGGGACGCGACGTTGCGTCCCCCTGTATCATAGACACGCGTAGAGGTGGTCATATCGTGGACAGAAAAATGACCTATGCAGATGCCGGGGTGAATATCGACGCTGCGGAGGCTACCCTGGGTTCGCTGAAGGCCACCATAAAATCGACGCACGGCCCTCAGGTTATTGCTGGACACGCTGATTTTGGCGGTATGTTCGCACTAGCCGGTTATCAGGCTCCCATCCTCGTGGCTGGTGCCGACGGCGTCGGCACCAAGCTGCGCATTGCATTTGAGCTCGACAAACACGATACCGTAGGCCAGGACCTCGTCGCCATGAATGTTGACGACGTGGTCTGTATGGGCGCCCGCCCGCTCTTCTTCATGGATTATCTGGCGACTGGCAAACTTGAACCGGAGACCATGAAATCGGTCATCAGCGGCATCGCAGAGGCCTGCAAGAAGGTTGGCTGCGCATTACTCGGCGGCGAGACAGCCGAGATGCCCGGCTTCTATCCAGATGGCGAGTATGACCTCGCAGGGTTCGCCCTGGGGGCCGTCGAACGCTCCGGCATCATCGACGGATCGACGATCCAGACAGGTGACGTCATTGTGGGCCTGGCCTCTTCAGGTCTTCACAGCAATGGTTATTCGCTGGCACGCAAAGCGCTCCTTGACGTTGCCGGCTACAGCCTTGAGCGCCACATCGATGATCTTGGCTGCACTATGGGTGAAGAGCTGCTCCGCCCGACACGTCTGTATTGCCATGACCTGGTCAAGCTTTTCGACAAGGGCCTCTCCCCCCGCGGCATCGCTCACATTACAGGTGGCGGGTGGTACGACAATATAGCGCGTCTGCTGCCGGATGGAATGTCCGCATCGATGAATGCTTCAGTCGTCGAAGTTCCCGCAATCTGCCAGATCATCCA
>CAYSRY010000008.1:20375-25520 GCA_964433395.1 uncultured Armatimonadia bacterium | reverse complement strand
TGGTGCATGAGCGCGAACCCTTGTCTGGATGGACACTCGCCCGCGATGTCACAGCCGTGATCTATGCGGCATACATTTCTGCTCAAGAGGGACGCCGCGTAGAGGTATCCCTATAGGCCAGGCACAATGAACAACACAACCATATCACAAAAAAAGAGGCGCTGCTGATGCAGCGCCTCTCATATTTCACATATACTGCATAGATCCAAGTTATTGCGGTCTCTCGTATGCCGGGTTTTCGGGCTCAGGCATAGCCGGTTTCCACAACCCCAACATGCAGCATATTACATCATTTGTCTCGCGAGCCCAAGCCATCGTATTCGTATGCATCCGGGAAATGGATGTTCGCAGCCGATCACCGAATTTGACGTCACGATGGGCACACTCAGCGACTGACACCCCAAGAGGCTGTTCACCTTCAGAGATGTACCCAAGGTCGGCACGGACAGCAAACTCCATACCTTCCGGGGTCGTGAGGAAATTTTCCTCAGCCGTCAGTCTACGATTTTCTGCTGCAAGGTCCTCGTAGCTCCGGCTCTTGTCAACGACCTCACGGGCACTGCGCCAGCTCGTCTGTACAGTTTCAAAACTGCACTTGGCAGTCAATACACTAAGTATCACGGCTGCAGCGACAAATGCCACTCTCTGCCACTCAATATTGGCATATTGCTCCGCAGCGCCTCTCCTGACTCGCTTTGGCACACGCGTCCTCCCCGAGAGTCCGACATAATCTACGTGTTCGGGTTGACACTCGTTTTCGTGATGAGCGCACAATAACTATTATAGACAAATATTGTGCACTACTTCAAGTTGTAGAATGCAGCTCTGCCAGGATAAAATGCCGTGTCCCCTAGCATCTCCTCGATACGAAGAAGCTGGTTGTACTTGGCCACGCGATCTGAGCGGCATGGTGCGCCGGTCTTGATCTGCCCGGCATTGACGCCGACAACCAAATCGGCAATCGTGCTGTCTTCGGTCTCGCCTGAACGGTGGGAGACAACCGCTGTCATCTTTGCACGCTTGGCCATTTCGATCGCTGCCAGTGTCTCAGTGAGCGACCCAATCTGATTGACCTTAATCAATATTGCATTAATGGCTCCCTGGTCTATGGCCTGCTGCAGATATTTGACGTTGGTAACCGTCAGATCGTCACCAACAATCTGGACTTTATCACCGATTTTCTCGATCAGTTTTGGCCAGCTCTCCCAGTCATTCTCTCCGAGCCCATCCTCAATCGAGATGATCGGATATCGACTGCAAAGATCTGCGTAGTAGTCAATCATCTCCGCCGAAGTCAGAATCCGACCCTCTCCAGCCAAGTGATATTTTCCATCCTTATATAACTCGCTTGCCGCGGGGTCAAGAGCAATCATGATGTCCTCGCCCGGCGCATAGCCAGCCTTCTCTATCGCTTCCATGATGACTTCGAGAGCTTCTTCGTTGCTATTAAGATTTGGGGCAAATCCACCTTCATCGCCAACGCCTCCACTCAGACCACGAGCACTGAGAACGTTTGCCAACGTGTGGTGAATCTCACTGCACCAGCGCAATGCCTCGCGGAAACAGCATGCGCCAACTGGCATGACCATCCATTCCTGCAAATCTACGTTGTTGGCTGCGTGTTCGCCACCATTTAGGATGTTCATCATCGGCACTGGCAGCTGGTATGCAGAGCAGCCACCAATATATTGGTATAGTGGCAAACCGACATTGTCGGCTGCGGCCTTTGCGACAGCAAGTGAAACGCCGAGAATGGCATTGGCACCCAACTTACTTTTGTTCGCAGTACCATCCAAATTGATCATGGCATTATCAATGGCCACTTGATCTGTAGCATCCATACCAACGATAGCAGGCGCGATTATATCATTGACGTTATTGACGGCATTCAGGCGACCTTTGCCGCCATAACGCGCTTTGTCACCATCGACAAGTTCGAGTGCCTCGCGCTCACCCGTGGAAGCGCCAGATGGCACTGCAGCACGCCCGAAGCTACCATCCAGAAGCTCAATGTCAACCTCAACTGTCGGGTTGCCCCGCGAATCCATAACCTCTCGTCCAACAATCCCCACTATCTCCGCTGTCTCTGACATATTCTCCAACTCCTCAAAATGGGTAAAACGGCTGGGCACAATTGTGCCCAGCCGCATCCATTGATCTACTCACACTATGCTCGTGGATTTGCCATTTCAGCCTGAGCAGCTGCCAGACGTGCAATAGGTACCCGCAGCGGCGAGCAGCTTACGTAATCCAATCCGGTATTGTGGCAGAACTCAACTGATTTCGGTTCCCCACCATGCTCTCCACAGATACCGATCTCAAGCTTATCATTGACACCCCGTCCGAGCTTGACAGCATGCGCTACCAACGCGCCGACACCTTCGCGGTCGAGGCTCTCAAATGGGCTGACCTGTACAATCCCCTGTGAGATGTAGCTCGGAATAAACTTACCCTCTACGTCGTCGCGACTGAACCCGAACGCAGTCTGAGTAAGGTCATTTGTGCCGAACGAGAAGAATTCTGCCAATCCTGCAATCTTGTCAGCAATCATGCAGGCTCGCGGCAATTCAATCATCGTGCCGATCATATAGTCTACCTCGACACCAGCCTGGGCCATGACCTCCTTGGCGACCTCGAGCGCGTAATTCCTGCATATCTCAAGTTCCCCAATGAGGCTAACAAGTGGGATCATGACTTCTGGCCTGGGATTATAGCCCTCTTTTTTGAGGTCACAGGCTGCCTCGAAAATGGCTTTGATCTGCATCTTATAAATGATTGGGAAGGTCACACCAAGGCGACACCCCCGATGACCGAGCATCGGATTGCTCTCTTTGAGACTTTCGACTACGTCCGCGATGTCTTCAGGCGTCCGACCACTCATGCGCGCAAGCTCAGCCTGATCTTCAGCATCATGCGGCAGGAATTCATGCAGAGGCGGATCGAGCAAGCGGATAATTACCGGCATGCCGTCCATCGCTTTGAGAATTCCGTAGAAGTCCTCTCGCTGATATTCCTCAAGAACGTCGGCTGCTTTCTGCATCTCTTCGTCATTATTTGACAGGATCATACGCTGGAAGTTGATAATACGATCCGCCCCGAAGAACATGTGCTCTGTACGCGTCAAACCAATGCCCTGCGCACCGAGAGCGACAGCCAATCCCGCATCCTCAGGCGTGTCGGCATTAGTGCGCACATCCATGGTGCGAACCTCGTCAGCCCAGTTCATAATCTGCGCGAACTGCTGATATATTGGTGACGCGGAAGCGTCCATATTGCCCTTCAACACAGCAATGATCTCACTGTCACCAGTGGGAACATCGCCCAGCATGACTTCGCCAGTAGCGCCATCTATCGAAATGTAGTCGCCCTCTTTGATGCATATGTCATTGAGCGTGAAGCAGGCGTTGGCTTCATCAAGCTCGATGTCTCCACACCCGACAACACAGGGCGTCCCCATCTGGCGACCAACAACAGCAGCGTGAGAAGTCTTGCCGCCAAATACTGTCAGAATGCCTTGAGCAGCCGCCATACCCTCAATGTCCTCTGGAGACGTCTCGTGGCGCACCAAAACTACGCGCTCACCTTTGCTGGCCGCGTCGGCAGCATGAGCCGCAGAGAATACCACCTTGCCAGCGGCTGCGCCTGGCGAAGCCGCAACGCCCTTGCCTATTGCCTCTGGTTTGTTCTCAAACTGTGGATGCAGAAGCTGGTCAAGAGCATCGGGCTCAACAATTGCGAGTGCACGCTTCTTGTCAATACGCCCCTCTTCAACCATTTCCACAGCAATTCTAACAGCGGCAGCCGCCGTTCGCTTGCCATCACGTGTCTGCAGCATCCAGAGCTTACCGCGTTCGACAGTGAACTCGACGTCCTGCATATTGCTATTGAACAGCTCCAGATTTGTGGTGATCTCGATGAACTGATTGTAAACTTCCGGTAGTTTGGCTTCGAGTTCAGCGATCGGGACTGGTGTCCGGATGCCAGCAACTACATCTTCACCCTGGGCGTTCTCCAGATACTCACCATACATGACATTCTCGCCAGTGGCTGGGTCTCTGGTGAATGCCACACCCGTGCCGCAGTTCTCTCCCATGTTGCCGAAAACCATCATCTGCACGTTAACTGCAGTACCCAAAGTATGGGATATTTTATTGATGTTGCGATAACTTGTCGCACGCGGATTATCCCACGAACCGAAAACGGCCCGTACACCGGCCATTAGTTGGGCCTTGGGGTCAGTGGGAAAATCTTCGCCGAGTTCACGCTTGTACGCTGCCTTCTCCAACTCAACAACCTTCTTGAGCCCCTCTGCAGACACTGCAGTATCGTCTTTGACGCCCTCCTCGCGCTTCACCACATTGAAGCACTCTTCAAAGACGTGGCGCTCGATACCCATGACAACATCGCCAAACATCATAACGAGGCGTCGATAGGCATCATAGACAAAACGCTCGTCGCCGAACAGCTCAACCATGCCGGCTGCAACTTCATCATTCATGCCAAGATTCAGAACTGTGTCCATCATGCCTGGCATCGAAAATTTGGCACCCGAACGGACTGATACCAGCAACGGATTGCTTGGGTCGCCAAAGTTCTTACCGGAAATCACTTCCAGCTGCTTAATGGCTGCTGTAATGTCATCTTCCAGCCCGTCTGGCATTTTGTGGCCAAGGCTCACAAACTCATTGCACATGTCCGTAGTGACGGTGAATCCAGGCGGAACCGGGATACCAGCACTGGTCATGAGGCAAAGGTTGGAGCCTTTGCCTCCGAGCAAGTCCTTCAGCAGACGCCCATCTTCTGCCAGTGCCTTCGACAATGTATCTGTGTCGCAGTTGAACATGTAGACTTTATCGTATTTCGACATCAACAAACCTCCTCAGACTTGTGCGGGCCTACCCGCTCACTAAAAGAGAAGATGCTGAAGTACATATATCAGTAACTTCAGCATAAGAACGGCAACGGAGCCGTCCACAGTACACTACCACTCATCGGTTTCTATATGCGTCTGCAATGCAAGTTTGGCATAGTCTTCACGTTTCTTCTTCGCAACCGGAACGTTCGGCAAGGCCAGCACTTCGTATTCGCGAAGCTGCAGCCCAAGCTCAATTCCTTTGAGAAGCTCCACATTGTATTCACGGGAAA
>CAYSRY010000008.1:12371-20365 GCA_964433395.1 uncultured Armatimonadia bacterium | reverse complement strand
TGCACCAAGCCTTCATCACATGCCTCTTGCGCACGGCTGCGGCGGGGCAGTATACCGGCATTTCGTAAGAATTTGTCGATTCTCATGGCCGTCAATGCTCCCGGGATTTGGCTTGCTGCCAGAATTCCTCAAGTTCATCAATGCCCAGTTCAGTCATAGCCTGCCCCTGAAGTTCGATCGCGCTCTCCATATCTGCGAAACGGCTTGTGAAACGCGCGATCGCCTCACGCAAAGCGCTCTCGCTATCTATCTCAAGAAATCGAGCATAGTTCACGACAGAAAATAAAACGTCTCCAAGCTCCTGCTCTGCACCAGCACGATCTCCAACACTGAGCGCGTCCTCAAGCTCGCCAATTTCCTCATGGATTTTGGCCAGTGGCCCAGCTGGGTCATCCCAGTCAAAGCCCACACGCGCCGCTTTTTTCTGCACTTTCAGAGCGCGTTGCAAGGCAGGCATACACTGTGGGACACCATCAAGCGCCGACTTGCGGTCAGCTGCTTCTTTCTCCTGACGCTTCAACTGTTCCCAGTTGCGCATTACGTCATCGGCCCCGTTGACCTCTACACTACCAAAGACGTGTGGGTGGCGATGCACCAACTTATCGCTGATGCCTTTTGCAACGTCTTCAATGCTGAAATCGCCATTTTCTGCAGCAATCTGAGAGTGGAACACAACCTGTAAAAGCAGATCTCCCAACTCACCTTTTAACGCTGCAATATCACCGCTGTCGAGGGCCTCAATGACTTCGTAGGCCTCTTCTAACAAGCAGGGGCGCAGACTGCGATGTGTTTGCTCGTGGTCCCAAGGGCAACCGTCCGGCCCTCTGAGCTCCCTCACGATTTCAACTAATTTGTTGAACTCTTTCATGGGAAACCTACATAAATCCAAGGGCGGCCACGAGAGCGCGGCCGCCCGCTGTTGTGCTCGTTGTGTGCTGCTATAACATATCTACTGTGCCGTGTCTGGTGAAGCAGCTGGGGTACCTTCGGCAGCCGGTTTATCTGTGCTGGGTGCCTGTTCCGCACCACCAAATTTCGGCAGATTATCGGGCTTCTTCTGGAAAAACTCATTAAGAGCAGAATATTTTTCATCAACGATTGTTACTTGGGCACTCTTCAGTAGTTCATCAAGAAGCTCCTGCTGCGACTTGGCATTCGCCAGCATATACGCCCGCTGAACATCGTCTTTCACTTCTTCAAATGCCGGCTGCTTGGCAGCATAGCGTTTTTCCATTTTCAACAGATACCAATTGCCCTCAGCCTCAACCGGATCGCTGATCTGTCCCTCTTTCATATCGGCAAGCGCCATGCGGACCGCCACAGGGGAAATCTGCTCGGTTGGCACTTTGTCTCGTCGGCCACCACGTTCACGCGTCTGGGCAGACAGCGAGTGAGCTTTTGCCAAATTAGCGAAGCCATCGGGCTTCAACGACAATTCTTTTGCAAGTTTCTGGGCAGTAACTTTATCCCCCAGTACAATCTCCGAGAACTCAAGCGACTCCGGCTGGAAAAATCTCGCCTTGTTTTCCTCGAAGAACTTCTTCATATTCTCATCGCTTGCGGTTACGTCTTTAGTTGCCAGCTTCTCGACCTTCATCTGGAACGCGAGAAACTCGCGGAAATCGTCCTCTGTCATGCCGCGCGCTTCGAGAATCTGCTGCCATGCTTTTTCATCTGGCGCTGATGCCTTTGCAGTATCGATTTCCTTCTGGACGGCGGCATCGTCAAGCGTCAGCCCAGACTTCTGGAATGCGTCTTCGACAAGGGCACGCAATATCAAATCGCCGAGTACCTGCTTGCCCTGTGTGCTTTCGAGCCTCTCCGTAAACTCTGCGCGAGTGACCTTGGTACCGTTCACAACGGCAACTGGCTGTTTGCCACAACCAGTCAACACGGTCAGACAACAGATCGCGAATACGACTATGATGGATCCTGCGTAACCTATGCCTCTGTGCAAGAAATGACAACCCCTTTTGCGTTGGTTAACACCGCTTGATCATTACTCAAACTGAGATGCATTATAACACATGCCCGCCTCGAAGTTAAAGGCACAATTACAGCTGAACAATAGTGAGGAACCGACGAGCTCTGAGTTTATTAGCTTGAGCATTAACGTATTGGCACGCGTCAGGGTTCCCGGCTTTGCATAGCCATGGAAGGGGACACTGCTACTTGCAGGCGGCTGTGTGGTTTATATGGGTCTGCAGCATAGTGTGAGGTGCGCGAGGCACTGAAGTTGGAACTGTATCAAGGCAGGCGCAGCTCGCGTTCGAGTGTCGCTCGCAAGCGCGCGATGGCCTGGGAGCGAATCTGGCATACGCGCGATTCGGTCACTCCAAGAACTTCTCCTATCTCCTGCAGCGTCAACTCATCCTGATAGTACAGACCAATGACCAATGCTTCGCGCTCCGGAAGTCTCTCGACTGCTCGGGCAATAACGTCGAGCAATGCTTCACGGTCAATCACCTCGGCGGGGTCTCCCGATGTTTCAGCACCCAGACTGGAAATACCATCACCGCTATCCGCTGGGTGAGCGGTGATTATTTCCTCAAGTGATATCATATTCGCGCCACTGGTTTTGGCCAGCAAATCATGGTAATCGTCTATAGATAAATCTAACCTGTCTGCTATCTCTGTATCTGTGGGAGGACGGCTCAGACGTCCCTCGAGCTCCGCAACAGCAGCGGCAAGCTCTCTTGCTTTTCTTCTTACACTACGCGGGGCCCAGTCCTTGGCACGCAGTGACTCCATCACTTCTCCACGAACCACGGTGCTTGCATAGGTGCGGAATTTTATCCCCCGACTCTCGTCGAAGCGGTCAGATGCTTTGATCAGCCCCATCAGGCCAGCACTCACAAGATCGTCTCGGTCAACCTTATCGGGAAGGTTAATGGCGATCCGTCCCACTATGTAGTGTACGAGATCAACATTCTGGATGATGCGCTCCTCGCGCACATCGTCACCCTCATTTGACTGTCGATGCACTCCAAACTGCTTAGCGCTCAGGATACTCCCCCCTCATACAGTGCTGACCTACCTCGTGTCAGCTGTAGATCCATATCCTCAATAGTTGCCAGTATCCTGACCGCGTATCCAGCCATCAGTTCGTCGAAGCTCAATGCCATCAGAGGTTGCCCACTATCGACTAGCAAACGCTGCACGACAGGGCGCACCTCGGGCTCACAGAGAATGCAAATCGGATGCTGACGGCGATAGGTCTCGCGGCCCCATGCGCACAATGCGGCATGCCAGCCTTCGCCAAATCCAACACCGGCTGGCCTCCCTGCGTGGGCATTCTCACGCAAGCGTGCGGATAGATCTGGGGCAAGTGCAATCGCAAGCAACTCGCCATCCGGAGCTGCCGCTTCACAGATTGTCCTCGCCATACGCCTGCGCACCCCCTCTGTCAGTTCCTCTGTGCCCAAGGTGGGCGAAAGTTCCGCTACGGCCTGCACAATCGCTGAAAAATTCCGCAGTCCAATTCTGCCTGCCAGCAGATTTCTCCCTATCCGACACAGGACTGAAGTGTCCATACCGGCATTAATGGCACATTGGAGAGCAGCCGGATGTGTCTCACCAACGCTTCCCATTAGAGCATGTGCGTCTTCAAAGTCAAAACGTTCGGCAACAGTACTGAGCAACCTGTCTTCAATGACAAAAAGGAGCGCGTGGACGGCATCAAGCACCTCAATGCCCATTCTTTCCACTGCCATAACCTGTTTCTCAGATATCCATGATCCCAACTCGACATCCCCCGTGTGTGCCTGTTGCGCGCCAGCCACCTGATCCGCATCTAAACCCAACGCCAAAAATGCTTTCGATCGTATCTCGCATCGAGCTATTATTTGCCTTTGCCATAGTACTCGCATCTCGCTCATAGCAAGCTGGGCATTGTCTGAAATAACAAGTGGTGCCATGGCTACTCCTGTCTGCTGCTCCACCCGACTGCGAAGCTGTGACAGTTGAGCCTCAAAACCATCGACCTGTACAATATCAACGAGGCCAAATCCAATCTCTATTTGGACTCCGCGAGTGGCCGAGAAGCTAATGGCTTGGTCTGTCGATTGCTCCACGCTAGGCTTCTTTCGCAGCCACCCAGACTTTAGGACACCCCAAAGCACCAAAAGCCCTGCCATTGCCAGCGATATCCTACCTGTCGGTATGACACATGACATAAGAATTAATACTACGGCACCTATCAATAATGTTTCTGGTCGGTTCACTATTCCATCTGCAATTTGTGCGCCAAATGCCTCACGTTCATTGGCCCGAGCGATTATCAATGCCCCCGCGCTACCGACGAGAAAAGCTGGAAAAAGAAGCAATATGCCGTGGCCAACCATTGCATTTATATATTGGCCAACACTGGACAACCCCTGGTCCATCTGACCAATAATTGCAGCAAGTGGGGTTATGGCGACGATGCAAAGCGTGGCGATAATGTCGCCACGAAGAAATCTGGCAGCACCATCCATGGCCCCATAAAACGTGCATTCTGAGACGATTTCTTCACGTCCTGCCATAGCTTCATCGGTATCAATCTGTCCTGCGGCGATTGCACTATCGAGAGCCATCTGTCGTCCTGGCATCGCATCAAGCGCGAACCGTGCCATCACCTCAGCAACACGCACAGTTCCAGCTGATATCACGAGCAAGTCGACCAGCGCCAGCAATACCACTACTGCGATCCCTGTAGCAATACCTGACGATGTGGCAGCCAGCCCCACTCCCTGCACAAGGCTGCTTTCACTGCCATTAAAGAGAATACTGCGAGCAACACTCAGCGCAAGTGCAACTCGAATGAGGCTTGATACAACCATGACACCCCCAAAATGTTGCAAACAGAATCTATCTGATGTCATCAGTGATAGGCTGAAAACAGCGAGCGATGCAGCCAAATTGGCGGAGAGAAGCAGATCAAGAGTCCAGCCTGGCATAGGGAGCACAAGTGCGATCACCATACACGTAATAAGTCCAATCACGCTCGCCTTACCGTACTCCATGTTTACCGATCTCCCTATTCTTCCATCCCAACTGACGTCGTGATCTTGTGATCTGTCCAGGTTCAGTGTCCTCTGCTTCGCGTCTCTTTTCCGCCTCTGACATCCGTGAATGCAGAAGACGTAATCGCCTGGTAACGATAACATCCAAACAAACCACCCCAACTAGTGTTGGTAAAAAGACTGTAAATACCGGTCTCGCACATGCGGCCGCGGCAAGCGTCGGCTGACTCCATGCCGAAGGTGTCACCGCCAGCTCATTGAATATGCGCTCCATTGTCACGGCTGCACTGGCGAGCAATAACAGGCCCATGCACCAGCGGCTCGCTAGATCCAAACTGTCTTCGCAAGGCAGAACATAATAGCCGACGGATTGTCTGTTTGCTCGTGGTCTCGTTATAGCGAATCCTGTCTGCACCCCTGCACCTAAAACCCATCCTAATGATGCGCCTACAAGCGATGGGGCAAGCATGATCAGCAAGGTCCACTTTGCATCTGCAAGCACAGGTTGAGGCGAGCCCCCCGCTGCCGCCTGCAAAAAGCTGTCATGCATCAACTCGTACAAGCGACCACTGAGCAGCGGCCGCCATGCAAATGCAATCGCCACAACCGCTCCCGCAATGGAACAGAGAGAAGTTGCAGCACGACTGACAGGTGGATAGCCCTGCATTCGCACCCAAGCCAGTTTGCGCTCGCTGGCTTCGTATCTCTTCTCAGACATCAAACATGACCGCCCAACTTCACCGAGTGTTCTTGCCTATTGGAACATGACAGCTAATGCGTCGAGACAATAACGCAATTGTGAAATACACAGGTAAGCCACAGCAGGCAGCGAGGCCGAAAAGCAGAGGATGCCCAAAATCGCGGGGGCAGTGTCCCCTATCCTCGCCTGAGCGACATCAGAATACAGGCGCTCAACAATACAGAGCAGCAAGCGTGCAAGTAGTAGGGACAGAAGCGCCGGGGCACCTATGAGAACAGAAGCAACAAACATTTTTGCAGGCAATACCAGTACGCTCTGTAACACCCATTCACTGCCAGCGGCATCCAGCAGTGGCACACACTCAAGCGATCCCGCTAAAGCTGCGATAATCGCATGATGACCATTCATCAGAACGAAGAACACTGCCGCGAGCAGGTTGGTGAGCTCAGCCCCCTGAGGCATTACTCCCTCGGTACGCCACCCGCCTGCCCCATCAATATATCTACCAGCTATATAAGCACCCCAGAACACTGTGGCAACGCAACCTCCGATAAGCACCCCTGTAGCTACATTGCACCCAATCAGTTCGATCAACTGTATTGCTGTGAGGGGCTGACGAATTTCGGCCCCGGCAACCATTGCCAGAGGAACAGAAATTGTCGCCGCGGCTCCCAGCCTGAACGATACCGGGATACCCCGGTATCCAAACGGGGGAACCAAGGCGATCGCCGCAATACACCGTGCGAAAGTCAGACCCCAGATGGCCAATTGGCCACTCAGAAGTTCGCTCATCTCGTTAGCGCACAAGCTCAGGAATGCTGCTCCAGAGCTCCGCGCAAAAGCAGGTGGAAAATGAAGCCATCCACGCGCCAAATATGATAAGGGCACCGATGGCAGCTGCCATACGAGGTGTGAAAGCTGCACTCGCATCGCTAAGGCCGAGCGATGATTGCAGAATGCCTGCGGCGAATCCTGCCAGCACCGCAGATGCAACGGGAGGTATGCAGAGATAAGTTGCCACAAGAAGCGAATGACGAACAAGCGCGATTGCCGTTACAAGATCCGTTATAATTCAACTCCCAATAGATATATCAACTTCAGGCTATCACTGCGCAATGCGTTGACGATTGCTCCCGCCTGTGCCATAATTGTCTTTAATGTCGAACTGTTATAGTCAACAACGTTGCGTCAAAGGAGCCCGCTATGCGTTCCAGAACGTTGCTATTATTGCTTGCAGCCTCTCTCGCTATGATGATCAGCGGTTGTGGTGGCAAAGCTTGGGATTACCGCGTCTACCCTGGCGAATTTTTTCCACGGGAGACTGGCGCCACGTGGGACTACGATATATATGCCCGCACATACTATCTGAACGATGTCTGGGAACAGACTGGAACAGTTACGCGTGTCGCGGACAATAACACAGCGGCGGCGCCGGGCGGTGAATTGATTAACACAACACAATTCACCGAAGTCTACAGTCCTATGACGCCGCCCACGCTGCCTGTAGCATCGTCGGACATAATGCAACAGTATTGTAATTATCTCTTCAGCAACTCGGGTGGCATGCGACCGTGGCGCGAATACTATGGTACCTATGACATGGACCTTGACACCAACCAGGATTTGGTTCGCCTTGATGCCCATGGTGCCACTGGTGGGGCAGGCATAGCCGTTCCCTATCGTCAACCGTTCCTCCGTATACCGATTATCAATGGCGACGGATGGGAGAATTCATATCCGTTCTCGGTCATTCCAATGTACTCAAACAATGCAACCGTCTCGAACACAGTCAGCAATCTCACCGTCCAGTTCCGCGAACCAGAAACCATACTCGGCGAGCAACGTAACGTCATGGACTACGTCGAGAGTCTGCAAGCTACCGTGAACTTCGACGGCGAAACCGGCTTAGTGGTCGGTAAAGCCGAAACATTCATCGCTGAGGGCATCGGCGTCTGGCAGAAAGACGTCGATCTCGAGTTCCGTTTCGGTTCGCGTTGGCTTCGCCTCTACATCCGAACCGACGCTACGAATTACTCCTCCGCAACGGAATAACCCATATCCTGCAAAATGTTCACTATGGCCCGGGCTTTAATGCCCGGGTCTTTATTTTAACGGCAACATTTTATCCTATCGCATGCTCTCAAGCATCGCACCACAGAGCAGTGCCCAACCATCAACCATGACAAACAGCAGCACTTTGAACGGTAGTGAAATCGCTGATGCGGGCAGATTGATCAGGCCCACGGCTGCAAGAGTGCTTCCGACTACCAGATCCACAATGACAAATGGAA
>CAYSRY010000008.1:0-12361 GCA_964433395.1 uncultured Armatimonadia bacterium | reverse complement strand
CCAGTCAAAAAAGCCACCCTCAACTCACTGATGATGAAAGCAGGAGTCAGGGTGATAAGTGAGCAATCGCCTCCATTGGCTGGGGGGGCAAAACGAGCAAACAACTCAACATCGGCTGCACGTGTATGTTGTGACATGTAGCCATGCAATTGCTCCAGAAACACTTTTCCCCCATCTACCAGTGCCATATCACCCCGAACCACGGGATCAATCGCATTCATATATGCATCTGTCAGGGGGACACGCATAGTAAATACAGTGAGGAACAGTGCCAGGCCCATAACGACGATGGTGGGTGGTATATCAGGCGACCCTAAACCAGCTCGCAGAAACATGAGCGTGATGACAATACGCGCGAATGTCGTCGTAACCGCCAGAACTGCAGGTAGCAGCGCTGCAGCAGAAAACATCACTATAAGTTGCGAGTAGTCACCTGTTTGAGTCACTCAAGCTCGACCTCTCCATGGTTCCTAAAAGCGTTGCGGTATCGCCCGACCACGCAACAATGTAGGCTTTATCGGCGACAGCAAGCAGGTAAACGCGCCTCCCTGCGTCAACTGGAAGGATCTGCAGCACTTCGACCGGCCCGCATGTCGCACTACCAACACGAGGCACCTCGTGCCCAGAGAATCGGCGCAGCAACAGGTATGTTGTGACAATCAGGCCTATCACAACAACTAGACTTCCCAAAGCACGAAGAAGGTAGTACCCGGGGCCATGCGCACTCAATTCCTGTCCTTCACAGCCGGCAGCCATACAGGAAGCAACGCTTATGATTATCAATCCTATAGTCGATGCCACAATGCGCATATCAACAATGTTCCCCCACTACATCAGTAATTCTTACGCCAAGTTGCCCGTCGACAGCTACCAGTTCACCACTGGCAACTGACTTGCCGTTGACAAGCATATGCACATTGGCTCCGACCGGGCTGTCTAGTTTCACCACTGCACCTGGCCTGCAATCCAGGAGCTCCCGCAATGTCAACTCTGCACTGCCAATACGAATCTCAATCGGCAACATAACTTCCTCTAGAGATGCGAGCACTACGCCACTACGATCACAACTGTCAGTGTGCACTCTATCTCCATGCACTATCTCTTCGTGCAACTCACTCACCGTACGCCTCCAATCAACTCTTCCAGAGCTTCACTTGCGCTGTGTTCGCCGACTTTCAGAGCCCAATCAGTCGCGTGGCTGCCAAGGCTTCCTCTGAGTAGCACCATGTTACGCAGTCGTAACTCTACTGTCTCTTTATCAGCACCGTCTAACACCACTACATCTCCCGCTTCCAGACCCATACACTCCCTGATGGCTATCTCACCTCCGCCTATAAATGCTTCAGCATGCACAGGTATATTCAAGAGAGCATCGATTGAGATGGTCTCCCGCATTTTGCTTATCTCGCGACACACGGCAGCCCTAACCACCTCCCAAGGCACTACAGCCTGGACACCTCCTGCTCCGACATTTCCCGTCAGTACAATTTCTAATACCACAAGCGGTCCCGCATTGAGATGGAATGAGGCGTTCTCTCCAAGTTTGTGAACTTTACCTGCCGTCAGAGCAGCAAGCGCCGCTATACCGTCTGCCACGGGCTGCAACCACGCTGCCAGAATTCCAAGATCAGTGCTGCCGAATGGAGTATCACTGAGTGTGTCGAACCCCAGTAACCCCGCCAGCACCCCCATCGCCACAGGTGACGGAAGGACGATGCCACATTCCACTGCGTTCAGCTCAAACATGAAAGAAACTGCATCTGCCGTTGGGTGCCAGCATGTGAACCCCTGCAATATATCTCCATTACCATAGAGGGACGTGAGTGATGGCCCAACTTCCTCGCAAAGCACGTCCTGACATGTGGTTGCCAATCGGCGTGCCCAGTTTCTGATAACCTCGGCATCAAGCTGCCCAGGCATGCTGACGTCTGGCACCACAAGATGCGCTGGCTCTCTAATACGATCGCCGATTTGTTCAATAACCATTCTCTTCCCTCCGCAGACGTTCACTTCGCACGTGTGCAAGTCCGTCAAGTTCGACCTGTTCGCGCAAACGCTCAGCCCTGACGCGCTCGTCGTGAGCACCTTGCGCCAAATGCAGCAGTGTTTTTTTACACCCGCCCCGTCTGCTTGCCTCAGCTTTGATAGCCGTTAGCTGTTGCTGCAATTCCAACAATTCCACAGTAACTATACGCAACTCCCTCGAAATATGCGCTGCTGTCACCGCGCTGCTCAGAACGAGCGATGATGGTATAGCGTCTTCGGTCGAGGTTATTCCCTGCCCTAATTCGCTCCGTAGCTTCACTATCCGTGTAATCATGCGCATCCTGCGTGCCTCGAGGCATCGCATATCCATGGTTAACGTCTTCTCACGCAGGCCAAAATAGCTGGCGATACGCATTAGGGTGGTCTCATCGCGCATTAGATACCCTCTTCCGCTCTGCCAGTGCTTCCGCACGCCTGCACAGTTCTGCCAAAGTCCCCCGAGCGTCTGTGCCGCTGACATATTCATCCATAGGCTGCTGTAAATAGCCCCGTAACTCGGGATGAAGTGCCACTGCGGCATCGAGCCAGCTATCACCACCAGCCTGATACGCACCTACAGTAACCAGATCCTCGATCTCAGCGTAGCTCCTCCAGAGGTGCCGCAACGTGCTTGCGGCCTCCATGTGTTCAGGCGTGGTTATCTGCCCCATCAATCGAGACACGCTTGCGCTTATATCGATAGCGGGGTAACAGCCTTTCTCAGCGAGCGCACGAGACAACACTATGTGTCCATCCAGTGTTGAGCGGACGGTATCAGCGATTGGTTCGAGCATATCGTCGCCCTCCACGAGAACCGTATAGATACCTGTAATCGAACCATGTGTGGCTGGTCCCGCGCGTTCCAGAAGGGCCGGTATGACCCCAAAGACAGAAGGGGGATACCCGCGATTCGCCGGAAGCTCTCCTGCGGCGAGCCCTACCTCCATCTGTGCACGAGCCAGGCGTGTTATTGAGTCCATGACAAGCATTACGTGGGCGCCATTATCGCGAAAAGCCTCAGCTATAGCGGTAGCTGCGAAGCCAGCCTGAAGTCTCACCAATGCCGGTTCATCTGAAGTGGCCACAACCACCACAGAACGCTTCCGCGCATTCCCGAGTTGCTCCTCAACAAAGTCTCGTACTTCCCGTCCCCGTTCTCCCACCAGAGCGATAACATTGACGTCAGCACTGCTATTGCGCGCAATCATTCCCAACAGCACGCTTTTGCCCACACCACTGCCAGCAAAAATGCCCAACCTCTGGCCGCGTCCGCAAGTGAACAGGCCATCAATGGCCCTCACACCCAGATCCAATGCTTCGGTAACGCGGCCACGCGCCATTGGGCGTGGAGCGTTTGCGTGAACGGGACGCCATTCTTCTGAAGCAATTGCACCCAGGCCATCAAGGGCTTGTCCAAAACCATCGACGACCCTCCCGAGCAATGCTTCGCCTACCGCTATTGAAAGCTGCCTGCCTGTCGCTACGACGCGGCACCCAGGCTGAATTCCCTCAATAGTCCCAAGCGGCATCATGAGCACCCTATTGCCGCGAAACCCGATGATCTGCGCTATAACCTGATTGCGACCATCACTCGTGTCTACGTGACACACCTCACCAATACGTGCAGGCGGGCCATGCGATACCATTGCAAGCCCGACCACTTCCTCCACTCTCCCTATCCGGTGGAAAAGCGGCGCCACAACAATATCTCGCGCACGTTCGCTGAACCAATTCTTCAAACGCTGCTTGGCATTATCCTCAGGTAATGTGGTCACAATGCCGTGTCAACACCTTTTATGGGGCCAGACCAAGTGCGCATTCGAGGGCCGCAAGCTGGGTCTGGATCGTCGCATCGACTTGACCGTAGTCAGTTTCCAGCAAACATCCCCCCGCAGAGATGGAACAGTCTGCAACAATGTCAATATCGCACCCCGGCAATGCGCACAGTGCCTCACTCTCAAGCGCATTTCGAAGTGGCTCGACATCCACGGGATTTATTCGCGCACGCACGCGACCATTCAGACGCAGATCATCCAGCGTTGCTTCCAAACACCGAATCACAATATCTCGATTTGTGACCACTTCGGCCCGTACAATACGCTCAACGGCACCAAATAGCATCGCCAGAAGCACTGGCTTCAGTTCGAGCAGAAGCTCTCCGCGCTGATGGGCAAATGCCCCCACCATTTCGTGCAGAACACGCTGCAGGCGCTCAACGCTATCACTCAATGCTTGAGGCTGCATAGTTTCGTCGGCGGTAGCAACAGAAGATGCTATTGAGGTGGCTGCCGGCACCAGACACAACGCGCCATATTCAACCAGGGCACCATTTCCCTGGCAAACCGGGGATAATGCACCGCAAAGCGGGGATCCGCACGCACTCACTTCGTCTTTAGTCTTCAGCACTCGAACCAATCTACTTCCTCCTGCAATGCGTCGATGAGGACTTAACTATGCATGCATCGCGTATCTCATTCCGAAGAGCATTCTCGGCAACAGCACCTATGCCACGCACTGGTTTCCTCAACTCCTGCTTCAACCTCTTCAGAATGGGATGCATCCACTGCCGAGTGGGGGCATCAAGCAATACCTCTATTGCACCGATGACCTCAGGACGTTGTTCAGCCATCACGGCACGCACTATTTGTTTGTCGTATTCGCGCAAAAACGCCCACTGCCTCACGACTTGTGTCTTCTGGTGAATTCGTGAGACCGAACGACGTCTGTATGCTCTCCCAACAAAAAAAATAACCAGCATACCAAACAGTGCCCCCACGACAATCACCAAAAAAGCTACTGATGAATTCCGCCGAGGTGTCTCAGCCTCCATTGAGGGCACACCGGGAGGTGGAACATCCGGTGGGACATAGCTAATACCGTGGTTATACAGCACACGCCCGCGACGATCTGCGATCAGAATCTGCTGGTCTGAAAGATTGGGAACGAATTCCGAGAGGATAGCAATAACCGTCTGCTCTAACTCGCTGGACCACTCCACACCATCTTCGAGGGCAATAGTGGACGTTACCGCCGCGAGTTTTTCATCAACGCGCAGTGTCACCGAACATGCGCTGATGGCATCGATCTCGGTTAGACACGCCTCAATAATGTGGGCCTGCTGCTGGGTTTGATACTCTACAGTACCGGGGATGCTTGTGGAGAGCTCAAAAACGCTGGGGTTTCTGGACCGTGTGCTGGATGAACCAATCGTCTGGGCGAACGAGGGACAAATTGTGATAACAGTAAACACTATCACAAACAGCAAACAAAATAACACACGTGCATGTACTCCTGACGGAAGCCCACGCACGATGATGCGGTACATCGAATACTTTTCTAGCCGATATGTCAATTTCAAGACCCGGCCCCCCCGGCGAGTCTCGCCCCTTTGACCTGCATGGTACTATTTCGCGCCTATTCTGCAGTCTCCTCCTTTGCTTTTAAAAAAGACACAAAAACTTCACGTTGACAACCGATTGGTGATGAGATGTGCTTGTGCCCTATTTGCTGATGACAAAACGAACAGGGGGCTCAAGCAGGCCGCAGGCCGTTTTATGGCGAAATTATTCATTTATGCATTGCAACGGAGCGACAAATACAGCATGACACAGACTCTTCGACACAGTCGACAGGATGCATCGCAGTACTACGCGATGTCGTATACCACTCTCGCATATGCTTTACTATTGTTTATGGGGATTTCTGCAGCACCCGCATGCGCTGAGGATGCGATCGGAACGACACTGCCTCTTTTCGGTAATAGTTCGCCAATGCGCAGCCCACACGTCACCAGGACTTGGAAAATAGTGGGGGGCGTCGGTGTCAATATCGTTTCAATAAACACTCATGCGCGAAATGTGCGCTTTATGCCGGGATTCGCGCGCAATGCCGATCCAAAGCGCGGCTATTTTCCACTGGAGAGCTTCCACAATATTGTCGCCAGATACCAACCTCGCGCCGCCATCAATGGTACATACTTTCATTTGGCAAATGGCCAACCAACTGGCACCATCGTCCGTTATAGTCAATACCTGTACCAGGGACAGTGCGGTGCCGCGCTCTGCTTTGATGAGGGGGGGAAAGTCCAGTTCCGCTTCTCAACGAATGGAGCACCGCTCAGTTTTACTGGCGTCCAGCACGCGATAACAACAGGGCCCACGCTGGTCCGTCATGGAGAGGTCTACCTTCACCCGATTGATGAAGGGTTCACTGATCCATCAGTGTTGGGCGTCGCACGCCGAAGTGCAGTGGGGCTGACAGCCTCGGGCAAGCTGCTACTTGTGACTGTGCACACCCCGATATCGCTCAACAAACTCGCAAACATTCTCGCGAAGAGCGAATGTGAGACTGCTGTTAACCTTGATGGTGGTTCATCGTCTGGTCTCTACTCAAACGGACTGTTCGTCACACTGCCCAAACGCAAGTTGAGCAATGTGATATTAGTCTACGATTAGGTTATTGCGCCCACATGCACAAACAGAGACGCCCACCCGAACTCGGGTGGGCGTCGCATCATACAGGCAGCTATCATATTTGCAGATCGCTGTAGGTCCCCTAACTGGGGGTGCACGCAAGTTCCTCTTCTTCCTCGATTACAACCTGCACATTGTGATCGTTGTCGATGTCAACTCGCATGACACCATCAAATTCCTCGCGCTCCTCAGCAAGCAGGCGTTCGGCAGCTGGATCCTCAATGTACTGTCTGACTGCCCGGCGCAGTGGACGTGCCCCCATGTTGGGGTCATAACCCTTCTCAACCAGGAAATCACGCATTTGGGAACTTATCTCAAATCGCAGGCCACGAGCACGCAACTGCTCGTGCACATTCTGTAGTTCTAGGTCGACAATACCGACGATGTCTTCACGTGTGAGCGCATGGAATACGACCACATCGTCAACGCGATTAAGAAATTCAGGACTAAAGGTCTTTTTCAGCTCATCTACAACTTTCGTCCGCATTCGCGAATAGTCTTTTTGCCCCTCGCCAACTTCCCGCTTACTATCCTTTGTCATGAAGCCTACTGGACGATCAATATTGATCGTTCGGGCACCTACATTAGAGGTCATGATAACTACGGTATTTTTGAAATCTACTACGCGACCCTGTGCATCAGTCAGGCGACCGTCCTCCATGATCTGCAACAGTATGTTGAACACCTCAGGGTGCGCTTTCTCAATCTCATCAAACAGAATTACCGAATATGGGCGCCGACGGACAGCCTCTGACAACTGTCCGCTCTCCTCATAGCCCACATAGCCTGGGGGAGCACCAACGAGACGCGAGACCGCGAATTTCTCCATGTACTCAGACATGTCAATACGGATGAGTGCGTCCCTGTCGCCAAACAGAAACTTTGCAACCGTTTGCGCAAGTAGAGTCTTGCCCACCCCTGTCGGCCCCAGGAAGATAAACGACCCCATAGGACGACGCGGGTCCTTGACACCTGCACGTGCACGACGGATAGCCTTCGACACAGCCGTAATCGCTTCGTCCTGACTGACAACATCGCGATGTAACTCTTCCTCCATCCGGAGAAGCCGTGCCGACTCTTCTTGTGTAATTGCATTGACTGGGATGTGCGTCCACATGGACACAATATCTGCAATGTCATCTGCTATGACCATAGGCTGTTGGGCAGTAGCCCATTGCTCACGGGTTGCGGCTATTCTTTCATCAATCTCCTGTCGACATGCATCAGCTTGGCGCGCTTGCTCCAGGTCATAGGTCTCCGGCGCCAAGGCCTCCTCCATATTGCGCTGGAGCTGCTCTCGCTCCTCCAAAAGATCGACGATCGGTGGTTGCGCTTTGAAATACCGCAACTTCACGCGAGATGCAGCCTCATCAATCAAGTCAATTGCTTTGTCTGGTAAAGCACGATCATTTATGTAACGAACTGACAGATCAACTGCTGAATGCAGCGCTTCTTCGCTTATCTGAACACCGTGAAACTCCTCGTACTTGTCACGGATCCCTCGCAGCACTGCCAATGTCTGCTCATTCGTTGGCGGTTCAACTACCACGGCTTGGAAGCGACGTTCGAGTGACGGGCTCTTCTCGATATGCTTGCGATACTCGTCTACAGTGGAGGCACCGATGCACTGTAATTCACCTCGTGCAAGCCCGGGCTTCAGAATATTCGACGCATCCATGGCACCCTCAGCTGCGCCAGTGCCAACTATCGTGTGTAACTCATCCAAAAATAGGATTATTTTGCCTTCGCTTTCACGGATCTCGTCAAGCACACGCTTCATCCGATCCTCAAACTCGCCACGGTATTTCGTCCCAGCGACGAGCCCAGCGAGATCCAAGGCCACAACTCTCTTGTTCTGAAGTAACTCGGGCACCTCATGGTCTACTATCTTCTGGGCCAAGCCTTCGACGATCGCTGTCTTTCCTACACCCGCATCACCAATCAGACACGGGTTATTCTTGGTACGACGACACAGAATCTGGACAACGCGTTCCGTCTCAACCTCACGATCAACAACTGGGTCCAACTGCGCTTCGCGGGCCATTTCAGTGAGGTCACGGCTGAAGTAATCAAGCGTTGGCGTTTCACTGTCGCTGACTGCGACGTCCTCATCGTTGCTATCTTCAGAATTCCGACCGGAAATCTCACTCAACGCATGCCTGACCATTGGCAGATCCGCGCCGTGACGGCGCAAAAGACGATAGGCCGAACCTCTACCCTCTCGAAGCAGACTGATGAGGATATGCTCAGTGCCGATATGGTGATCGCCAAGATGCCGTGCCTCGCTGAAGGCACGTTGCAGAACACGCTGCGCCTCATCTGTAAATTCAACATCGGACGGCACCTGAGCGCCACCCTCACCTTCCATCTGACGACGCAGTTCTGTGCGCAGACGCTCAAGATCGAGGCCGAGGCTCTCCAGAATCTCGGCCGCGACGCCCTCGCGCAGGCGCATCAGACCCAGTAGAAGATGCTCGGGCGAGATGAGCTGCATACCCATGCGTTGTGCTTCATCATGGGCCATCAGCACGGCCCTGCGGGCACGGCTGGTGAATCGCTGCCATATTTCCATAGAGGGTACTGCCTCCTGACATAACATATTGCTACGTTAATACTGCGGACAAAGACCAGAATGTCGAGGCCGTTCCACAGATTGTTGAATGTTGCTCGGTTGGTCTAACCCATATCTCTGAGATATACTTGTCTATCTCAGAGATACTCGTCTATCTCAGAGATATTCGTCACCCGTAGCCCCAGTTGCGATGGCATTACCTGAACCAAAGCAAGCCATGGAACAGTGCACAAACATGGGCACACCACAGCAACTACTGGTTAGACGGCCATCAGCGGCATTTGGTTCGGTCAAAGCCACTTTCAGGGCCCGTAATTTGATCTCTTTCACTTCGGTATACTTGCTCTGCGTTACTCACGCGAAAGCTGCAATTGGCGCACCAGGCTGTCAAAACATATGAGAGGGCTGTCTTCTGTACACCCACTTTTGAGAAAGCATGAAGCGCCCCCCGCTGCCCTGTAGATGCGCACCAACGCGATCACACAGAAGGCTCTGCACGTGGGGCGCGTCCATGAGTATTTACACGCTCAGCCCAGCCTTATCAAGTTTACCCAATTCGCTTCGCAACTATTCTTTGTATATCGGCGTCCCTTCGGAATTGGTTAACTCCCCAAAATCAGCCAATAACTGCTTAGTGACTGGACCGGGTTTGCCATCTCCAATTATTCGGCCATCGGCTTTGACAACAGGTATAGCTTCTGCAGCCGTACCGGTCAGGAAACACTCGTCCGCACAGTAGACTTCCTTAATCCGGAACAGATCCTCCCGCACTTCCATATTGCGTTTGGCAGCCAATTCCATGATCGCTTCGCGCGTGATACCGCCAAGGTTACCAACATGCAATGGCGGTGTGATGAGGACCCCATCGGTCACGATGAATATGTTGTCACCGGTACATTCTGCGACATAGCCATCAATTGAGAGCATGATGCCCTCCGACACTCCGGCCTCGGCCGTCTCCATTTTCGCGTAAATATTGTTAAGATAGTTCAGTGATTTGACACCAGCATCAACCGTGACTGGATGGTTACGCCGAGTTGAACACGTAATTACCTCAAGCCCATTCTGATAGAATTCATCAGGATAAAGCGAAATCGACGCCGCTATGATGAAAACTGTTGCCTTGGGGCACTTCCTCGGGTCAAGGCCCAGGTCGCCTTTCCCGCGTGTAACAACCAGGCGAATATAGGCATCGCGCAGGTTGTTCGCACGCAGAGTCTCAAGCAACGCTTCTGACATCTCCGCTGGCGTAAGAGGAATACTGAGTTTCAATGCCTTAGCACCATTGTAGAGACGCTTGAGATGCTCGGTGAGGCGGAAAACACGCCCATTATAAGCTCTGATCCCCTCAAAGACACCATCGCCGTACAACAAACCATGATCGAATACTGACACTTTTGCCTCGGCTTCAGGCACCAGCTCGCCATCCAGATAAACTAGCATTGACATTTTGACTACTCCTCACATAAACAGGCTGATACGCCTAATATTCGTCAGTATTATGTTGTATATACATTGTGTAGGCTTATACACAAAAACCCTCGCACCCAATAGAATAATAGGGCGAGGCATCGGGTAATACGCCATCTGCTGTCATATATTTGTCGCACTCACTTGATGTTGCAACATATAGATTATAGACTGAAACGCTCAAATTGCAAGACGCCCTACCTGGAATCCGACGGCACTCTCAAGATTTTCCACAAAGTAGCAGCTCTGTGCTTCATTGCCATCTTCTTGCTTCCGCCAGTAAAAAAGCGGTAATATGAGACAATTTCCGCCAATCGACCACAGGTCAGGTGATACCGGATGAAGACCTACGGATATGGAGTCGTTGGATGTGGACGTGTAAGTGCACGTCATATGAACGCGGCCGAAGCACTACCGAATGCCGAGCTCGTTGCTGTATCGAACCACAACATCGACAAAGCTTACAAGGCAGTGGAGGGACGCGAAGCAACCCCAGCAGTCTACCAGGACTACAACGATCTGCTCGCCAACCCCAAAGTTGATGTAGTCGTCGTATGCATTCCTACACAGTTTCATGAGGAATGTGTACTGGCTGCAGCTAAAGCCGGCAAACATGTGTTCTGCGAGAAAGCAATGGCCCCGACTATAGGCGAATGCCGCAACATGATACACGCGTGCGACGATGCTGGCGTCAAACTCACTGTGGGCCAGAACACGCGCTACTTCTCCACGTTCGCACAAGCAAGACGACTCGTTGAGGCTGGAGAGATCGGTGATATCATTGCGCTTGACGGCGCATTCGTCGGTCAAGCCACTCTGCCCGACAATGTCCCAGCCAACTTCTGGCGGTTCACGGCTGGTGCGCAAGGCCACGGCTATGTTGTCAACTTCGGCGCGCATTACATCGACACCGCACGTGCCATCTGCGGCAAAGAACCCAAACAGGTCAGCGCCTGGATCGCAAACCGCTACAGTGCTGGACAGATCCCGGAAGACCAATTTGCAGTGACAACGGTCTGCGATGACGGCACCGTCATCAACATCGCCATGTACTGCACACTTGACCGCGTAGCTGCTCGGAACCACGGTTTCACTATCTACGGTACCAAAGGCATCATCTATGTCGCTTACTGGCCAGACGACCTCAAAATCCAATTTGGCACCGAGGACCCCGTCGATGTACCAATCGATGACGACCTTCGCCGAGATCCGTGGCACCGCTTCCACGACGAATTTCTCGCATGCATAGAAAATGACACAACGCCACCGGTCACCGGGCGAGACGGAATGCTGAATGTGCAATGGGCACTGGCCGCCTATCTGGCCAACCAGCGCAGAGCATGGATGGACCTGCCACTCGGGCCTGAATTCTACGAATATGGCGGCCCCAAGCTCTACGAATCCGTGCCGGCTGGTTCGTAACAGAAGAGTGTGAAAAGACGCCGTAACGCGCAAGTTTGTCAAACGGAGTGATACCAGATGCAGGAAATCCGCTATGGTCTCATTGGTTGTGGCCGCATCAGTGCGACCCACATCAATGCCATTGAACAAATGCATGGCGCCACGATCACCGCGATCTCTGACATCAACGCTGAACGCGCAGCTCAAGTGAGTGAAAACTGTGCGTCCAAACCAACCATCTATACCGACTACAATGAACTAGTCGCGGACGAAAACGTTGACATTGCAGTCATCCTGGTTCCTTCTCATATGCACGCTGAAGCGACCGTCGCTGCAGCAAATGCTGGAAAGCACATCTACTGCGAAAAAATCATGGCTCCAACCCTCGCAGAATGCCGTAACATGATCCGTGCAGCAGATG
>CAYSRY010000007.1:7239-25766 GCA_964433395.1 uncultured Armatimonadia bacterium | reverse complement strand
AGGACGCGGACGGAAAGTGCAGGCAAATGGCGCCCGATCCGAAGGGGCCTGCAGATTTTGATGTGCCTGTGCTTCGCGTACTTTCGCCGGTGGGCGATGTGCGCGCGGTCATATTTTCGTATGCCTGCCATCCGACGACGCTGGGGGGCTATGAGATTGGCCCCGATTATCCGGGACCAGCGCGCGAAGAACTGCGTAGAGCGATTCCCGGCTGCCTGCCAGTGTTTCTGCAGGGATGCGGTGGCGATGTCAGGCCACGTGTCGTCAACCCGATTACGCGGGCGCATGCGGCCGGCACGCTGGATATGGTGTACGAGTTCGGGCAGGAGCTTGCCCGTGCTGTCGAGACTACGCTCTGTGGTGAGCGCAGGTGTCTGGGTGACGAGATTGATGGCATCAGCCGCATGGTCGAATTGCCATTGATCGGTACGCCTTCGGAAGCGGAAATCATGAGCGCCGAAGCTGGTAACGAGTTCTCGCAGCGCTGGGCAGCACGGGTGCGTGAGACTGTGGAGCGGAAGGGCTCATTGGCGTCAAGTATCCCAATGGAGATACAGGTGCTGCTGCTCGGCGATCTGCACATTGTGGCAATGGCCGGTGAGATGTCAGCCGACATCGGGCTTGAGCTCAAAGAACGTCTCTATGACCTCGATCTTTGTACGCTTGGCTACTCAAACCGTGTCTGTTCATATTTTGTCGGGCGTGGAGAATATGAGGCAGGGGGTTACGAAGCGCGTGACGCCATGATATATTTCTCACTGCCCAATGGAGAGCCGTTGCCTCAGGGGTATGCTCCTGAGGCTGTGGATATACTAACCGACACTGCCGTCGGCCTTATTCAGGGTGTATAGGCCACATCGCACCCTCAGTTGCCGGAAAGGGAATCTGTGACTGCCGAGAACAGCATACGCCTCACTCATCGTCGTTTTACAGTAGTCGTCTGCGCTGTTGCGGCTACGTTGGGGCTATTGATAGGCTCCGGATCGTTTCGTTCGTACGACGTATGGTGGCATCTGCAGCTCGGGCAGGATATTCTCCAGTCCGGCCATATTGTGGCGTATGACGAGTATTCCCACACGGCATATGGCAACTTCAGGCCACCGCAGCAGTGGTTATTCGAGGTCGCCCAGGCACTTGTGTATTCGGTTGCTGGCGATGCTGGTCTCATCTGGATGCGTGCAGTTATCGCAGCGGTTACATTCGGCCTGTTGGCATGGTTGCTTCTGCGGCGCAGATGCTCATATCTGGCAGTGATGCTTGCCGTTCTGCTCATCGGTGGCGTGAGTCTGCTCAACATTCAGTGCAGGCCACACATTCTTCTGCCTCTTTTGCTCATGGCACTCTTCGTTATACTCGAAAATAGTGACGCGCGACCGTGGCTCCTGCTGCTGGTTGCTCCCCTTTTTGGTCTCTGGGCAAATATACACGCCAGTTTCACCCTCGGCTTTGTGGTAATCGGGATGTGGACACTGCACATGGCATTGGGTGGCTCAGAGCATCTTGAGGATGGCATCCACGTTTCGCCAAAAGCATTAGTTATCGGGCTCGGCACGGGTCTGCTTGCACTCGTCTCGTGCATTGCCAATCCGGTCGGCCTGCGCCTGCTCATGTATTGTGTCGGGTTTTTACCCGGCGGTGACTATGGGTGGGCAACAGTTGCGGTCAGGGAGTGGCTTGCTCCCGATCTTTTTGGGGTTCAATCACTGCCGCTGATCATAACAGTGTTTGGTGGCGCACTCATACTGGCAGTGCGCGTCGGCAAGACATCCCTGTTTCAGATGCTTCTCGGCATCTTCGCCGTCGCACTGGGCCTGCGCTGGGTGCGTGGCGGCCTTGCGGCGTCGTTTCTCATGATGTGGGCGGTTACGCCAGTGCTCAGCCGCTGGTTTGACGCAGTTGGAATGGAATTGCTGGGCTATGCACCGGGCATGACAGAAGCGCCAAAGCGGGAGGTTTCCGCTGCTATCGCGATCATTACGGCCATAGTTATGCTGAGTGGCAGCATTGGGCTGTCGCCCAGAGGCCTGCAAGTGCGCGAGGAGCACGCGATGAAATTTCCCGTCGCGGCGGTGGACTGGGTGCGCGAACATCGGCCTGCAGGAAAGATGATCAACACATATCACTGGGGAGGGTACCTGATTCATCGTCTCCATCCCGATTACAGTGTGTTCATTGATGGTCGCGCAGAAATGTATGGCCAGAAAGTGTTTGAAGATTTCCTGAAGATCAATCGGTGCGATGCGGGCTGGGAGCAGCTGCTTGGTAAATACAATGTCAATTGGGCCCTGCTCGAGACCGGAAGCAAGCTTGCCGACACAATGGAGGCCACGCCCTCCTGGGACGTGGCCTACCGTGATAGTGTAGCTACTGTGCTTCTGCGGCGAGACGTGGAACCTACGAAAAATACAGGAGCAGCCCCACCGCAAGCGTATACAGAGCAACCGTGACAAGCAGTGGTGTGTCACCAATGAGAAGCTGGTCGGGATTGCCGCCCAGCTTCTTTTCGTGCATGAGATACAGATAACGGAATATTCCGTAGATGACCAGTGGGACCGTATATACCAGATTGGGGGTTCCGACCACTTGAATCGTGCGGTCGTCCACAGTATAGAGACAGTATGTCACCACTGTTGAAGCAGTTACCACTGCGATCATCTGATCAAGCAGGCCGGGACTGTATTCGTCAAGGATTTTGCGGTAGTCGGCTGCGCCATCCTCGAGCTGAACGATTTCGCCTCGCCGCTTGGCCAACGCCAGGAAAAGTGTCAACAGAAGCGTGCAGATAACCAGCCAGGGTGAGATTTCCACCTCAATAGCAGCCGCACCGGCGACAGCGCGCAATACATATCCGAGCGCGATGACAAGCACGTCCAGGATAACAACGTGTTTCAGCCACAGACTGTAAGCTGTTGTCAGCAGAATATAGGCTATCGCCAGAAAGAAGAAAACCGAGAAAGCAGTATTCACGAAATACGCCACCACGAGGCCAAGAAGCGCCAACGTGCCGGCTACGAGTATGCCTTCCCAGGCCGGTAGTCGACCTGCAGCGATGGGCCGTTTGCATTTTACCGGGTGCTGGCGGTCTCGTTCTACGTCCAGCGAGTCATTCAGAAAATAGACTGCACCAGACAAAATGCAGAATGAGACAAACGCGATCAGCGCTTCTCTGTCGGCGGCGACATCTCCAATTTTTCCAGCGAAGAGCAAGGCGGCGAAAACCAGCAGGTTTTTCGTCCACTGGCGTGGTCGCATCGTTATCAGGATGTCGATGAAGACACTCATGCGCCTAGCCCTCCTCGGGCCGCAACTGCGGGAACAGAATCACCTCGCGCAGATTAGTGCAGCCGGTCAGCATCATCAGAACTCGGTCGATGCCCATCCCCATGCCACCGGTTGGGGGCAGGCCATATTCCATAGCCAGCAGGTAATCTTCATCTAGCGGATGAGCTTCATCATCACCGGCGATCCCCTCACGCACCTGTGCCTCAAAGCGTGCGCGCTGGTCAATCGGATCGTTCAACTCGCTGAATGCGTTGCCTATTTCGTCTCCACCAATAAACGGCTCAAAACGTGCAGTGAGTTCCGGAGCACCAGGCAGTCGTTTGGCAAGTGGCGACACTCGCACTGGGTGGTTGATGACAAATGTCGGCTGAATCAGGTCTGGAGCGACGTATCGGTCAAATGTTTTGTCAAGCAGTGCGCTCCAGGAGTCTTTCTGCATGTCTCCGAGGTCGAGGTCTGTGCAGGCTCTGCGCGCATCATCGTCGGTTTCCAGCGTCATGAAGTCGATACCCGTCGCATCTTTGATCGCGTCAGTCAGGACAATTCGGTTCCATGGCGGGGTCAGATCAATGTCATTGTCTCGGTAATTAATCTGCAGTGAGCCGTTGACCGCCATAGCCATCGCGGGCACGAGACCCTCAAAAATGTCCATCATACCTTCGTAATCGGTATAGGCCTCGTATGCTTCAAGAATCGTGAATTCGGGATTGTGGCGCGCGTCGATGCCTTCATTGCGGAAAACGCGTCCGACTTCGAACACTCGCTCCATCCCGCCGGCTATGAGGCGCTTCAGGTAGAGCTCTGGCGCGATTCGGAGGTACATGTCCAAGTCGAGTGCATTGTGATGCGTCTCAAACGGGCGCGCATTCGCCCCGCCGTACAACGGCTGGAGCATCGGCGTCTCAACTTCCTGATAACCTCTTGCATTGAAGAAGTCGCGGATTGCCTGCACCATTCGCGTTCGTTTGGCAAAAATGTCGCGTGTTTCGGCGTTCATGATGAGGTCCAGATAGCGGCGCCGATAGCGCATCTGCACGTTCTGCAGACCATGGAATTTCTCTGGCAGTGGGCGCAGGGATTTTGAGAGCAGCTCGAATTCCGCAGCTTTGACCGTCGGTTCACCGCGCCTGGTGCGGAATGCTTCACCTCGCACGCCGATGATGTCGCCGATGTCGAGGTCGCCAAATTCTTCGAAAGCCTCGTCACCGATCTGGTTCTTGCCGATCCATATCTGAATCTTGCCGGAACCATCGTGGAGGTCAGCCCACACGGATTTCCCCTGGTTGCGGACTGCCATCAGGCGGCCAGCGACGCATGCCTCGAATCCCGCCTCATGCCAGTCAATCTCATCTTCTCCGGCCAGTTTCTCTATCTCTTCAAGCTGTGCTACGACCTCGGTCGCAACATGCGTCCGGTCAAAGCGATGGATTGCGAATGGGTCGGCACCCGCTGCTTGCAGCTCTGCGAGCTTCTCCTTACGTTGTACAACCTGTTCGTCATCAAGAGACATCTGTACACCTCGCTGTATCTCGCTTCATATTTGAAAAATTCGGCATGTATATCTGACTGTGCACTAGCCTTTTTTGTAGGCCGCAATTTCGGCCCCGGCAAGCGCTTTCACGCGAGCGATTACTGCGTCATCTACAGCGCGTTCAAATGATCTGTAACCTGCGAGCTTGAACCCATGCTTGTTACCGAGGCCCTGGATTTCGCGGACCCTGTCAATGCCGAGGTCATTACCCAGTGAATAGTCGCCAATTTTCTCCTCAAGTGCCAATATCATGGTTTCAGCCATACATGCATAAGCAGTTTTTGCTGGGAAACCGAAATCGAAGTTGAAGTTGACGTCGCCAGGGATAGCGACGACACCGCCCTCGATGACCAGGACATCCTCGCGTTTTTCAGCAACGCGTTTTGACACATCACGCGGGCGTGCCACATCGCATACAACTGCCCCGGGCAGGAGATCCTCGGGCTGGACAACTGCATCCACCGCGGAAGTGACTGCCACCACCAGTGGCGCCTTGGAAAGCGCCTCGGAGATGTTTGTGCTGACCTCAAGCGCGCACGGTCCACCGATGTCGGCTGCGACTTTTTCCAACGCATCCTGACGGCGCCCGACAAGAATAATTTTCGCGACGCTATTGGCAAGCAATCGCGCACAGACCTGGCCAATCGAACCAGTAGCGCCCAATACAGCGACTGTCGCTGTGTTTGTATCGTGGCCGACAAGTCTGGCGGCGTCAACGAGGCCTTCCACTGCAGTCGCGATTGTGTAGCTGTTTCCGGTGGTCACGCCGATGTCGATGTTTTCCGCGATTGTGAAACCCTTGTCGCCAACAACTGCCGTCAATGCGCCCAAGCCCACAATGTCCGCACCAAGATCCTGCGCGAGTTTACAGGCTTCGATAATTTTCTTTGTCGCACGCTCCGGGCGGTCGTTGAGCAACTGGTTGGAAGTCTGCATGCAGCCGACAAACCAGCCTTCAGTGCACGCGCCCGTTGGAGATTCAACGCCTGTAATGTAGCTGATCTCTTTTGCAGGCATATGCAAAAGCAGCTTCTCAATCAGCCACGGGGGCACGTATTTCGCTATCGGGTATTTCCTGCTCACATCACTCGTGTCGAGTGCATGCAGGACAAATGCAAATTTCTTCAATTTTGTCTATATGCGCCGCTTCAGACGGATAATGCGGCTTCCTCTCCACTGCAGGTCAGAGTAGTGATGCGGAGATGACCCCTGAACCTGCCCGTGTAAGCGACACAAACGCCCCTTCCGTCACGTTGTGCTCAGATATTCAGATTTCTATCGTCGAGATCACCGTCACCGAGTTGTCACACCGTGTCAGTCACAGCGTGGGCAGATGTGATGGTGATGGTCAGAACGGTTTTTCCAATGGATTGTGTGCCAAATTGTCTCTATTGCCGGAAACCAGCTCACAACAGGGGAGTGCCATCCGGCATGTCTCGTGAAGCATCTGCTTCATGCTGAACAATAGTTTTCAAATACTGGCTGACGAGTTCCTTCATCTGAGCGAGTGTATGGACGCTCTGCATTCCCCGTCGCAGCATGAGCGCATGAGGCTGCCCTTTGGAATAGTGGGACATCTGCCCTCGCATCTGGCAGATTCCGTTGTGTTCACCAAATTCCAGCACCAGCATCTGTGCATGGCACAGTGCGATAGCCATGATGCCGGCGGGAGACGGGTCAGGCGCACTTTGCCTGCCTTCGAGCGCTGCTGCGACCTGGCTGAATATCCACGGTCGCCCCATTGCGCCACGGGCATACATTACACCTGCACAACCTGTCTTCTCCATCATCTCGACAGCATCAGACGGACTGGTGAGGTCACCATTTCCGATAACCGGTATGCTTACAGCTTCGACCAGTCTCGAAATATGTGACCAGTCAGCCCGACCGCTCATCTTCTCCTCAGCGCTGCGAGCATGGAGTGTGATGGCACTCACGCCAACTTCTTCGAGGCGCGACGCCATCTCCATATATCGCTCATCGCCGGGTATCAGGCCTGTCCGCAGCTTCACAGTGATTGGCACTGTGGCTGCCTCGACCATCGCCGTGGCGCACGCTATGCCCCGTTCCGGGTCGGCCATGAGTTCTATGCCAGCGCCGGCTTTGCGCACTTTGGGCACGCTGCAACCCATATTAAGGTCGATTATGTCAGCACCAGCGGCTTCGGCAACGGGAACACTATTATACAACACTTCCGGAGTATCCCCAAACAGTTGGCTGGCCACTGGATGCTCCTCGTCGCATGTGTGCAGGAGCGTATGTGTCTTGCGATTCCGGTATGCAATGCCATTGGCCGCCACCATTTCACCCACGACAAGTCCTGCGCCAGCGCGTCGACACAGCAGGCGATAGGGAAGGGTCGTGTGACCCGCCATCGGCCCGAGCACTGTAGGTGGGTAGATCGAGACGGCGCCGATGGTTAATGGAGGAGGGCCGGTTGGGCTGGGGCGGCTGTTATCTATCACAATCCAGCAATGCCAGGCCTTTCAATGTCAGCAGTTCGTCTGCAATGATCTTGCCGGAGAGGTGGCCGTCAACAAGTGGCCAGTCGCCCCCTGTCAGCACGATTGGCAGATCTCCATAGCGCGCCTTGAAGTCCGTGCAAAGCTCGCGCGTCGTACCTCGTATGGCCGCATACAGCCCCAATGCGATGCAGTCTTCGCTGGAACGTCCCGGCAGGCTCACGTCTCCCGGTGGCTCTGTTGCATCGAGAGATTCCTGCAGATGTGGAGTACGAGTGACAAACCCCGCCTTCAAGACTGGCAGGCCCGGAGCGATTGCCCCGCCGACAAACACCCCTGCCTCATCAATCACATCAACGGTGATACAGCTTCCCAGGTCCGCTACAATGCACGGGCAGCCCCAGATTTGCCGGGCAGCTCGTGCATTCACGAGACGGTCGCTGCCAATCTGCTCTGGCCGATCATACGCATTGCTCACGCTTTCCGCCAGCTCACGTGAAAGCTCGTGGACCTCTCCGCTGGCGAGCTCAGAGAGCGTGCGCTGCAGGTCCGGTGTACTCCCGGGGTTTGAACTGCTGAAAAGCCCGCCTGCGCAATCTTCAAACTGTACGTCCGCATCGGCCAGCATCTGTGCAAGTCCATCACGGCACTTTTCGCTGAAATCTGCGGCTTCCGCAATCAGCGGGCGTGTGACGCGCATGTGCACGAGGCATTGCTCCTCATGGAAGATGCCCCAGTGCAGTGTAGTATTTCCCAAGTCCGCATACAGGCGCCAGCTTCTCACAGCTTCACCATTTCCTGTTCCCAACAACCGTCCGGCAGCAGCCTCACTATCGCCGCCTCACGGGCATGGCAGGTGCATCGGCTCATTACTGTGCCGCCCATCACTGTCAATGAACCTGTCAGAACGTGCCAATGCCCCATCAGGGCTATGTCCAGCCCTTTAAGGCGCGTGACCAGCTCTTCCTGCTCGCGAATTGTGGTGCCCCAGTGGATCAGGCCCACCACAAGATCGCATTCCGGCCGCAGAGAGGCAAGCGCATCCAGCCCAGCTTCTTCGGCATCTCTGAAAGCCTGGTTGGATGCGCGGTGGGCCAGACTCCCGTCGGGTGCCATGTTCGGACTCAGCCCCAACACGCCGATGCGATGGCCGGCGTATTCGATGACAGTCGTCGCCAAAATTGCGTCATAGGAATCCACCGCTGCAAGGTTTGCTGAAAGCACGGGAAACTCGAGGCCCGCCAATTTGCCCTCAGTGGCCGCCCGAGTCCAGCCATACTCGCGATTGCCCATCACCATTGCGTCGTATCCAGCGGTATTCATTGCCACCGCGACACGTGATAGCCCCGGACCGACTCTCGGGAGGTAGTTCGCCGAATCCAGCGCGTCTCCGCAGTCAAACAGCAATGCATTCTCTTTGTGCTTCAGCGCCCCGAGTTGCTGCGCCAATGCCGCGTTAAGTCGGCCGTGAGTGTCTGCTGTCTGGATGAATGCGATTTCTGCCATAGGCTAGACAATCCTTAATCTCACAAGATCCTGTATATCAACCACGCCGACCGCGACCCCATCGTCGTCAATGACCGGCAGGTTGTCCACGCGCCTGGTCTCCATCAGGTGCAGTGCCTCAGTCGCCATCGTCTGCGCTTTTACGGTGATCGGATTCCTGGTCATAACGCGCTCGACAGGCAGGTCCATGATTTCGTCGCGTTGCCACGTGCCACTGTGCATGATGCGTCGAAAGTCACCATCCGTGAAGAAGCCGACCAGTTTACCTGCTTCGTCAACTACGCTTACAACGCCGCGCACACTTGCGTCAGACATCGTAAGCAGGCAGTTCAGCACAGTTTCTTCGGGCGATACCGTTGGATTCTCAGCGCCGCAATGCATGGCATTTGCGACTCTCGAGAGCAGGCGCCGACCGAGTTTTCCGCCCGGGTGAGATTCTGCAAATTCTTCTGCTGAGAAACCGCGCGCATACATGACAGCCATTGCCAATGCGTCGCCAAGTGCCATCATGGTCGTCGTCGACGCAGTCGGCGCGAGGCCAAGAGGACACGCTTCACATTCAATCGCAGAGTTTACAATCGCCACTGCCTCGTGTGCGAGTGTCGAATTCTCGTCTCCGCACACCGCGATAATGGGCACTCCCCGGCGTTTGATCGCAGGCAGGATCGCATTGATTTCTTCCGTTTCGCCACTGTTTGAAAGCATGATTACAATGTCGTCATCAGTCACCATGCCCAAATCACCGTGCAGCGCTTCCGCCGGGTGCATGAAAAATGCCGGTGTCCCGGTGCTCGCGAATGTGGCTGCCAGTTTGCGGCCAACTGCGCCTGATTTGCCCATGCCGCACAGAATCGCGCGCCCGGGATTCGCCAGAAGCATTTCGACTGCTTTGAGAAAATCGCCATTCAACCGCTCTGCGGCCGCTGCGATTGCTTGGTATTCTATCGTGAGTGTTCGTTTCGCCTGTTCAAGTATCTTTGCGTTGTCCATCTCTACCGCCATTTCGTCAAATATGCGTCGTGTCTTTTCTGTCCGGCTACTCACCAAAGCCTGCCGCTTCGCGGATTGCCACCAGTTCCCTCATCAGCCCCGCTACCTGGTCGATTGGCAGCATATTAGGCCCGTCACATGGCGCACTGTCAGGTTCCGGATGCACTTCCATGAACAGCCCGTCTACTCCGACGGCTACCGCGGCTCGCGCAAGAGCAGGCGCAAGTTGGCGCTGCCCGCTTGAGCAGCCGCCACCGCCGCCCGGAAGCTGGACGCTGTGAGTGGCGTCAAAGATCACGGGATAGCCGAGGTCTCGCATAATAACGAGGCCACGCATGTCAACGACGAGGTTGTGATAGCCGAAAGTGGTCCCGCGTTCTGTGAGGCACACGTCCTCACTGCCTGTAGATGCGACTTTGCCTATGGAGTGGGCCATGTCCTCTGGGGCCATGAACTGGCCTTTTTTGATGTTCACGGGCTTGGTTGTTTCCCCCGCGGCTACGAGCAGGTCTGTCTGCCTGCACAGGAATGCCGGAATCTGAAGCATGTCCAGCACCTCGGCTGCCACCGCAACCTGATGCGTCTCATGTACGTCTGAGATCACGGACACTCCGGCGCGCTGTGCGACTTTTGCCAGAATGTGCAGACCCTTTTGCCAGCCCGGGCCCCGCTCTGAAGTCACTGCGGTGCGGTTCGCTTTGTCATATGATGCTTTGAAAATGAATGGGAGTCCCAGCTCGCCTGCAATATCACGCAGGCGTACAGCCATATCGTATGTTGATTCTTCGTCCTCAATCAGACACGGACCGGCGATGAGGGCCAATTTCTGGCCTCCTATCACTTGCCCGGCAACATCAATTTTCCGAACGTTCTGGGCCACTACCTTAAGCCTCCTCGAAGATCTGGCGCACAGCCTCCAGATCCTCTGGCGTGTCAACTCCGATTGGTGAATAGTCCACTTCAACCACTCGAATCGGACACCCGTTCTCAAGTGCGCGAAGTTGCTCCAGCTTTTCGGTCTGCTCCAGAAGCGTGGGCCTCAGACCGGCCAGCCACAGCAGTGTTTCCTTCGTATATACATACAACCCGATATGCTTGAGCGGCCACAGGCCGCATGGATGTTGACGCGGGGCATCGCATTGAGCCTTATTTTCGTCGATCCGGAAATACGGTATCGGAGCGCGCGAAAAATACAGCGCGAAGCCCTGCAGGTTAACTACCACTTTGACAGCCGCCGGGTTCATGTGTTCTTCGTACTCGTGTATGCGTGTGGCGATTGTCCCCATCCGCAGCCCAGGCTCTTCAGTAAATGGCCGAACTGCTGCCTCAATGACGTCCGGCCTAATCAGAGGTTCGTCACCTTGAATATTCACAATAAGATCATAGTCTCGGTTTGCAGCCACTTCCGCGATACGGTCTGTTCCCGAAGCGTGATCTGCCCGGGTCATCACCACTGTGCCGCCAAATCCCCGCACCGCTTCTGCAACCCTGTCGTCATCGGTCGCAACGGTGACTTCATCGAAGCAACCAACCTCCTGAGCTCGCTCGTATACATGTTGTACCATCGGCTTCCCAACGATGTCAGCCAGCACTTTCCCATTCAGCCGGCTTGAACCGTAACGGGCGGGTATAACTGCCGCAATTCGCATCTTCTACCATCCTGCACCCGCATTCAATCGCGGGGAATTAGTGTTCACACAGTTGCCGCATCGAGAGTCCCTGTCGATCGTTGGGCCCAGGCCGGGGAAAAGCCATTCTGCAATTGACTATGTCTCTGTTTAGTAGCTCTGCAATTCGTCGGTGAAACGCGCGTGCAACGCGCGGAACAGCCAATAGGCCGGTATTGACCAGATCGCAGTTGCAAGGGCAGTCATGGCAGTAATGTGCCACCATGAGCCGGCCCCATTTTGGGAAGACGCTATGAGCAGCAGAAGTGAGGCTATCACGCTGGCCACAAAAGAGGATAAAGCCGCTACCGTCAGCCGCGTCGAGAAGATATTGCCGCTCAGCAGGCCCGCCAGCATGCCGATGCCCATATATGAAATGAAGAGTGTGCCCATTGGCTGATCGCCGACGGATGCGGAGAGCCATGCAGCGAAAAAACCGGCCAGTAAGCCAGCCATCGAGCCGCGAAGCAGACCGATGCATAATACTGCTACGAGGGCCAGCTGCGGCGCGCAACTCCCCACATGCAGCCATGCAGGCCATGCATATTGCGTGGCGACACTCAGAATTAGAAGCAGTGCATAGATGATTTGCAGCAACGCTCGCGCTCCTCGGCCTACTTATTTCCTCTCATGACAAGCACATAGTCTACATTGTCCAAGTCTGCCGCAGGCTTGATGATCGCTCGAAAAGTCTGGCTGCTCGCTGGTGCGGTCTCGATCCGCACGACCGTTCCAATCTTGATATTCGCTGGGTAGATCCCGCTTATGTGAGACGTGAGGATTGTATCACCCACCCTGACATCTGCTTGACCACGCAGACGCTCCATCTGGAGCAAACGTCCACCCGGTCCACCATTTGGTACGGTATAGACCATGCCCTGATCACGCGAACGCTGGACGAGTGCAGCCACCGCATGGTCGCGATGGCTCAGGAGCATAACATCGGCCACTGTCTTACGAGCGGAGATTACACGCCCGACAAGCCCCTTACCGGTCAGCACAATGTTCCCTGAGTCGATGGAATGGCCATTCATCGACTCAATTGTGAAAATCGCATTCGATGACGGGCCAGAGCGACCGATGACCCGTGCCGGAATACCCTTTTCCTCGCCTTTGAGGACAAAACCTAATTTTTCCTTCAGTTGTTTGTTTTCAAGGAAGTATTCATTCAGCGTCAGATTCTCATGAGTGAGGCGATCCACCTCTCCCTTCAATCGTCGGTTATCTTCGACAAGTTCACGCGAGTGTGCGAGTGATATTGCAACGTCGTGCTCCCATCCGAAGATAGATGTCGCTACTGACTGAAGAGGCCAGACAATATACTTGCCGACGCGCTCGGGCATGCTCATCTGGCCGCTCGCATTTGAACGGTGCTGCCATATCGTGAGGACAAGTGCAAGTACGCACAATATCACGATCAGACGCATGTTCAGCTCTGTATTTTGGGGCTTTGTCAGCATCTCAGTATCTCGTTCGTTGGCTCAGTAACTCAAGGTAGCCGGCAGTGCCCATTACAACACAGGTCAGTGGATCCTCGGCAACGTAGACAGGGATGTCTGTCTCTGCGCTGATGAGCTGATCAAGTCCCTGCAGGAGACCGCCGCCTCCGGCAAGCACGATTCCACGGTTCATAATATCTGCTGCAAGCTCGGGGGCTGTGGCGTCGAGCGTCTCTTTCACGAGGTCAACGACTGCCGCAATCGGCTCCGCGATGGCCTCACGCACCTCGCCTGAATTGATGTTAATGCTTTTGGGAAGGCCTGACAGCAGGTCTTTCCCACGCACTGCCATGCTTTCTTCCTGTGCGCGGGGAAATGCTGAGCCAAGTCGAATCTTGATCTGCTCCGATGTTGTTTCGCCAATGAACAGGTTGAATTCGCGCCGGATGTAGTTGGCAATTGCCTCGTCGATCTCTTCCCCTGCAGTACGCATGGAGCGCTGGGTGCAGATGCCACCGAGAGAAATCACAGCCACCTCTGTCGTGCCCCCGCCAATGTCCACAATCATGTTACCCACAGGTTCAGCTACCGGCAGACCCGCTCCGATGGCCGCTGCCATTGGTTCGTCGATGATCTCTGCCTCCCATGCGCCAGCTTGGCGAGCGGCATCTTCAACAGCTCGACGCTCCACTTCAGTAATGCCTGCCGGCACTCCCACGACGATGTGGGGGTGCGCAAACCAGCGTCCGGCATGGGCTTTCCGGATGAAATACCGGAGCATCGCTTCTGTGACCTCGAAATCAGCGATTACTCCGTCACGCAAAGGACGAATCGCCGAAATGCGCGCTGGTGTCCGGCCAACCATTCGTTTGGCCTCTTCGCCGACAGCACACACCGCGTTAAGCTCCCGGTCAATTGCAACAACCGAGGGCTCGCGAAGCGTGATGCCTTGCCCTTTCACATGTACGAGCGTGTTCGCTGTACCAAGGTCGATGCCCATATCACAGGATAGACGCGATAGCCAGTGGCGTGTTGTCCTGGCCATCTTCCCGTATGAATTTGATAAAAAGCCGCCGCCTCCGTAATCCCGCACGTCGACTTACTGCACCTCACAGGTAGTATTGGCCACGTCACTGTCTTGTTGCCAGCCGAGCGAATGAAGCATCGTCTGCAGTCGCGACAGTGGCAGACCAACCACGTTCAAGTATGAGCCGTCTACTCTTGAAATCAATTCTCGACCGATCCCCTGTACCGCATAGGCGCCTGCCTTGTCGGAAGGTTCTCCTGTAGCGACATATCTTCGGATCTGATCTTCGCTGAGGTGTCGGAAGTACACGTCAGAGCTCTCATAGTCTTTGGCGACCACCTGCGCGTCTTCGCCGTCGCTATAGGCAATAACGAGTGCGGTGATGACACTGTTTGCGTGACCGCTCAGAAGACGCAGCATGTGCCGGGCGTCCTCATCATCTGCAGGTTTGCCGAGTATCTTACCGTCAATTGCAACGACTGTATCTGCGCCCACAACAAACTGTCCGGGATGGCGAGTTGCCACATCCAATGCTTTGGCTCTTGCGGCGCGCAATGCATAACAGACAGGAGCAGCTATGGCAGACGGGAGTCCAGGCGCACATACAGGAGACGCGCATTCATGCCCGTTCTCCGCCTCTGCCTCGGCGTCACTCACATCTACCGCGAAATCGATGCCAGCCTCTGATAAAATATCCCGGCGCCGCGGTGACGCCGAGGCCAATATCAGTGGTCTTCTTAATGCGTCATTCAAGCTGCAGTCTCCACCGTTTACATAGTCAAGCACGTCAGAAGCGTCCCGCGCGGAATGCGCTGACGAGTAACCACAGGCCCAGAAGCGCACCGCCGAACACGTACGTGGCGATCAGGAATTTTGCCACCGGATCATCTGGCTGACCAAGGACAGCCAGAAGCGCCGAAGACATAATAATCGCTGAGACCAGCAGGCTCGCTGAAAGACGATTCACGCTCTCGTCAATGCGTTTGAGCGGAACATCGAGATGCTCAATAGTAACATGCAGACCGGTAGTCCCTGAATGGAGGCGACCAAGTACTCTGCTCAACTGTCTCGGAAGAAGGCGCGCATAGCGCAGACCATCGCGGCCGGCTCGAAAAAGCTCGCCAGCCACAGTCTGAATGTTCAATTCCTTATAAAGCGCTGAAGTCAGCGTCTTTTGCGCTACTGGCCGATAGTCGAAATTGTTATCGAGGCCGATGCAGACGCCCTCCGTGGCAAGCAGTGCCTTCGTCAATGACGGGAAAGCAGGTGGCATCGACATGTTGTATGACAAAATCAACTGCATCAGCTCTTCAAGTATCTCGCCAACGCCGACCTGTGAGGTGCGTTGGAGATGCCCATAGCGGCTCATCAACCGATCGATGGCATGTTCAAAAGCTGTCAGGTCGACTTCTTCGCCAGCAATCCCCATTGCAAGCAGAAGATCTGCTACCTCTTGCGAGTCGTCTTGAAACCAACCCCAGATTATCCGAATGAAGTACCGCCGCAGCTTCTCGCTGAGTACTGTCGCGTAGCCGCAATCCAGCAGCGCCAGCTTGCCGTCGCGCATGAAAAGTACGTTGCCCTCGTGCGGATCTGAATGGAAGAAGCCATCAATAATCACTTGGTGAGCAAGCATCGTCCCAAGTTGCTCGGCAGCCTTTGAACGAGAGATGCCCCAATCCTCAAGCTTCTCAAGATCGGTCGGCTTTACGCCTTCAATCCACTCGAGAGTAAGCACGCGTCGCGTGCTGTAATCCTCATGAACGTCTGGAATTTTCACATACCCGAGCGGCTTCATTGTTCCCCGGAAATGTTCGTTGTTTGCCGCTTCAATCCGGTAATCAAGCTCGTTCAGCAGGGCTGTGCGAAATTCCGTGACCTGGCTGGAAATATCCTTTCCGCGAAGCCACGCATTGTGTTTTTCGGCGAATTCCACAGCGGCCTGCAGTATTTCTGTATCAGTTCGGCAGATATGATCGGCCGCAGGGCGCTGAACTTTCACTGCAACGACCTGACCACCATGCAGTTTTGCCTTGTGGACTTGACCCAGTGATGCGCTCGCAATAGGTTCTTCTGAGAACTCCTCGAAGAGGTCTTCTATCTCAGCCTTGAGTTCTTCACGAATTACTTCCCGTATCTGATCCAACGATATTGGCAGCACATCATCCTGCAGTTTTCTCAGTTCACGAATATATGCGCGCGGCAGTAGATCGCTCCGTGTCGCCAGAGTCTGCCCCAGTTTTATCGCAGCAGGCCCAAGCTCCTCCAGAGCCAGTCGCAGACGCGCTGGTGCCTCAAGTTCTGCTGCCTCCGGATCTATGCTCTGCTTGATGCCGGGGGGGATGAGCCGCTCCAGTCCCACGAGCAGCGAATCGAGGCCAAATTGCATCAGCACACGCGTTATCTGCACAAGGCGTGTACGCCAGTTTCCCGCCCGGTGCATCCAATGGGTTACCACATCCTGCGCTTCGTCTTGATTCTCGTCCTTAGTGGATGATGTTGAGATCCGTGCCACAGCCTGCGCACCTCCCCCCAATAAGAGCGCCGGTGCGGGTGGCAAATCCGCTGCGCGATACTGCCAGTTCACCGCATGTTGGACAGTGGGTATCGGTCGTGCCGTCTATATAGACGTTTCCCACGTACACAAAGGCCATTTTCTGGATGGCAATGTCATAAGCCATCTGTAGACTCTCTGGCTGTGTTGGTTGTACAGTAAATTTGTAGGCGGGGCGGTACGCTGAAAAATGTATTGGCATCACAGGTGAGACGCTGGATGCCCAGTCAACAAGCTCACGAATCTGGTCATATGAGTCATTCTCGCCGGGTATGAGCATATTTGTTATTTCGACATGGCAATGCCCCAGAGCAATTTCGACTGTCCGGCGGGCCGGTCCGGCCTTGCCCCCACACAGTCTGGCGTAGAATGCGTCGTCCATCGCCTTGATGTCAACGTTCATTGCATCGATATAGGGCAGCGCCTCCATCAGTGGTTCAGGCTCGATGATTCCATTGGTCACAAGCACGTTCTTCAGACCGGCTTCGGCAGCCAGTTTCGCTGCATCCAGAACGTATTCCCAGAATACTGTTGGCTCGTTGTACGTATATGCAATGCCGATGTTCCCTTGCGAACGCTGACGCTCAAGAGCCAGGCGAACCAGGTCCTTGGGAGAGAGATACTCCGAAGGCGGGCGTTTTTGCGAAATCTGCCAGTTCTGGCAGAATTTACAGTGCAGATTACACCCGAAACTTCCAACTGAAATGATGTGGCTGCCAGGGTAGAAATGGTAGAGGGGCTTCTTCTCGATGGGGTCGAGGCTGAGCGAAGTCACTTGCCCATAGTTGATCGAATACAGGGTGCCATCATGGTTAGTGCGTGCCCCGCACTGGCCCATGCCTCCTCGGCTGATCCGGCAATACCGTGGGCACAGCAGGCACTCGACTGCCTGCGCGTCGCGGCCTTCCCACCATCGCGCTTCATGAAGACGGTCTTCGCCCATCATCCAGCCTTCCGCGGTAATCGTTTGTCAGACGGTGCGCGAGATATTTCTGCAGCGTGGGTACTATTCTCCGAATGGAGGCTCGTCTTTCACCTCATCGATCAACGCGTTTGTCGCCGCGATCTGCTCCGGAGAACCAAAAACAACAATCCGCGCTGCACCCTCAGCGCCACAAACTCCGCCAGCACCTATCTGGTAAGCGTCCACATCAGTTAATATCGCAAGGGCTTCCAGTTCGGTGATAATGTCGCCTTCCATGATCCACAAGCCAGGAATGTGTGGGCGGCAGAGCTCGGGAATGGCAGCCATCATCTGCGCCGTCTCGCGCAATGGTTCCGCCACCTGCTTCTCAAGGCCAATTGGAATGATGGCATGTAGTCCGCGACCGTACACCGGACCAACGAGCCCGCCCCATGTGCCTCCCTTTGCGTCGCCCACAAGCAGACCAGCACAGTTATTCTCATAGTCCAAAGCGTTGGCGCCCTTTATAACCACGTCGCCCACGCCCATGTTTGGCGCGGCTTCCTTGACGCCCAGGCCTTCAACGATTTCGCCCTTTTGAAACACGACCTCAGACATACTGCCACCAAAGACCTCGCTGCCACGATCAAAGGAGGGAGGAAGCGTTCGCCCCAGGCAGTACGCCCCCTTGTCGATCTTCTCGCCCAGTAGTTCTTCCAGCACATAGGCATTGGTCGTCCCTTTGCCAACAGCAACCATGCCTTCTTCGATTGCCGCTCTGACAACGGACATTGATGCCACAGCTTTGCCGATCAGACGCTTACCGGCTGCAACTGTGAGAATGTAAGAATTCGCTTGTTTCTCGCTCATTGCTGCTCTTTTCCACGCGGATTCCAATACTTTCCTTACACTCATCAGATGTTGAAAGTATAACAACAAGACTGGCCTGTTGCAAGCTGCGCCACTCCCCATTATGGCGCGTATTGCAGCAAATCATGTGATAGTGCGCGTATCTGCATGTCGGCAATCCTTACATCTTATGCAACAAAACTGGCCCACTTCACAGGAAGTGGGCCAGCATCTGTTCATAGTACGAAACCGGACAACTCTATATTGCCTTAGTCGTCAGCAACTGTGAAGAGTCCTTTTGCGCCATAGGCATTGG
>CAYSRY010000007.1:0-7139 GCA_964433395.1 uncultured Armatimonadia bacterium | reverse complement strand
CATTGTGGACATCAGGAAGGGCGCTTGGAATACCGTCCCGCCAGGTGAGATACAGCCAGTTGTCATATATGGAAATGCCACCTATGAGAACGGTTTCGGCAGGCTTCTCAATATTGGCAGCATTGCGATATGGCTGGCCGTCTCCATAGTAGTAGCCAAACCCATCATGATAGCTCGCGGTACTTGTTCCGATATTCCACCCATAACCCACTTTGGCGAACCCTATGCCCAAGGCCGGAACTGTATATGTACTGGTACTGCCATTTTTGCTCAAAGATGGGCAAACGAATATCTGGCTATTCTTGATATAGGGGAGAAGCAGGACATACCAACTGCCATAGTTGGTACCTAAACTCCCCATATCACATGCAGGAAAAGTAAGGGCTTTCTGATAAGTTTCGTCATAATCTTGGATGTACATCATTTCAGCAAGGCCTAACTGTTTGCAATTGCTCAGACAACTTGTTTGTCGCGCTTTTTCTCGTGCTCGAGCGAACACTGGGAACAGAATCGCCGCCAGAATGGCGATGATTGCGATTACGACCAACAGCTCAATGAGAGTAAAACCATGTTTTCGCATTGCTCTCGCTCCTCTGAATAATGTAGGTATGCAATAAAATCAAACATACTTTATTTTAGCACTCCAAATCTAGGAACTGCAATAGTATCTTATATGTTGTCACTCTCTGCTCAGATAGTCACATGAAAGCTTTCTGTTGATATTTATTATATAGGGTACACTTTTATTGAAATATCCTGAACATTACAGATACCTATGATCAGGAGTGTTCAATTTGACTGCAAAATAGTGCTGAAAATCTGTTTGCGTCAACAAGCTGGCCCACTTCAAAAGAAGTGGGCCAGGGGCACGTCGTCTATGTTGGCGGTGCTGATGCAACAGACTACTTTACTACCTGGAAGTACTCCGGATGACCAATTGCGTCTGACTGCGTCAGCCACTTCGCATGGCCGTCCGCATACGCATAGTTTCCACCATTGTTATGCAGGTTGGGCAGATAGCCAGTGCCATTGGGCACATGAACGAGATAATTGTAGTTGCCAGAGTAATTCGAAATGTCGCCAATAAGGATGGTCTCAGCTGGTGACGTTATTGTGGCTTCAGTCCGATAGGGTTGCCCGTCGCCATAGTAGTATCCGAAGCCATCAGTGTATCCGCTGGCCTGCGTGCCGATGTTCCAGCCATAGCCCAGTGATGCGTACTTGATGCCCAGAGCAGCAATGCTGTAAGTGCTGCCACTCTTATTGGCTGACAATGACGGACAGACGTAGATCTGGCCATTCTTCACATACGGGACCAGCAGCACATACCAGTTGCCGTAGTTATAGCCAAGCGAGCCCATGTTACAAGCGGGGAACAGATAGGCTTTCGGATATGTGCTGTCATAATCCTGCAGGTACATCATTGCGGCAAGGCCCATCTGTTTGCAGTTGCTCAGACAGCTTGTTTGTCGCGCTTTTTCTCGTGCTCGAGCGAAGACGGGAAACAGAATCGCCGCCAAAATGGCGATGATTGCGATTACAACCAACAGCTCAATGAGGGTGAAACCATGTTTTCGCATTACCGTTGAGACCTCCCCATATATTTGTGGCTCTTGCCACAGTCAGATAATTTGCGCATCACTGCGCAAGCTTTGGACGACAACCGCTTGCGTATACCGTTAGCTCCGCAATAGTAGCATCTCAAACAATATCCGGCAATAAGCAAATCACAATAGTGTGATAATAGCCTCAGACAATCTGGCTTGCTACCACATTCTGGACGGCGACATGGCCACAGATAATTGGTCGTTTGTCGGGCTTGTGCAAGCTTTTGCTATATACGATACAGCAGAGTTGTGGCGGCGAAAGTAGTACAAATACCGCAGAAGTGGCGCTACATATGGAATAGGGCTTGCGCATACGGCACAAGCCCTATTGATGTTATTGTCCAGTTGCCAAGCGAAGTCATCAGCGTCTTTGATTTGCTAGAAAATCTACTGCTATGCTTTCAAAATCTATAAGCTCTTAATGATGGCTTCTAACTGATTGGCTGTATCGCGAACGAATTGCTCGCCATATTGCTTATAAGGGCTGAGTTCAGCCGTCAGATAGTCATCATAGCCGACACCGCGCAGTGCATTGATAGTTCGCGGATAATCGACGTCTCCCTGCAGCAATCCAACAAATTGACGTGTTGACACATCGAAGTCCTTCACATGTACCTTCACGATCCGCTCACACAGTGTATCGATCCACTGTCGTGGGAAACCATAAAGGAGGATATTGCCCACATCAAAATATGCTTTCACGAACGAGCTGTTGAAGGAATCTATGAAATCGCGCATCTCCAACGGGCTCAAGAGGAATCTGTTCCACACATTTTCCAGCGCCATTGTGACGCCAAGTTCTTCGGCAGTTGGCAAAATCTCACGAATACTCTTCTGTGAAAGCTCGTAGGCAGCGCCGTAAGGAACGTCTTCCGTCACAACGCCGGGCACAACCAGAACAACCTTGGCACCGGCCCATTTAGCGACATGAAGCGCATGCCTGATGCCGTCACAACCCGACAGCCGAACGTCCTCATCCGTACTCGACAATGGAAGCGGCCAGTGTGACATCGCCATCACACTGTGAATTTCAATTCCTATCTCGCTCGCCAAACCAGCGACCTCTTCTGTCTTGGCTTGCGTATCAAATGCGGGTATTTCAATGCCATCCAGCCCTGCGTCCTTTGCCAGCGCAAGACGGTCTTTAAGTGATAGTTCCTCAGGCAACATGCTGAAATATATTGCTTTTTTCACGGGCGCGCCTCCTCATGACGTAAAGTGAACCCTTACATCTAATTTCCCGAACTCAATGGCAAATTCCTCCATTGCAAAGAGCAAAACGTATTGCGATGGGACACATGCGTGATTGGTCTGAGACATGCGACTCAATTTCTGTACGCCACTCACTGTCCGATCCAACCATACTCCCACGCCTCGTCATACAGCGCCACGATTTTAGCGGGATCGCTGACTGCTTGTATATTGTGGCAGCCACCGAGCTCCGCCAGCGCCAAGAATATCGATATTATCCCGGACTTCCTGACGAATCTCCGCCTCGGTCCCCGTCACCAGCGTTTGTTGGTTATCCATGCCTCCCATGAACACCAGATTGTCACCAAAATCCCGCTTCAGCCCCTCGCGATTCATTCCTTTTGCCCGCCATTGGACCGGCTCAAGGACATCAATTCCGATGCCGATCATGTTCGGCAGGTTTGCGCGCACAGCACCATCACTATGATGAAACGCATACGCACCTGCCTCATGCGCTAGGGTCACCATACGTTGCATGTGTGGCAGAAAGAATTCACGGATAGAATCCAGTGAGATCAACAGTCCCTCCTGGGTTCCGAAGTCCTCAGCAACCCACGTCCAGATTACTTTCCCCGGGATTTGCTCATAGATCCTGGCCGCGTCCTGATAGCGGAGTTCAGTCAGTTTTTCCATGCAATAGTGAACCATGTCCGGTTGCAGCGCAATGTCCATATAGGCCTGAGTCACACCGCGAAGATCCTTATATTTTGCGAATTCCTCATATGATCCACCACGAATCACGCAGTCTTCTTTGCCCTCGATCTGAGCAGGAATGCCCGAATAGTCCCACCAGTCAGGATCGGGCCAACGGTAGTTTGCCTCGATTTCCTCAACAGATGCATACTGAGCAAGAGGGTTGAACACCGGATCGTGATAGCTTCCTCCGGCGTATTGGGTTTCTTGATATTTGATTCCGAAAGCATCTGCGTCACAATCTAATGGTGGACCGGCATATTCAGGACCGACGGTCACGAGAGGATCTATATGCATGCGCTGCAGCGCGGCTTGCATATCGCAGCCAAGGTGAGCCGTCAGCTTCTGGTTGAACTCCGGAGTTGCTCTGTATGAAAGCGGTACTCTGTCATAGCTTTCCCGATTCAGCAGTCTAAGCCAACGTTCCCGTGCCGTCATTGTCACTGATTGCACACCTCTCCAATGATGCGTGGTGTATTGGCGTCCGCATTGCTGACGAATGTGATGCACCGGGGTACCTCATATAAAAAAAGGCTCACGCATCTTCGCGTGAGCCTTTCGTTCTTCTGCAGGTGTCTTCCTCCATGCGAAGAAAGAGCGTCGCTAGAATGGCAGCAGAGTGACTGACTGCGAGACCAATGCGAACGCGATTGCCAACATCGATACCAGTCCCATGCCACAGGCGAAACCCGCATACAGAACCGGTGGCCACTTCTTCCAGTTCTCCGCGCCGAAACGTTTCTGCATATAGTATCGGCCGATGAGTGCGCCCATGAACTCTGGAATGATGAAGTGAGGCATCATGCTCAGACCACGGATGAAACCGTAGATGAGCAATACTGGGAAGTTAAGCCAGTTCAACAGAATATACGTGATGATACCAAACCCGAGACCACCAATCATGAATGAAGGCTTGATAGCGCGCTGGAACATCTCAGCGTGCCCACCTTCGGCCGTGGCAGAGAACCACAGCCACTGCTGCAGCGCAGTGAAATCCCAGAATTTCTGGGCATACGGATACTGTACGCTGGGAATTGGATTCAACTGCCAAATGTAGCTCCAGAACATGAAACTACAGATGATAATGATCGGGAACGTGAGAACTTCGGCTTTCAATATTGATGTGAATTTTGTGCCAGTCAACTCAACTTCGCGGAATTTCTGGCTCGTCGCACCGTAGTTACTCAGGGGTATAGGAGCGAACCAGATGTCAACACCCTTGTAGCCGCTGAAGATGAAAGTCGCTTCTCGGATCATCGGGAACGAAACGAACTGGCCTGTAAGGCCGATCATTCGCGCGTTGATGTAGGATTCGACAGGTGTCCAGATGTAACCGTAGATCAGCACGAAAATAATCGGGAAATCGGGAACCAGGACTTTGCACAGAATAACATACCCTGTCGTTGCGGCGAAGAAAATCGCAAGGCAGAGCCAGATGTTGAAGTCACCACGGTCAGCACGGTGTGCACCGAAACCGAGGCCGCCACCTGTCTGACCTGTCTTGCGTGCATCCATATATTGGATTGCACTCTTATAGATACCGATAAAGGCAACCGCAAATGCTGTTCCGATACCGAATGAAAGCCAGATATCAATCTGCGAGGCCCACAGAGTTCTCGTGGACTCCATGCCCGGACGCCACGTCGGCATGTGTCCCTGTTGAACCATGATCGGGTTGACGATCAGGGTGATGAGTGCGCCGGCGAATGAACCCGCAACCATCCAGAATGGCAGAACGAAACCAAGAAAGATGAATGAGAGGTTTGTGCCAATGCCAGTTGCTGCACCCGGCAGGAATGATTCTGTGCCCGCTGTGAAATCAATCCACGGAATGGGCAGAATCGAAACCGGCTGCACCAGCATGACACCGGTAATTGTTGGGAGGGCGATGTAGATAAAACCGAAGGCAATGCTGCCGATCGAGAACACACGCCAGCGCCATGTCTCGTCTTTACCGGCTGCCTCAGCGAGAGCGGTGGCCCCCTGAGCGGCAATTGGAGCCATCGGATATGGCAGTTTCTCGCCGTCCGACATCATCCGGTAAAGTACATAACCGAATGTAAACCAAGACATTCGCGAGAAAATTTGCGTGGCGAAAAGAACGCCAATCGCTGGTAACCAGTCATTATGGACAAAGGTGCGCCCGCGAATTGCTGGAGAATCTGGCGGAGGTGTTACCCAGTTGGGCACCTGCTCACCCAGACCGCCGGGAGCTGACGCGCGCAGGAATTGGTTCCATACCAGACCTGCAAAAGGACCGCCAGCGAGGGCGAGCCCACCGCTCATGGCTGTAAGGCCACCCGCGATGTAGTACAAAACGTATACTTCCTGTTTCGTCAGAACCGTCATTGAGCGGCGGGCGACCTCAGTAAACAGAATGATGGTCGTCCATTCAGCCGCTGGACCCATCGTCTGACCGGCGACGAGACCAAGGTAGATGGAGCCGGGCATCATGACGAAGCCGATGAACAGCGCGCCAATAACTGTTGACCACCCGAAGCCGTCCTTAAACTCTTCGGGTTCCTCCATCAGATCCCGGTATTCTTGTAGCTCTTCAATCTCGCGCATCTTGGCCATAGAAACACTTACTCCATATCATTAAAGAAAATGGACGCGCAAAGCGTTGTTTAGCATACTACATATGCACATTTCCTGCAACTTCGCTACAAGTCCTCCCCGCCCCCGATATTTGCTTGCCGAATCCATTTCCCAATGAGGCGGTATGAAAATCGACCGAGTGCGGTAATTTAGTACATCTCTATTGGTGGCGGAGAAGAAGTGAACGGATGTGTATGACAGACACGCTATGCCCGTCACGAACAGGCAAAATCATCCTAGATGCTAATCGCTCAGCCTCTGAGGAAAAACTTTGTACCCCCTGTTCGGCTCCCACGGTACACTATTTTACATGTCTTCCGCACGCGCGTCACGCATTTAATTTATTGTCATAGAACATGAAGGGTGAAGCAAAAACGTGCACATTGCGGTACAGACGTCAGCAACTTCCACGCCGACGTGTAATCCACCTGCATTGATCTGCGAATAGGTAAACTTTTTCAGTCCTGCACACGAGTGAGCTTTTTCTGTTACGGTTTCTAACATGCATGCACCTTGACCGGCGATGAGCTCTGCTGAGCGCTGGTCCACCCATCATTCTGCAACGTGTCTCACTCGCATCATGATTCTGAATAGCCATCTTCCATCGGTTGGCATAGAAATTGCGAAGTCCCGAGGCCGGTGCTTCTGAGCAAAAGCAGCTTATCTGTGGCTCGACATTTTCCTGATACACGAAAAAAACCTGCCGGGCCCAAGCCCGGCAGGTTTTGGTTTATCTTGTCAAATACGCCGATTGTGGCGCAAAAAGCGTCGCCTAGTCGTTGGCCAGTGTCCACATTTCCTCAGTGTATTTGTTCATCCACTTGCTATGGCCATCGGCGAAGGCAATGTTGAAGCCGTCATTGTGGCGCTTGGCAATGCCACCGGAACCGTTGCTATTCAGGCGGCTGCGCCGATTGAACTCCATACCGCTGACGCACTCAGCGGCCCAGATAGTGCCAGCCGGGTCTTCGATATCCGCGTCATTGGCCA
>CAYSRY010000006.1:19213-29621 GCA_964433395.1 uncultured Armatimonadia bacterium | reverse complement strand
TATGGAAGATCCTACTGGCAGCGCTGGTCCTCAAGGACCAGTGGCTGGACCTCAACCTAACGCAGTATCTGCAGGGGCGCCGCAGGTTAGCTCGCACAATCTGCCGCTTTTCACTCTTGTGAACACTACTGCTGCAGAGCTTGATTATCCGAGAGTCTCACCGGATAATGGTGTGGATGGGGGCAATGTGACCACCCACTACTCCGGCACAGGTGGTGTTCTCCTCAATAGCGCCTGGCGCAGATTCGCCTTTGCTGTCCGTTTTGGGTTGTCGCGCAATTACCAGCTGCTTTTCACGGAATCGATCACACCCCAGACACGGTTGCAGATGCATCGGGAGCTGCCTGAACGTCTGCAGGAAATCGCTCCATTCTTAGGCTATGATCCGGATCCTTATATTGTAGTTGCCAAAGACGGCCACCTCAAATGGCTGTGCGATGCCTACACGGTGTCAAATATGTATCCGTATTCGGTGCGGACTACGTGGTTTGGTAACTATCTGCGAAACTCTGTGAAGGTCGTTGTCGACGCATACGAAGGACGACCGGAATTCTATGTGGTGCAGCCGGATGATCCGGTAGTTCAGTGCTACCAAAGCATTTTCCCGACGCTGTTCAAACCATTTGAGCAGATGGACAAATCGCTTCAGAAGCATGTGCGTTATCCACAGCTCATTTTCCGGATCCAGGCGGGAATCTACGCGAAGTACCACATGAAGGATCCGCAGACATTCTACCAGGCAGAAGACGAATGGGCTATTCCGCCAGAAGTCTACTCAGATGGCTATCGTGAAGTTGAGTCCTACTATCAGTTCATGAAGATGCCGGGGCAGGAGAAGGAAGAGTTCCTGCTCATGCTTCCGTATGTTCTGGCCAAATTTGAGCGCAAGAACATGGTTGCCTGGATGGCGGCACGCTGTGACGTCGATGATTACGGTGAACTCGTGGCGTTCCGTTTCCCGAAGGACAAGTCCGTGTCAGGGCCCATGCAGTTTGAGGCCCGCGTTGATCAGGACGCGGGGCTGTCAGAGTTGATGACGCTCTGGAGCCAGGCAGGTTCACGGGTCATCCGCGGCAATACGCTCGCAATACCAGTTGCGGCTTCGCTGCTCTATGTTGAGCCAATCTACTTGGAGTCGTCGGACAGTCCTATTCCAGAGCTGAAGCTTGTCGTGCTGATGTTTGGTAACAAGCTTGCATTTGCGCCGACACTTGATGGTGCTCTCGACAAGCTGCTGGGGGCTGGGGGCCAAGTTGCTCACCGCTCAGACGCCAGTGCGAAACCAAGAGGGGAAGCAGCGACTATAGCTGGCGTCTCGACGTCAGTTGATATCGCGGCGGTTCGCGCCCTGCTGGACCGGGCCATGTCACTGGATCTTGAGGCTGAGAAATACCTTTCGCAGGGTGATCTTGGCAAGTACCGTGAGACTCAGCAGGCCCAGCAGCGGATCATACAAGAGGCTCGCGGCTCACTGAAGTGAGCGGTCGGCTGTCGCAAGCAGGATATGATAGGTACGGGCGGCAATATCTCACATATTGCCGCCCGTTGTGCAATTTTGAAGCGCTTCATCAAGTAATGTGAAGAGGTGTAACCATATGGAAACTCGCGTAGACCTCAGCACTATAGAAGCGGTAGTCTTTGATTTCGACGGAACACTCGCGGAGACGCGGATTGATTTTGCGAAAATGCGACGCCTCATACTTGAGCTATGCCGAAAATGGGGAGTTTGGGAAGAGGGCATGGATGAGGGAAAGTATATCCTCGAAGTAATTGCAGACGGTAAAGCCAAACTTGGTGACGATAGCCCGTCAGCAGTGCAGTTCGGAGCAGAGGCCGCAGCAGTGCTGGAGCAGGTGGAGCTGGAAACGTGCGCTTCGGCAGAGCCGTTCCCCGGTGTCGTTGAGGCATTGCAGGAGCTCCATAAGCGCGGCTATAAGGTGGGCATCGTCACGCGCAACTGCCGCGCTGGCGTGGCATCTGTCACTGCGCGCCATCATCTATATCACGATGTACTCTCGACCCGTGATGACGTTCAACGGGTCAAGCCAGATCCTGCGCACTTCCGCGAGGCTGTGGCTGCACTTGGTGTCAGGCCTGAGCACGCAGTGATGATCGGAGATCATCACTCTGATATTGAGGGGACCTATGGTACTGGGGCACTGGCGTTTGGCGTATTGACGCAGAAGACAACTCGTGAGAGGTTTGAAGAGGTTGGAGCTGACATGGTCTTTCCCGACGTGCCATCCGCCGTCGAGGCAATCGTGAGGGGGAAGCAGGATGAATGAACGATTGCTCCCTGTTGGCAAACTTGATAGCGATGCGCTCCAACGCCTGATCGGTTCGATTCCGTGCACGGACAGCAATGTTATTATCGGCCCGGGAATCGGACGAGATGTGGCAGTAATTGACAATGGGGGCGAAAACTACCTGATTGTGAAAACCGACCCCGTGACATTTGCAACTGATGCAATCGGCTATTATGTGGTCAATGTGAACGCCAACGATATAGCAACCTGCGGTGGAACGCCCCGATGGTTTCTGGTTACCACTTTGCTGCCCGACAACGCAGCTACTGAACGGATGGCTGGCGAGATCATGCAGCAAGTGGTTGATGCATGCGCAACGCTCGGTGTGACTTTGGTCGGTGGACATACTGAGATTACCTGGAAGCTGGACCGCCCAATAGTTGTCGGTCAGATGCTTGGTGAAGTGCACAAGGACAGGCTGCTGCGCGCAGAAAACCTGCAGGTAGGGGACAGCATCATTGTCACGAAGCAAGCTCCATTGGAAGGCACTGCATTGATCGCGCGCGAGATGGCAGACAACCTGCGCGAGCAGCACAGCTTCACCGACAAGCAACTGGAAACCTGTGCGAATTTGCTTTTTGAGCCAGGTATCTCTGTCGTGGCTGATGCACGAGTCGCGCTCGCCGCAGGGGATGTGCATTGCATGCATGATCCCACTGAGGGCGGCATTGCAACTGGTCTCTGGGAGCTTGCTGAGGCTGGCGGAGTTGGGTTGCGCATCAATGATAGCGCGATGCCGCTTCTTCCTGAAGGGGTGCGGATGTGCGAAGTCTTCGGTCTGGATCCGTTGGGCCTCATTGCATCAGGCAGTCTGCTTGTCGGGTGCGCCAGCCAGGATGCACAAGCCATCGTGCAGGCACTTGATGCCGCCGGGATTGGCGGCGCGATCATCGGTGAAGCGGTGCCCGAGGAAGACGGCGTCCAATTGATGCAAAATGGTGTTCTGCGCCAGGTGCCGCGCTACGACCAGGATGAATTGACGCGACTTCTCTGAAAACAGTGGTTTCGCGTGACTGATTGGAGGCGGGCATAGATGACCGGATACCTGCGACTGACGCTCTCCAATGCCCTCTGGTTGGCTGTTGTGCTGACCATGTGTTGTGCCATTGAGGGCCAAGCACAGGAAGATAAGCCATTTGTGTTCACTGTTTTCGGTGACACACGCCCTGCAGGCGAGATAAAGAGGCTCTCAATTACGCGCGCCCTCATTCAGGATATGCTGTTTCATCGTCCGGAATTGGTGCTGGGGACGGGGGATTACATCGATGGGAGCGGTGAGCCGGAGCTCGTTCGCGCCCAGTTTGAGCGTTTCTTCTGGTCGATTCAGCCTCTGAACACGTATGGGAAGATTCCGGTTGCGATGGCTACTGGCAACCATGATATCAGTGATTCAGTGGCGAATGCGCGGATCTTTGAGGAGTATTTCGGGGGCCGATATTACTCCATCAATCGCGGAAATGCGCATTTTATTATCCTCGACAGTGAAATCCCAGGGCAGGCGGGGTGCATTAAGGGCGAGCAGCTGAAGTGGCTGAGGGAGGACCTGAGCGCCAACAATGGATCTCCATTCATTTTTGTGGTTGTGCATCAGCCGTTGTTCCCGGTTGGCGTCCACATTGGCTCATCACTTGACGTGGATGTGCCCGCGCGCGATCGCCTGCATGAGCTATTCGTGCAATACCAGGTAACGGCTGTTTTCCAAGGACATGAACACCTCTACAACTACCAGCGGCGCGATGGCATAGACTATTTCATAACTGGCGGGGGTGGCGCACCATTGTACGCCGACAGCACGGAAGGCGGTTTCTATCACTACCTGCTGGTGCGTCTCCAAGGGGCAAGTTACCGGGTTGAGGTAAAGCATCCCGACATATAACCTCGCAGAAAAATTGGCTCCTCAACGCTCTGGGGTGAGGGCAGTGCGAGCAGTCTGCGAGGAAGTTACCCGCTCTGAGTTTCCCAGTGAAACGGTATGTCGGGATCAAACGGGTCACGCCGCAGTTCATCGGGATGCTCTGGATTATAGGGCTCACTCGGGATGTTTAATACCCATGCTGTTTGACCGTCGACTGGCTTGAAGCCGTGCCACACTCGGGGGGGTATCCGCACCATCACCGGGTTCAGTTCGCCAGCAACAACGCTCATCGTCTCGCCACGCGTGGGGCTGTCCGGGCGATCGTCATACATGCCTATCTTCGCATTGCCTCGTATGACGCAGAAATGGTCAGTCTGCTTCTCGTGCGCATGCCACGCTTTCACTACTCCGGCGAAACACGCCCCAATATAGGCTTGGCCAAAGCCAGCGTAAAGCTCCTCATCATTGCGCAGCACTTCCATGAGAAAGCCGCGGTCGTCAACATGGCGGATTAACGGCTTAATGCTGACGCCTTCGATGTGAGCCATGTTCATCACCAATCTCTCTGGATATGGATATATGGCAGAGTGTGCGCTATATGCCCGGCATCTGCAGGCCAATGGCATGGTGGCCGAAACTATCGCGTGCCACATTCGTCACATCCTTCAGCGTAATCGCTGAGATCGTCTGTTCGAACTCCATGCTCGTGTTCAGGTCGCCGCCGTACATCACGCTCAGGTTAGTGAGTTGGGCTCTCGCTATGTAGGTGTTATAGGCCTGTGCGTATCGGTTGGCCAGTTGTGACTTGGCTTCGTTAAGTTCGGCCTCGCTGAATTCGCCATGCTGCAACGCCGCGAAGTGGCCAAGAACAGCGGTTCGTGCGTCCTCAATGTACGCCGGATTGGCAATTATATGAACAGCGATAAACGGGACACTCATCGGTCGGGGAGCAATGACTTCGAATGGTGGCTGCTGCTCGTATACGCTGCGCGGGAGCATCAGACCGAAACCGCGTTGCAGCATCTCATCAGTGGTCAGCCTGCCATGAATGCCTCCGAGAAGCATGAACGCCACTTGGCCAGCTATAAATTCGCGGGTACCGTAAGATGGAAGCGGTACGCCTATCATCAGTGATGCTTGCCCGAGAGTATTGTCACTGGCCACCTGAATGTCCGCATCTTGTAAGGACGGTATGTGGAAAGCATTCACCTCAGGTTGGGAATGCGCCCCGTAGTTCCCCAGAGCCTTCTCTGCGACCATCAGCATCTGATCCTGGGAAGCAGGTGAAACAATAGTTATACAGGCTCTGGAGGGGATGTAGAATGACTTGCGGCATGCTGCGATGTCGTCGGCAGAGACTGCGCCGACGCCCGCCAGTATGGTTGCCGTATCCCGCGTAAGCGGCCCCTTGCCATAGAGTGCCTTTGTGAACAGACGGTACGTCCGTTCGGCGACCGCAGCCATGTTCTGCTCGTAGGCACCGATGACGCTCTCTTTTGCAGCCGCTATCTGTTCAGGGGTGTACTGGCGATCTGCAAACACTTCAGCGCAGACAAAAGTGAGCACATCCTGCAATAAATCAGAAGGAACTGAGACTCGCACCTCAACATATTCCATCTCTGCCGTTACATCTGTTATTGCACCAGAGGGTAGAACATGGCCGAGTGCGCTGAGTTCGCCCTTCTCACCGATAGCGTCACTCAGACGGTCAAGAATAAGTTGTTGCAGGACGTCGCGTATGCCTGCTTTGGTCGCGGGTGTGTCAGCTGGGCTGACAGGAATAGCCAGGTGGAATGCCGCGAGGTCGGAGACCGCGTCATGTATGAGAGTAACCTTTGCGCCGTTGGCCAGAGTCTTCGTTGTGGCTGTCTGGTTGTCTGCCATGGCTGTTGTTATTGGCAGCAGTATGATACATGAGGCGAGAACTGCAATTAGGAGGCGACGGGACATGTATGCCTCACTTCCTGAGCGGGAGGCGCGTCTTGGAGGCGGCGAAGGATAACCAGGCTGTAGCTGTCAGGACGGAAAATATCGCGTGCTGCAGCCTGGATGTCTTCGGGCGTGATAGCGTTAACCCGATCTGCATACTCAACTGCGAATTTGTAGTCGTCGATTGCTTCATAGAATCCGAGGCTCATAACCTGGCCCGAGTAGCTTTCATTGGCAAAAGCATATTCGGTCCGGATCTGCAGCTTGGCACGATCCAGTTCTGCATCAGATACTTTCTCGTCCACCAGTCGTTGAACTTCCTCAATGATGGCTTTGCGCAACGCCAATTCATTCTGATCGCGCACCGCCGCTGTGATCACGAATAGTCCTGGCCAGCGTTGAGTGAGGTAATTCAGATCGACTGCCAGCGCATAGCCGTCCTCGTCAACAAGTCTCCGATTCAGACGCCCGGATGCGCCGTGGCCCAAGATTGTGTAGAGCAAGTCGGTGGCGCAGACCGCTGTCTTATCATTGATAGCTGCAGCGCGCCATGCAAATGACAGTACGGTTGTCTGACTGTCGCGCTGTCTGATGTCCTTGCTGATTTCAGTTTGAGGCGGAGCCAGTACCGGGGGCGAAAAGGCAAGTGGTGCAGCCTTATATCCAGAAGTCAATGTTTCGACTCGATCGAATAACCAATCTGCGTCCACGCGTCCGACGAGCACGAGTGACACGTTATTTGGTACGTAGAACATATCATAGTACGCCTTAATCTGCTCTATGCTGAGCTTTGCGATGTCGTCTGCCGTACCGCCTATAGGTCGTCCGTATGGATGTGTGCCGAATGACAGCTCCCATAGGAGCTGATCCATTTCAAGCGTGCCGCGTGCTTCACGCTGGGCAATCTCCTGCGTCACAACACTTTGCTCGTGCAGAATGCTGTCATCACTGAATTCTGCATCGAACACAGTAGTGATGAGCGTGTCGAGGGCTGTCTCAATATATGTGCTTGTGATTGTGATATCAACGTTCGTACTGTCGCGGCTTGTAAATGCCGAAATGTTACCGCCAATACTCTCAATGTATTCCGCAATTCTCGGCCGTGCGTCTGTACCTGGGGTCTCAAACAGCAGATGCTCCACCAAATGAGCTGCCCCAACTTGGTTGGGGGCCTCATATCCACTACCTCCACGGACATACATTCCCATCGCTACAATAGGCCACGTCCGCTCTTCTTTGACTATGATGCGAAGGCCATTCGGCAACACCTTTGTGCGTATGTTGGCATCCCCTACTATAGGTGCCGCGTGCGCGTATATGCACAAGACGAAAAAGGCCAGAATGACAGCGCCTTTGACATTGATTTTCCTCATATTTCTCATTTCCTGGATCTGACTAACGGGCGCTTGCGTTGTTTTTCAGCTGGTGCTTAAGCACCTTCCCAATCGCCGATTTCACCAGTGTATCTGCGAATTTTATCTGTTTGGGTACTTTATATGGAGCCAAATGTTGTCGACAGTGGGTGATTATCGTCTGGGCATCTAGCACCGCATCCTCTTGCAGGACGATGTAGGCTGTCACGACTTCACCCCGCAGCTCGCTGTGAGTGCCGACCACAGCAACTTCAGCAACTTCTGGAATGCGCGCTATGCAGTCTTCAACTTCGCGTGGATAGACGTTTATGCCTCCGACAATTATGAGGTCTTTTTTGCGGTCGACAATGTAGAGGTAGTTGTCATCGTCCAGCCGCCCAAGATCGCCTGTCCGCAGCCAGCCATCTACGATAGTCTCTGAAGTCTGACGTGCGTCATTGTGATACCCTACCATGATATTGGCACCACGCACACAGATTTCGCCGACCTCGCCAGCCGGAAGCTGATTCATCTGTTCATCGGCAATCATTACCTCGACGCCTGGCAGAGGAAGTCCGGCGCTCCCTACTTTGCGGCGGCCTCCCAACGGGTTTACAGTGACCACGGGCGAGGCTTCAGTTGGGCCGTAGCCTTCCAGCAATGGTACTCCGTGAACTTGCTGGAAACCGATACAGACCTCATCAGGTAATGCGGCTCCGCCGCTTATAGCAAAACGCAGTGAACTCAGATCGTACTCAGGCGCTTTTTTCAGGTTCAGCATCAGTGCGAACATGGTTGGTACACCAGCGACGACCGTTGCTCGGTGGGTTTCGATGGCCCTTAGTGCGTGGAGCGCTGAAAACTTTGGAAAAACAACGTTATGCGAACCTGCGAAAAGCGGCAGGAGCATCGAAACAGTGGCGCCAAATGAGTGGAAAAAGGGCAGAACTGTAACAAAAATATCCTCATGGTCCACACCAATGGCATTGCGACATTGCGATGCGTTTGCCATGAGATTCCGGTGTGTCAAGAGAGCGCCTTTGGGGCGCCCTGTCGTTCCGGAGATATAGACAATTTCAGCTGCAGTGGCGGGATCCACCATAACCGGATCGGTAATCGGTTTACCGCGATCGAATAATTCGGAGTAGGTGACGGCGCCAGGACCGGGCTCGTCGCTACAGACAATCAGATCTCGCACGGTTCCTGCAAGCTCAGACGCTGCCCGTCCGACTTCCGACAATCGCTGGCCAACCGCGAAAAAATGAGCACCGGAGTCTTTAAGGATGTAGGCGGCTTCCTCTGGACCGAGAAGCGAGGGAACTGGGACAATAGTTGCCCCCATGTAGACGGATGCCATGTACGTCAGGATGAACTCTGGTGAGTTGATCATCATCAGAGCAACCCGGTCTCCCTCTCGAACACCTATATCTCTAAGTCCACCAGCAAGCTGGGAGATGGCATTGCCGAGCTCGGCGTATGTGAGGGTGGTGTCTTCAAATGTTATTGCAGGTCGCTCTGGCCATCTGTTTACGGTAAATTGGCCTGCTGCACCCATGGTTGTGACGTGGTTGGGCCATTTCTCTAAATTGCTCTTTGTTGGACAATGCATTGAACCACCGTGTCTCAAGCCGCGCGGAAAATGCCGGCAAGCGCGGCCCGAAACCTTTCGTGAACTGTTCAAAACACGTAAGCACAATAGCGCAAGAATACCACGCGACCACCAGAGGGTCAAGCAAGCAGACAGTGAGCGGCTGACTGCACCAGACGCGCTGGAGGACTGCGGAAAATGTCAGCGGCAAGCCATTGACCAGCAATATGGCCTGTGCTATAATTTCCGGCGTCGGGGCGTGGCGCAGCTTGGTAGCGCGTACGGTTCGGGTCCGTAAGGCCGCCGGTTCGAATCCGGCCGCCCCGACCAGTTTTCCTCCTCTGTATATTTGTTCTCAATGTTTATATTCTGCTTGCTCACTTGACTGTGGTTAACGGTTTGCCACACAAAGGGGCATTAACCAGCACAATGAAAAGCTCCGGCCAATATGGTCGGGGCTTTTTGATTTGACAGATAGATTGTCTCCCGAACGTCGGATTACCCTTCTGCTTCGCCTTCTTCCATTGCCGTGAGTTCGGCGCCAACCGCATCTGCCACACCAGCCACAAAGTTGATGTGCATATCAAGTGACTTAGCGTCAAGGGTGCGGACATAAATCTCTGATTGGCAGTCAATATCACCATTCTCAATGTCTATGCAGAGTTTGATAGCCGGATAATCGTTGTTGATCACTAATGCGCGTGCCATTACGTCGGGGGTGAATTCGTGACCATCTTCGTAATCCAGAAGTGTTGTGAAAATTAGTACAAAATTTTTCTTCTCATTGTTGTAGGTTACGAAGACGTCAATTGTGCCATTCTGCTCGGTCTCGAAAGGCACTACGTAACTGTAATCATCGATTTCCCTGTATTTAAGATCCGTCTCTTGCAGTAGCTCGGACAGTTTGTCCTCCTCTGCAGTAGCAGGGGTGTTGGTGCCGCTAATCAAAATGGCCACTGCAGCCAAAAGCAATATGGTACCGACTATACCGTGTTGCCTGCGCTGAATCATGGTATTTACCTCCGGTTTATGGTGGCCCACACCTTAATCAATGTCCACTACGGTTGTACTCATGCTCTCAGTATGACATTTCACGGCTTTACTGGCAATACCTGCTGATTATTGTGTTGAATGTGGAGGCGAAACGGCTGCTTTTGGCAAACTATACATTTCGCATACGTGTATTTGGGAGGCGAATTGAACTATTCAGCCGGTCGGTGTATAACTGTAGTGTTCTTCTACGTCACATGATTGGGAGTATGCAGAAATGGCTGGTCGGATACGGATAGGTGCGATGGCATCTGGCGGAGGGAGTAACCTTCAGGCAATCATAGATGCATGTGAGGCTGGCAAAATCTCGGGTGATGTTGTGGTCGTT
>CAYSRY010000006.1:0-19178 GCA_964433395.1 uncultured Armatimonadia bacterium | reverse complement strand
CTTGAGCGCGCCTGCAGGCATAATATCGAGACGGTTGTGGTCAGCGTCCCACAGACTGGGACGCCCGGTTGGGAGGACGCCGATCGTCAGCTTGTGTCGATATTTCAGGCTCGCGATGTCGACCTGATTGTTATGGCTGGCTATATGCGAATAGTTGGCCCGGAGCTCCTCGGAACATACAGGCATCGCATCATGAATATTCACCCCGCACTCCTGCCGGCATTTCCCGGAGTCCATGTCCAATGGCACGCCGCCGACTATGGGGTGAAAATCACCGGGGCTACGGTGCATTTTGCAGATGAGGAGTTCGATACCGGACCGATTATCATCCAGGCCGCGGTTCCCGTCCATGCCGGGGAAACTGGACAGGAGGTAGCCGATCGCATACTCAAGCAGGAGCATCGAATCTACCCGCAGGCCATTCAATGGTTTGCTGAAGGCCGCCTGCTGGTTGATGGGCGTGCAGTCACTTTGATCGATCTGGAATGTGATGATGAACTGAGCATCGTCAGTCCTCCTGTTGACGGTGGTTTCTGAGACGTTAGCCAGAGCAAGCAGCGATGAAGCACCACTCTTACGGTGGGCAAATATGCCCGGAGGTTCAGAATGCTAATCGACGCACACGCGCACGTACGAGGCAAGGCTGGTGACGCGGACAGCTGGGGAGCTGATCGGCTGTTCATCAAGGCGATGGATGCAGTCGGCATCGACGTGGCTGTTGTATCGAACTTGAGTACCCCCAGACCAGCCACGGCTGAGGGATTCAGAAAGTGCAATGAAGACATGCTGGCCGCTCTCAAAGAGTTTCGGGGCAGGCTGTGGGGATATGTGTACGTTAACTCTGGCTACACGAGAGAGGCCCTCGACGAAATTGAGCGCTGCCTCAACGCTGATGAAAACTGCATTGGCGTCAAACTTTACAATGAATACTTCTTCAATGACCCCGTTGTCCGACCAGTCATCGAGAAATGTATCGAGCTTGATGTTCCGATTCTCGAGCACTGCGGTCATTCTCATGTGAATACCGCCGCCCAGCCATTTATCTCGGACGCTGGGCACATGGCTGCAGCTGCCCGTGAATATCCGGAGGCCAAGCTCATTTGCGGGCACATTGGCGGTGGCGGCGATTGGGAATGGACCATCAAGCAGCTGCATGATGCCCCAGCCAATCTTGGCGCCGATACTTCCGGCAGCGTCACCGATGAGGGGCAACTCGAGTACTCCATAAAAATGGTGGGCGCTGACCGGTTATACTTTGCCACCGATATGAGTGTCACAGCCGGAGTCGGGAAATTTATGTCGGCGAAGATGTCGGACGAAGATCGTGAGAAGATCGCATACAAGAACTTCCTCAGACTTATAGGACGGGAGGCGTAGATGATGATTATTGATGCCAACACATATCTGGGACATTGGTTTGCTCGCAAAATCCGCAATAACACCGCGCCGGAACTCGTGGCGCTCTTGGACGAAAACAACATCGACAAAGCCTGTGTAGGGTCACTGTCGGCCATAATGTATCGTAACAGTCAGCCAGGCAATGAGGACTTGATGGCGGAGATTGCAGACTATCGCGACCGGTTCATCCCCTTTGCGGTTATCAATCCTGCCTACGCCGATTGGAAATATGACCTCGACTGGTGCATCGGCGAAATGGGCATCAAGGGCGTGCGCATGTATCCTCAGTATCATAGCTACGGCGTTCTCGATGCATGTGCACATGAGCTGTGCGAGGCGTGCGAAGAGCGCGGCATGCTTGTTACGCTGATCCAGCGTCAGGTCGATTACCGCCAGAGCCACCAGATGGTTGACGCGCCGGATCTTGCGCTCAACAACATTGCACAACTCTGCGCTAATCATCCTGGAGCTGACTTCCTTATACTCAACGGGCTTGGCTTTGCTGGGTCACGTTTTGTGAGTGAGGCAGCTACATTGCCTGCCAACTCCTATGTCGAGATCTCACGCAGCTCCGTGTTCATTGGCAGCGAGATGGAGACGCTCATTAATACAATCGGTGCTGGCCGCGTTGTCTTTGGCACCGGAATGCCGATGAAATACCCCGGCCCATCGTTCCTGAAAATGGAGCACATCAACACATCCGAAGAGAACAAACAGATGATTTTCGGCGGTAATCTTGCCAGACTTCTCGGCCTTTAGATAGTGTGACGCAGATACTGTGACCGCCGCTGATCCCCACAGGTCCGGCGGCGGTCATACATAATTTGTGCGCGTTCTCTCGCACCCACAAATGTAATATGGGGGCATCACAATGCTCATTTCCGTACATGAACACTGTTTCGGGCCTCAGAATGGCTCGGAACCTTTCGCTCGCGACAGGCAGTTCATCGATGCGTATGATGCTGTTGGCATAGACATAGCTGTTGTCTCTGATGTCTGGACTGTGCGCCCTGCAACGCCTGACGGTTTCCGTGCGTGTAATCGCAGGATGCTTGCTACTCTGAAAGAATTCCGCGGTCGCCTCTGGGGCATGGCCTACGTGAATTCCGGCTATCAGAAAGAGGCGCTGGAGGAAATAGAGTATTGTCTGAATGCTGACGAGGACTGCCTTGGTGTGAAGCTCTACAACGAATATACGATCGACAGCCCGGTCGTGCGACCGATAATCGAAAAATGCATCGAGCTTGATGTGCCCATCCTCGAACACGCTGGTTACAGCCCCAAGCCGGTCGCTGGGCAGGAGTTCATCTCCAATGCTGGACATCTTGCTGCTGCGGCACAGGCATACCCCGAAGCCAAGCTCATCTGCGCTCATATTGGCGGCGGTGGTGACTGGGAATGGCAAATCAAGACTTTGCGCGGCGCATCGGCTAACCTTGGTGCCGATACGTCTGGCAGCGTTGTTGATGAGGGCATGATTGAGATGGCCATTCGATATATGGGGGCCGATCGTCTCTATTTTGGCTGCGATATGAGCATCAGCGCCGGCGTGGGCAAATTCAGAGCTGCGAAAATGACTGACGAAGATCGCGAAAAAATCTCCTGCACGAATTTCCTCAAGCTCATCGGGCGTTCACTCTGAAGCTCCTGTGGTGCGGGCCAGAGCTGGCCCGCACCACAGCTATTTTTTTGTGGCATAGCAGGATTGTACACTACCTCCACTACTCGGAGATTTTACCATGCGCTACCTCATCACTGGCGGTTGCGGATTCATCGGTTCAAACCTCGTCCGTTTCATGCGAGCAAATCGCCCCGATGTGGAGATTCGCATCCTTGATAAGCTTACGTATGCAGGAAGTGTCAAAAATCTTGGCAATGTGGCCACCGATCCACGCGTAGAATTCGTGCAGGGCGACATCTGCGATCCTGAAGCCGCGCGTACTGCAGCAGATGGGTGTGATGTCATTTTGCACCTCGCAGCCGAATCTCACGTGGATCGCAGCATCCACGGGGCATTCGATGCGGTACACGCCAATTTCGAAGGCACTTTCCAGATGCTTGAGGCAGCGCGCGACGCTGGCGTTGAGCGCTTCCTGCATGTTTCCACAGATGAGGTATACGGTGCTGCTGTCAATGGTGTTTCATTTGACGAAGAAGCCCCTTTGCTGGCTCGCAATCCATATTCAGCATCAAAAGCCGGAGCTGATCGCCTGGCGCGCGCCTATTGGATTACGTATGGATTGCCGGTGCTGATCACGAGGCCGGCAAACAACTATGGCCCCTATCAGTACCCGGAGAAACTCGTTCCCCTGTTTGTGCACAAGGTGCTTCGAGGCGAAAGACTTCCTGTCTATGGCAACGGTTTGCAGGTGCGAGATTGGCTCCATGTGGATGACCACTGCCGTGCCATGCTCACCGTGATTGAAGACGGGCAGCCGGGCGAAGCATACAACATTCCCGCGCACAATGAGCGTCCCAACATGCAGACGGTCCGCTTGATTCTCGATGAGCTTGGGGCGTCCGAGGACCTCATTGAGCATGTCGACGATCGCCCTGGCCATGACATTCGCTATTCGATGCAGGGCGAGAAAATCGCCGCATTAGGCTGGAAACCTGAAGTCGAATGGGAGGCCGGAATGCGCGAGACAGTCCGCTGGTTTGCTTCCAATGCCGAGTGGCTGGAAAGTTCCTATGCGCGCGGCAGGGAATTCTTTGAAGCGTGGTATCGCAGTCGCTGACAGTTCTTTTGTTCGGTGTATGCAGACGTTATTTCCTTCAATCGGTGATTACCGACGCACCATTTTGCATGAATGTGTGAGGGACTATATGACTTCACGTGAACGCATGATGACCGCCCTCAGGCACGAACAGCCCGACCGCCCCCCAATTGACCTTGGAGGCGTTGTGACCGGTATTCATCGCGACGCGTACAATAACCTGAAAGCGGCTCTTGGCATTGATGAGCCCACCGTGATTTCAGATTTCAAGCAGCAGCTTGCAGAGCCGTCGGAAGCCGTGCTTAGCTCACTTGGAGTCGACACGCGTTACGTTTCCGACGGTTCTCGCGCGGGACATGACGTCATCAAAACTGAGACAGCAGATAGTTTTGGCTACATTGACGCATATGGCCTGGAGTGGCGCATGCCGAAGGCGCTTCCACTGTATTATGATATGGTCAACCACCCACTTGCAGGTCTGACTGCCGAAGACCTGGACCACTACGACTGGCCTGAGCCATCGGACGCGGGCGTGGATGTGCTCGCAGAGCGTGCTCGCGATCTGTACGAGAATACGGACTATGCCCTCGTGATTTTTGGCCCCGTTTCATTCTTCGAGTTCGCGTGGTATCTGCGAGGGTTTGAGAACTACATGATGGACATGATGCTCGATGAGGCATTCATGAATAAGCTGCTCGACAAGCTGCTTGAGCAGCACCTCTCATATTGGGAACCCCGCATCGAGGCTGTGGGTAAATATGTCCAGGTCGTGCAGGTAGCTGACGATCTTGGACATCAGGCCGGCCCGATGATGTCACTCGACATGTTTAACAAGTACATCAGACCTCGCCACAAAGAGGTCATCGATTTTATTCGGGCGCGTACTGATGCGAAGGTATTCCAACACAGTTGTGGAGCAATCGCTCAGTTCATCCCTGCACTTGCGGAGAACGGCATTGATATCATCAATCCTGTGCAGACTTCTGCTGTCGGCATGGAGCCTGAGTATCTGAAGGCAGAGTTTGGTGAGAGGGTCTGCTTCTGGGGCGGTATTGATTCCCAGCACCTGCTGCCGAATGGCTCCCCGGAAGATGTTGCTGCAGAGACGCGACGCATCATCGGTATTCTTGGCGAGGGGGGCGGCTATATCGTTAACCCCGTACATAACATCCAGGCCGATGTGCCGGCCGAAAACATTATTGCGCTTTTTGAGGCTGCGCGCGAGTACCTCCGCTGACGGAAGATTTATCCCCATCTTTTACCAGCAGACATTGGAGCCGCTGTATTGTGCAGCGGGGGTGAGTATTGTACTAGGCATTGTGACTATGCATGGTAATCTTCCGGGAAATATTACGGTCATGTTTGAGGCACCGGACGAGTTTCAGCAGTGAGGAGATCACATATGAAACTGAAAGAACTGTATGAGGCCGCGATTGCGGTGGGCTATGAAATGGATCCACGGGGACGCGAGGGAGTGGAGGAGCATCTTCGAGCAATTGCAGCACGTTATGCGCGCATGAGTGAGACCGAAAAACGTTTTTTTGATACTGAGCGGTTATCGAATCCATTTGGAGATACTCGCATTGCCACTGGCAACCCAGACACGGAATTGAGCCGCGTATTGATTGGTATTGATATTGATGGTTCCGAACTTCTGCTCGCGTCAGCATTGGAACGGTCTGGCAAGCCCGTGAGTGCTGTAATCTCACACCACAATTCCAATATCGCGGGAGGGCTGGCTTCACGTTACGACACGGCCATACCGCAGGTGGCGCTTGCTGTGGAGGCTGGTGTGCCTGAGATGCGGGCATTGCATATAGTTGAGGAGGTCGTGAGCCGGGTTGACGCAAGTTGGAATTTGCGCGTGACGCAGATTGCGGAAGCACTGGAGATGCCGCTCATGAGTATTCACTCACCTGCAGATGCTTGCCTGGATCACCTGCTTCGTACGCAAATTGCAGCGGAGAGACCTGAAACAGTAGGTGACCTCGTTGAGCTTGTGAGTCTGTGGCCGGAATGCCAGATGCTGATTGATCGTGCGCGGCATGCGCCTGGTATTGACGTCGGAAGCGCGGCTGCGCCATTAGGGCATGTATATCGATGTATGTATGGAGGCTGGAACCCGACGCCAGAGCTTTTTGAGGAATTGTGCAAGGCTGGTGTGACTACTTTTGTCGTTGTCGCGAGCACTCCGGCTTTTCGAGAGATAGCTGCGAGGTATGATGCCAGTATAGTCGAGATCCCACACTATGCGGCCGACAATGCGGGCATCAACATCATGCTCGATCACATTATGCCTGCTGGCGATGAATTCGCAATAATTGAGGCGAGTAATTATCTCAGATATCGTAGGTAGATTGTGAAATATGTTTAGCGCGTATGCTGCAGTGATATAAAAGGGAAAGTATAGAAAAAGGATGCGAGGCGTGAGAGAGGGGCAGGCTAACCGCGTACATGAATGCAGTTCGGGAGCGGATAATTTATAGTCATATACCCGGGAGAGATGGATTTCGCTACTTCTATCTCTCCTATCTTGACGGACGTTCCGGCGTCATGCTGAAATATCGGCGTAGCGGTGGTGAGCCGGAAATAGTGCATTTGTCAGTCAGGGCGGCTGCTGAGTTCCTGCTGCAGAAAAGGCGAGAACCGAGCGAAGATTGGCCTTTTGAGGTCGTTGATCGTGCATACCGGATTTTCTCGGAGCAGGTACGGCGGTGGCAGCAGCGCGGCGAGTAAGCCGCAGGCTGAGTTCCTCATCACAACGAATGAAAATCCCCGGTTTTCCTGTGAAAGCCGGGGATTGTTGGTATAGAGGCAATCATGCCTGAAACCTATTCTGGCAGTACGTATTCGGTTGGCTTGGCGGTTATGCCCTTGCTGAGATAGGGCAGGAACTCCTCAAATCGATTGCAGTAGTTGAAGACTACCCAGCCGGATGCCCCTTCTTCGCGGCCGATTTCGATTTGCCGCAGCAACTGCTCGGGTTTGCTGAAACGGTATTTGTCTGCATTAAGGCCGATGCCGGCAAAAATCGGAACCTGACCGGCCACCCACCCTTTCTGCCATTGCAGATACATACGGAAGCGGGCCTCGTCAGCGGTGTAGTCCATAGGGCAGACAAAGTCGACCAGGCCGCGGTCAACCCAGACCTTCCAGTCTTGCGCAAAAGTGTTGCGATGGTCTTCCCAGTTGATAAATACCGCTGCTGAAAACTCAATGTCTGGGGCGATGTCCACGGCAGCAGCCCGCAACTCGGCTACAAGCGTCGTGAGCTGAGCGCGACGAAAATCGTTGAATTCTTCACTTCGATTGCCTGTATAAACATCCTCGGGCCATTTACCGACTTTAGTGCCAGAAGACTTCTCGAATGCTGCTTTGCATTTTTCGCAGAAGCAGGCGTTTTTCCATGGATAGCGCATGTAGTCGAGCTGGATGCCGCGCACTTTATAGTTGGACGCGATCTCGCGTACTGTGTCAGCGAGCAGTTTGCGGTTCAACGGGTTGGTTGGACAAAGCCAGGTTCCGGCCTGCCCATTGTTGTCGATGACTAGGCGGCCCTGTCGTTTGAGACTTTCGCGTGTCTCTGGCGATGCATATAGTGTCGACAGCCCTAAGATGCGCGGATGTAATGGCATATTATACCGAGCGCATGCTTCTGAAGCCTCCGCTAACCAATCACCATGTTCAGAGACGGATTTGTGGTGAGGTAGGATTGCGCTGCCATAAAACGCTACACCACCGCTGGCGACATATGGAAAGACTGCATTGAGGTTGGCGGATTTCATCTTTGCAATTGCTGCGTCCCACGATGGGTCCACATAGTAGTGTGTCCACACGCCCCGCATCTCACCCTCAACATGCGCATAATTCTGCCAGACGGCTTCGCGGGCGAGTGCATCGGCCTTCTGCGCAGCCGCAAGGGCATCGGCATATTGAGATCGAGCTTTCAATTGCTTAGCTTGCGTCAGCAGTTCAACGGCTTCGCGAACGCTGCGCGATGCAGCACTGACATCCTGCCCGGTTGCAGCTTTCGCTGCAACCGACGCCGCGAGATCCGTAAGGTTCGCGTAGACGTGGTAAGGGCCGAGGGCATCTGGGGTAGAAGGGATCGACTGCTCCCACACACTGGGGGCATGAGTTCCTATGATGGCGCGAAGCAGTTGACCCACTTCGGGGCTGTGGGCATCAGTGAGACCACAGGCTATGAATGTCCCGCATCCATTACTGATGACGGCTGGCATCCTGAGGGCAGTGCCATGACTCCATTCAGCGACGATGCGCCCACCGTCAAGTGGCCGACAACTCATGATATATTTTGCAGGTTGCTGCACACGAGATGGCATGCCGAGAACTGTGTTAGCCGCGGCGCTGGCCACTATATCGGCGCCCGCCAGCTGAAGGTCTGAGGCAAGCATAGGTTTGATTGGATCAACGCCGATTGCATAGAGCAGATCATTGCGTCCAAGGTAGCATACGACTGCTCGCCCGCCTTCGCGGATGAACTGGAGAATGTGTCCGAGTTCGACTTCGCTGACCGCACGATTATATGGCAGGACAAGCACGTTGACATCCGGAACACCATCGCGTTCGAGTGCGGAGTCCGAGGTGAGCACATATGGAATTCTCACTGCATCGAGTGCTTTGGTAACGCCCTCCAGATGTCGCTTGGCAACCGGGGCCATGGCTTCGCCACCGTCCCCGAGATAGTCGCCATAGACCACGCCCACAATGGGCTTCGTGGAAGACGAGCCGGAACACATGACAGCTGTTACACTGGCAATCAAGCTGACGAGGCAGACGAAGACAAATACCCACCATTGTGTACGGGAGAATGATGAGTATGTGCCGATAAAAACGTGAAAGCGCCTTAGCATGTGCGAGATCACTGTTTGTCGACAAGTTCCATGCCGAATTTGAATGAAAGCGCCACCTCAAACAGGCGTCCCCATGGAAGAGTGACGCGCGTTTCTTCTAGCTCAGCAAGGGCAAGGCTGGTGACGTTATCCTGGGAACCGATGAGGACTGATTCGCGGCCTAAAAAGTGTGATGCCCAGACGTCCGCTATGGCCCGGATGAGGCGGTCGCTGACCAGGTGTTCCACGCGTTCATGGCTGTCAGCAAGATCGAAAATAGAGGCCTGCAACATATTGACCACATGCTCAGTCACCTCTGGGCGCACGCGCGTCTGATACAGCCAGTCATCGGCGATGTGCCAGAAAAGAAGCTCAATATGGGCCTTCTCAGAGTCGATCAGGGTATCGAGCAGCTGGAGATAGCGCATTGGGGAGAGATCGACCAGCAGGTTTGCGAGGTCGAAAGCTCCCTTGTCCTGCAACGCAATCAGCCGGAGGCTGGCGTGCGCCAAGGCTGAGCCGACTGAATTTGCAGCGGTATTCCAGGCAGAGAATGTAAGCAGACGCCGGAGAGGCAGCGCGTGGTCAAGCATTTCACTCACAAAACAGTCTTCAGCCCCATTGGGGAATGCGACATCACAGACCGCCACGCGGCGTGTATCCATCTGCTTCGCGATCATATCTGAAAATCTACGTGCTTGGGCGCGGCGCGTTTCCGCAGCTTCGCCGTCGGCATAGTCGGCACGCTTGCCTGAAGCGGGGGGATTGATTGCGAGCACGAAATCAGCGCTGGCCGGATTGTCTGCCAGTTCGACGCCTACTGTCTGCATTTGCCCGCGGAGTGTTGAGGAGAATGGACGATCCTCAAATTCCGCGATATTGGTTGCATCATCAGGATTTGCATAGGTGACATAGGCGCTGGGCACTTTTTCCATGTGCTTGTGCACAAATCTGGCGAACAGCGTCTGGCCAAGTTCGTCTGCACCTGGATGGATAAGGGTGCGCTCTGAAAGACCGTGGCGAGCGATGAGCTGCGACAGGACTTTCTGTTCGTTGACATGCGGGCCATATTTGGCGGCATCTTCTTGGGCGAGAACCAGGAAATCTATGTTACCTTTCGCTGTTTCTTCAATAGCGCGGCGATTGACCTCATGATTCCTCTCACGGCAGGCTCGGAATTTGCCAATAAGCGATATTGGGATGCGTCCCTCGAGGCGCGCGAGTCTTGTGCGGTCTTCCTCTTCTCCCAGCGCGTCGATACGGCCAAGTGTCTCTGCCCATTCACGTAGCAGCTGCCAGTTGACTGCGGCCTCATCAGACGTGGCAGTGATGGAGAGGCGCATAATGGTGCTGAAAGCGTATATGGTACCGTCAGGAAGAAGTTCGCGGAGTTCAGCGAGGAGATCAAGGCGTGCGAGTGCAAGTTGTGTGCGGACGTCAGTTGCACGTGATGCTACGAGGCCGCCATATGCGAGCATGTCAACAGAGACAATTGCGGCATCGACACTCCCGCTCGTCATCTCACGTTTCAGCCAGGCTGCAAGCTCGTCGGTATTGCCCGGGCGAGTGTAGTGCCCCAATAGCTCGGCAGGGGGGACGAGTAACTCGTAGTCTACCATCCGGGCAAGCAACTGGACATGCGCAACATTGCATGGCCGGTCATCGATTGGCAGATACAGCACCCTGTGTACACGATGTCGTATACTCACTGAGACCTCCCTGTGACATGTGCTGCTGGCTTGTATGTCGTCAGACCAGTTCTTCCACGGCGTCGCGGAATTGGCGCGTGATCTTCTCAATACTGGCAGGATCGCTTCCAGTTACAATCGCACCAATAAGAATGCCACGAACTCCAACTTTATGCAAGCTGGCGACTTCGTCCGGGCGTATCGCTCGCTGTGTCGGTACGATTACCGGTACGTTCACCAGTTGCATCAGATCGGTAAGATATGCATAGTTCTTAAGGTCACGAACACACAGTGGTTTGCCATAATCATCGTGCTGCAGAATGGAGGCCTCGACCATGCGCACTTGTGACAGATTCTGCAAGCCTTCGGGGAAGCCAGATGGCGGCAGATCGCTCGCGCTGACTGCAGCCATGATGTGGACATCTTCAGCATTATCCAGCATCCATGCTGGCATGTCTGCAAGGTAGGCGTCCACGAAGTCGATGCCCGTGTTGGCGATGCTGTGGAATTCGGCGGTGGTGCAAATACATTCTGCGGTACCTGGAACCATCCCGACCGGAACGCCCATCTCGCAGATACGTTCGATGGCAGGGGCTTCCTGCTCCCACGGACCGAAGCCGAAATCGGCGGCGGCGTGGTGCAGATTGATGTGGACTTTGAGGCCCTCCGCACCTCCTGCGATGGCTGCTTTCGCCAGGTCAAGGCTGTTGGCTGGCAGACTGACAAGCAGAGTTGGTCGCTCATTGTTGTCAATCACAGTATTGGTGTTGATAATGTCGATCAGGCGTGTCCGAGTATTTTCCTGCATAGTGATTGCTCCTGCCATGCACCGAATTCGGTCAGGTCGCGCTGGGCAAACTGCGGGAATCCGGCAGCACCAACCCCAGATTCTCGCCCGCAGCCAGTGCGTATTGCCAGAATTCCTGGTGACCTTTGATTACCGTCGCGCTTTGGGCCCACAGTATGCCGGATGGCGTTTCGAAGTGATCCGTAAACTCTCCGGCGGAGTATATCTCCGCTCGCAACGCCCCCGAAATTGCTTTACAGCGCGTGATGATGCTTTCTGAAGGTTGTGGATTAGCAGTCTTGGGTACGGCGATAAGGCGGTTCTCATCGGCGAAGACTGCGATGCAGTCAAAAGCGCTGTAGTTGCGCCTGATGTACGGGTGGAGGCGATGAGCAAGTTCTCCTACAATGCCGCTGGTCTCTGCTGCCCAGTTGTTGCAGAGCATGCCGAGCCATAGTGCAGTTGTCGTTGTATTGACGAACATGCAGATGCTTTCGCGGCCAGCTTTAGTTGTGCCAATGACGCCAATGGCCTCAAGCTCTTTGATGTGAAAATGAGTCGGCTGGTATGACAAGTCGACGCCACGACAGATTTCACTGATACTCTGCCTGCGGCCATAGTTGTGACGCATGTATTCCAAAACGGTCAGAGCCGATGTATAGCGCACTCTTTACCTCTGAAATCGTCAGCCATTGCCACTAACTCCCCGATTCAGCCGGCAGCTCTGGCCAATACATAGTGCGCGGGAAAACGATGCGTATGTGCGTGACTCCCCGGAGGGCTGTGCTGGCAGCGCCGGGAAGAGGGCTATAGGGTTTCAGACTCGTGGGAATGAGCCACAAGCCGGCTCGCCCCAGGTCACTTTCTGTGCCGTTGTCTTCCACATCGCCAGGCTGCAGCGCTATGCGTGGCATGTTTTGCCATGGGCCATCATTATACCTCACTTGGACCATCAGACGCGACAATGTGCGCGACATGGCCGCCGGTGATGTCGTCCGAACGGTAGCTTGGCAGAAGATAACCGGCGAATAGTGGCGCAATACCTTCCCAGGACGGGTCACGCACATCTGGAGGGCCAACAACCATCCACTGAGTGCTTTCCCGGATGTAGGAAACCTCAGGGCTTCCAGCATGTTCGCGAGGGACAATCTGGAAACCGCCAATCATACCATCGGGTGAAGTCGAAATGTCGATTACACCACAATGATTCGCACGTAACCGGCCGGGGGCGGCGTAGAGAGTGCCCTCGAAGCGACCAATGCCAACAACGGGGCGCAGCACCTCACCAATCAGACGCGGTTCCTCGCCCTCATACTCAATTGATATGCGTCCGCCGAATTTGTTTTCGAAAGTGCAGTACAGTGGCCAGCGCTCTGGGGCGGTGCGGATAATCACCAAAGTGTCGCCATCGGCTGGAACGTAATCTGGAGATAGGGAGCACAGGTCTGATCCATCGGCGAGGTATACCGGCGAGTTGACAAATGGACCGTAGCCGCCGAATATGCCAGTGCCGCCCGGCATGTCTGTCTGTATCGATGATGACGCATGACCGGAGGCAGCACCGACGGTCTTGCTGCTGGGGATGAGACTGAAAATAACGCCGCGCCCAGTTTTTGGATTCGCTGCGACTTTGATGTGGATGCCGTTCACTGCAGTTGCGGCAACCGCACTGTCAGCGGCCCACATGCTCGCAGTGTAACCTTGTGGATTGACTTTGGTCGCTGGATGTACAACTTTCCCCAGCAAACGCCACGAAACGCCGCCATCAGCGCTTGCTTCAATTGCGCCCCCGGCGACGTTCCTGATTTTCAGTCTGAATTGCTCGGATCGTGACTGTTCGTTCTCGAATTGGATTTCCTGGTTCGGGCCACGCTCGAAGTCGTCACCAAATGCAAGCGTTGCGGTGACGACGAGCAAGACAGCGGCGAAAAGCCGGTCTATCCTCATGCCCCGAATTTCGCCACCCAACCAACATAGTTGCCAAGGATATTCATGACATCTGAGCCGAGATAGTGGCCTTGTGAGCCAGCTGCACATGCGCGCTCACCATAGCTTTGCACTTCATCCGGAGTAACGCCGGCACCAAAGAAAGCCGTCGGGATGGGATCGCCTGAGTGGTCGCCAACTGGTACTGGGGTGCAATGATCGGCAGTTATCAGCATGGCTGTATTGTCAAAATTGAGGTGTTCAAGCAGATACGCGACCGCATTGTCCACTTTGCTGATCGCGGCCATCTTCGCCTCTGGGGCGCTGTCATGGCCGCCCAAATCAGGGGCCTTAATGTTCGCAAGTACAAAGTCGTGGTCCTCAAATGCGCCGACAATTGCTTTGGCAATCGAAATCTCGTCGGTATCAGCGCCTCCGGTAGCTCCTTCGGCGTCAATGATGTCCATATTCAGGTACATGCCGAGCCCTCTGACCAGGTCGACTTCCACGATCATGGCGCCAGATTTCCCATAGCGCTCACTGAATGGTTGCAGATGCACAGCAGTACCGACGCCTCGGGGCAGCGTGATGTTTGCCGGCAGCAAACCGTCGGCTTCGCGCTGCTTGTTCAGCGGGTGGTCCTTGAGAACCTGGTAGCTGGCTCTGACGAACTTGTTGACGATGTCAGCAGTCCGCACACTGGCTTCGTTGTCTTCGAAGCCGGGTAGAGGTTTGCATGCCCAGTATTCGATGCCGTCGTGATGTGGATCAACTTCTGAGATGTGCTCGTCAAGACCTGCGCCGCGCAGGACCATTGCTGCCCTGTGTTCGACAGATGCCTTGAAGAGTATCTGCACGCCATCTATCTCCGGGATCTGCTCATTGATTGCCTGCGCAAGTTGGTCTGTGCCGGTCTTAATGCGGCCTGCGCGACGATCTTTGATTGTGGCGCCATCTGCGTCGATTGTCGCAAAATTGCACCGGAATGCGATGTCCCCTGCCGCGGGGGAGAGACCAACGCCTTTGGCTTCAAATGGGCCGCGTCCTCGATATAGCTCCGATGGGTTATAGCCCAGGATCGCCATATGTGCTGTATCCGAACCAGCGGGAATTCCGCGGCGAATCGGACTCAGTTGGCCGCAAGCGCCTTCACGGGCCAGTCGATCAAGTGCAGGCGTATTGCAGGCCTCAATGCATGTGCGCCCGCCAAGCTCTGCGACGGGGCGTCCGCCCATACCGTCGCCTATCATTATGAGTACTTTGGTGTCTGCTGACATTCTATCTTCTCCCTTCGGGAATAATACATATGAATTCTATCCCCGATGGCTGCCAAGGTCAAGCAGCACAGCATGCTCCAGACAATGGTATTTGGGTGTCCTATGCTGCTTCTCTGCAGGCGTGTGAGCACCCGCAGAATGTGTATCCTACTCCGGGTGTGTTCAGAATGTACACAGGGGCGGACGGATCTGGTTCAAGTTTGGCCCGCAGACGGTTGATATGCACGTCAAGAGTGCGAGTCCTGATGGCATCGTCGTATCCCCAGATATTGAGCAGTAACCAGGCTGAAGAGATGATGTGATCGTGGCGTTGGGCAAGCGCTGCGAGCAGATCAAATTCCTTAGGTGTCAGGTGTATAGGTCTGCCAGATATGCACACTTCGCGACGCGCAGGAGAGATCACAATGTCGCCGAAATTCAGAGTGGGGCCTGTCGTTGGCATAAGTGCCGCACGGCCATAGGCGGTTCGCATGAGTGTCTTGATGCGCCATTCCAGCTCGGAACGGCGAAAGGGCTTGGAAACGAAATCATCGGCCCCCAGCTCAAATGCACAGACGCGGTCAATGAGAGTTTCGCGCCCGCTGATTACAATGATCGGAACCATACTGCTTTTTCTGACGCGACGGCAGACGTCCAGACCGTCCATATCTGGAAGCGTCAGTTCGAGTAGCAGTAAGCCCGGATTCATGGTGTCGTACATGCGAAGAGCGCCCCCCCCAGTCCCAACGGTATGGGCGAGATAGCCACAATCTGCTACAATTGAGACGATGCTCTCTGCGCAGCCACGGTCACTGTCGATGACAATAGCGGTGTATGCCACATTTTCGCTCCATTCCCCGGAATGAATAGGTACAAAGCACAGCCGCGCCCGGCAGGGGCACGGCAATCGGGCAGAAGCGAAAATCGGAACCTGCGCCTGGCCAGGAATTACCCGTCACCGAAGTGTGGGTACGTCGAGGTCTCGTTCATTTATAGCTTCTACCCACCCAGTTGCTTTCGTTATCGGCAACTGATTTGAGCGCTTTAGCGTGGAATGGTAAATATGGTGTACCGTTGCATTGAACTGGTGGCGGGGGCGTGTCGACATGCTGATGCAAAGCCGCAGACTGGCAAAGAATGGGTGTAGAAATGGCAGACAGAAAGTTGCGGGTCGGGTATATCTCGCGCGCTGATGAAAAAGGTGGCGGGGCAGAAGAAGCGCTGCTGGATGTCCTGCGCTACATTGATCGCGACCGGATTGAGCCAGTGCTTTTCCACGCCGAACGCGCCGAGTGGTTGCGTGACCTCGGGGAGCAGGTCGTTGAGACGCATGTCATTTTCCCTGAGGGGGCAAAGGTGTTCGGGCATTCGCGCGACGCTGTGGGGGGGCTTGGCGCCCGTTTCACTGGGACAGTGCAGTCAGTCAAGCCAATCAGTGACATCAGGCAGGCACTGATCGAGCACCAGATCGACATAGTGCATACGAACGACCTGAAATGCCATGTGCTCGGTGGCATTGCCGCCCGTATGGCCCGGCGTCCGCTCGTCTGGGACGTTCGCGATATTCTCGAGCCAGGGAAAGCAAGGAATCTGCTGGTCCAGGTGGCCCGCATGACGAAGCCGCATATTGTGGCAATGTCTGGAGCCGTTTCACAGAGTCTCGCCCCTGCACGTTGTGATACAACAATCGTGTTGGGGGCGCGCCCGATAGCAAAATTTCGCCCGCTTTCGCCCAGTCACGCTCTGCGGACTGAGTTGAAGCTGGGCGTCGAAGATCGCGTAGTGGTGGTCATTGCCCGCCTCACCCCGTGGAAGGGCCACAAAGTGCTGCTGAATGCTTTTTCACAGGTACTGCGGCATGAACCGAATGCCCGCTTGCTGGTTATAGGCGAGCCTGCGTACTGGAATGACTCGTACCCTGATGAGCTCAGGCAGATGGCCGAGGATTTGCGATGTGCGGAGGCGGTGCGATGGCTTGGGCATCGCGAGGACATCCCTGAATTGCTTGCGCTGGCGGAACTGCTGGTGCTGCCGTCCCGCGATGAGCCGTTCGGCCTGGTACTTATCGAAGCGATGGCCGCAGGCAAACCAACTATCGCAACTCGCTCTGCGGGCCCGGTTGAAATAACTGTTGAGGGAAATACGGGGCTGCTGGTCGAACACGGCAATGTCGACGAGCTTGCCGCTGCAATCGGGCAGTTGCTGGCGGATCCAGAGCGAGCGAGGAAGATGGGGGAGGCCGGACGGAGACGCGCGGTCGAGATGTTCGACATTCCCAGACTGGTCGACGAACTCTATGGCGTATATGAGCGAGTGCTGTAAAGAAACGGTTGAGGGCCCTATGGGCTGTTGAAACGAAACGGGCCGCCAACTATGGCGGCCCGTTTTATGCTTCACGTTTCAGATGCGATTGCGCGTTTACATTCTCTCTGGTGCTGTGATGCCCAGAATCCCAAGACAATTTGCGATGACTTGTCTGGTCGCTGTGGCCAGAGCCATGCGCGCTGTGGACATTGCCATATCGTCAGCATTGAGAACCTGGCAATTTGTGTAGAACTGGTGGAAGAGCTGTGTCAACTCACGCAGATACGTCGTGAGCCGGTGTGTCGCACGTGCCGATGCTGATGCGGCCAGTTCGTGCGGATAGTCGGCGAGTTTGCGCATGAGCGCGAGTTCCGAGGGCTCATGCAGCAGATCCAGATCTGGCATGCCGCTGAACCTAAATTCGCGTTCCTCTGCCTGTCTGACAATGCTGCAGATTCTGGCGTGAGCATACTGCACGTAATAAACCGGGTTCTCATCAGATTGCTTGACCGCCAGGTCTAGGTCAAAGTCCATATGCGAATCGTTACTGCGCATAAGAAAGAAGAAACGAGCTGCGTCCTTGCCCACCTCTTCGATCAGGTCGCGCACTGAGTATATCTGGCCTTTGCGTTTGGCAAGTTTGACCAGCTCGCCGCCGCGTACCATGCGCACATTCTGGTAGACCTTGATCTCGACACGGTCGAGGTCAAAGCCCCCTGCGGCGAGAACGGCTCTGAGGCGAGGGACGTAGCCCGCGTGGTCGGGGCCAAGAATGTACATCACATGGTCGAAACCGCGAGCGAATTTGTTCGCAGCATATGCGGCGTCGGCGGCTATGTAGGTCGGGCGACCGTCGCTCCGCACAAGCACTCGATCCTCGTCATCGCCGAAATCTTGCGTCTTGAGCCACACAGCGCCATCTTTTTCATACGCCATGCCACGTTCGCGCAAACGCGCAATTTCCTGCTCAATATGGCCTTCATCATACAAAGATTTTTCGGTAAACCAGATGTCGAAATTGACGCCGAACTCATGCAGATCGGCCTTACCCTGGCCTAGGATTTCTGGTTCAAACAACCGGAAAAACATGTACGCACTTTCCTCGGTAGCTATGGGCAGGTCGGCATACGTATCGCCTTGCTCTTCAGCGAGGCGGGTGCCCATCTCGACGACATATTCGCCCTGATAGCCGTCTTCAGGCATCTCGACGTCACGGCCGAGTGACTGAAGATATCTGGCTTGGATCGAGGTCCCGAATTTCAGAGCTTGCGTATTGTAGGGACCGTCGTTGACGTAGTATTCACGAGCGACGTCATAGCCAGTCGCCTCAAGCATTGATGCTACACAGTCTCCGAATGGTGCCCCACGGGCATTGCCGATATGGATAGGGCCGACGGGATTGGCGCTGACAAACTCGATGTTGAACTTGGCGCCGTTGGCTGAGTTTGTCCGACCATAGGCATCTTTTAGCGTGAGGACCTCGCTGACTGCATTGCGCAGCCACGAAGTGTCCATGTACATGTTGATGAAGCCCGGTCCGGCAATCTCAATACGTGCCAGGGGAATGTCTGTCTCGCCGAGGTTCGCGACGATGAGCTCAGCAAGCTTCCGTGGCGCCATTTTGGCATTTTTGGCTGATACCAGTGCCACGTTCGTCGAAAAATCGCCCTGCTCCGGGCTGGGGGGGTCTGTCAGTTCGATTTCAGGCATCACGAAATCCGTGATGTTCTGCGCCGTGGCTGCTGCCTTGATGGCGTCGGCCAGAGCGGCGGTGAGCTGTGTGCGTATCATTGTGTTTCCTCTGATTTCACGGGTGGTTTGCTTCAGAAGTCCAACCAGTGATGAAGATTGGCACCAACATAGTCGAGGGCGGTCATGGCAAGCACAAGCCCCATTATCATCTGAGGAAGACCGCGTACCCAGAGCGAATGGAGCCATGGAAGTTTTTTGTGCGGATCATTGCGCCACTTATTGAGCAATACCTGACCTGCATGGATGCCGGCCTGCAGTTGCTTCTCGGTCGGGGGCTTCGTTGTAAAATACTGCTGAACAAAGAAGCCCGTATGGTATCTGAAGTGCCAGCCTATCAGCGCGATGAGTCCCGCCAATAGTATGTTGTCTACCCCAAGTGCTGCGATGATAAGAAATGGTGGTAACAGCCCGAACAGCAGCACAGTACCACACCGGGGGTGAGCTCGTGGCATTTCGACCACGTCATCATAACGCAATTCCCCGAATTTTTCCATGGC
>CAYSRY010000005.1:4189-31101 GCA_964433395.1 uncultured Armatimonadia bacterium | reverse complement strand
ACACGGCTGGCGGATGTTGCCACTCATGCCGTGGGTTTTTATGTGCATGCACGTCGCATACGGTTTTGGCATGTTAAAAGGCTTCAGCGAATACCGGCAAACGATATTCCCCAGAAGATCGACTACACAGGGCGCAATGCAATAGGTATTTGCTGCAAGCTATGCGCTACGAGCTACACGCCCTGGGAAAAGTGGAGAAGCGAGCATTGAAACTGGGTTTTCACGATTATCTGAATGCCGTAACGAAACGCTGGCGCTATTGGCTTCCAGTTGTGATCGTAGTGCCTCTGCTCTTCGGGGCATATGGATACTTTGCCACTCCACGGCAGTATCAGGCCAATGCCAGAATTCTGCCATTGACCGGTTCACAAGGATCCGGCATGGGTGCACTGGCGATGGCCAGCGCACTGGGTTTCTCCGCTGGTAGCGGAGGGTCGGACTTCAGCACCAATTCTGCAGTTTATATTCAGATTCTCGGTTCGCGAAGTCTCCAGACAGAACTCCTCAAAAGTCTGGGTCTTGAGCGGCTGTGGAAAACGGACAACATTGATCTGGCCCTCATGAAACTCTGTGAACAGCGGGAGTTTCAGGTTGATCGTCTGAGTCAGGTTGTGACAGTAACTGGCTACTCATCCGGTCCCCCATCGGGGCCGCTGCACATTGGGCTGGGTAATGCCAGGGAGAATGATCAGGCCGCACGCCAGCAAGCCGCACAGATTGCTGAAGCCTACGTGAATCTGCTGGCGAGATTTCTCAAAGAAAATAAAGTGACAGTGGCGCGCAATCGGATCGAATTTCTGGAGGGTCGCGTCGACGCAACAAATGCGGAATTAGCAAAACTTGAGGATGAAGTGCTCAAATTCTCGGCGCTTCATGGGATTACTGACGCGGCGGCCACTGGGGAAATGCTTGAGAAACGCTATGCACAGATTGTCGCAGAGCTGGAAGGTGCGACAGTCAGTGCTCAAGCCGCTGCATCACAAGCTGGCATGCTGCGAAGTCGACTGGCAAATGAGACACAGCAACGCGTCGCCAGTGAGACATTCGAACGTAATCCGCATGTTACGCGCCTCGAAGAAGAGCTCATGCAGATTGAGCAGCAACTCAATCAAGCACGCACAGTGGATGGCAAGGCGGATACGCATCCCGAAGTCTCAGCCCTCAATCAGCGGAAGCTCGACATTGAACAGGCGCTCGCTCGCGAAGAGGACACCGCTGAACGCTTCAGCAGTCGTCAATCTGCCATCAACCCGATGTTTGACAGTCTGCGCTCAAACTGCGTGCAAGCCGAAATGGCACAGCAGGCCGCACAAGCCCAGACAGCCATCCTCTCGACCTTGGAAGTGACATATAACAACCGACTGCAACAACTGCCGGCAATAATGCTCGAGTACGCAGCTTTGAAGCAGAAAATGGCTCTCAAACAGGAAGCACTCGCCTATTTCAACCGAGAGCTTGAAAAAGCGCGTGTCGAAGACGCCAGCACCACACTTGATTTCATCGTTCTGGACCACGCAGTAGCACCTGAAATTCAGACGCGCTCGGCAGTTACGATCTTCGGTGGAGTCGGTCTCATGCTGGCAATCATCGCCTCACTACTTGTGTGCTTCTACCTTGAGGGGCGCACCGCTACAGTCGAGCCAGAAGAGGGTACCCAGATGCAGGAGGCAGCATGAGCTTGCGCATGCGACAGACGACTGTTTGCCAAGCAATGCGGAGCTGGCTCATCGCTGGCCTGTGCCTGCTGACCTGTGGCAATGCGTGGGCACGCGCTGAGACAGTGGTGGAACAGTACACAAAGCGGCCGATATTTATGGGCATGGCTGCAGTTCTGTTTGGCATAGCGGCATGGGGAGCAATTGCATATCCGGCCGGAATAATCATCGCGCTTGCGGCGACGACTTTCCTGCAGCAGGTTGATTATCAGATACCCGGCGGCGTGTACATGTCGCCGTGGAAGGCCATGGTGTTCCTGGCAATCGGCCTGATGCTCATTCAGTGCATGATGACAAATGCGCAACTTAACCGCCGGCACTGGCCCCCGATGGCGCCTCTGCTCGCATTCGGTATCGCAGCAGTATTGTCGATGCTTAAGGCTCCCTCACTCGCGTATTCGGTGAAATATCTGACCACCTATGTCATTGCTGCGACGGCCTACATCGCCATTTATTGGCATATGTCTCAACAGGAAGACAATCGATCTTTCCGTACAGCACTCATTTTGCTGGGAGCAGGCGCGGTCCTCGCTGCAGTCGTTTTCATTGGGCCGGCAGCACTGGTGAATCCGGCAAAGCTCCAACAGATGGTTATGAGCTTCGCAATTCCGCAGTTGCAACATAGCGCCGGGCTTTTCTCGGACCGCAACTACCTCGCCGGATATATGCTCACCCTCTTCCCCGTTTTCGTTGCAGCCGCGGCTTTGGCAAAATCGACCGCCAGCCGCGCATGGTGGCTGCTATGCGCCGCACTCACACTGGGAACCACAATCGTTACGCTGTCACGCGCGGCTGCAGCAGTCCTTGCAGGGCAACTTGCGATATTGTTCATCATTGGCTGGCGACTGGTCTGGCAAAAGCTCCGCCAGCGTCTGGCTGTGGCAATCGGACTCGGCGCAGTCATTGCAATTGGTGCGGTCGCAATTGCAGCAAGTCCGCACGGTCGTCTCATGACGCAATTTGCTATTGCGCGGCTTTCTGGCACTTTCACGCGCGAGGCAAATAGCGAGGATGGCGAAAAAGATGCGGCACGCGCGATGGCATCGCAGTCGACAAAAATGAGAATGGCCATCGCACAAACCGGCTGGCGCATGTTTCGCGAAAATCCAGTATTGGGCGTCGGCTTCGGACAGTTTGCGGCAGTGAAGAACCACTACATGGATCCAACGCACCCACATTTTGAGTTTGGAGCGGCCCACAATACGTATCTTCGCATCCTTGCCGAAACTGGCATCGCAGGTTTCGCAATGTATGGCTGGCTGCTTTGCGCAGTGACCCAACGCATTATCCATGCCTTGCGACATATCAGAGATCGTAATAAGAAGATATGGCTGTGGGCACTCGCCACAGGGTGGCTGGGGATGCTCCTGATGGCATTCACCCTCGACTATCTGGAGCAGTCGTATAACTGGGCATACATGGCCATGGTCGTTGCCCTGGCTGATCGTTTCTCAGAATCGGAAAATGTCAACCAGCGCAGTTCAGATGCTGCGGCAAAAGACAAAAGCATGTCACGAGGTGCCTCATATGCGAATTGCAGTTGATTTGCTGACGATGAAAGGCTACGGCGGTATACACAGATACGCGATGAATGTTTTGCAGCGCCTCGTCAGTTCAAAAGATTTCCCAGCTGAACTGATATTCTTCGCCTGCCCGGAACTGCGGGATTCGCTGGAGGCGATAGCCGGTGATTCAGAGATCGTTGAGGCACCAGTGTCAGCGCATGACCGCATTCGCAGATCTCAATGGCAGCAGTGGCGATTTCCTTCATTGCTGCCTGAATATGGAGTGGACCTGCTGCTTACAATGCACGGTGCACCTCCATGGTCAGTGCCGGTACCCCTCGCCACAGTATTACACGATCTGGCGCAGTTTTACCCGGAAGCGGGGAAATACAACTCGCTTCAGGCAGCTTATCTGAGACACTGTGCCCGGCAAGCCGTCGCAAACAGCCGCATAATCTTCACAGCCACACAGTATTCCAAAGATGACATCTGCCAACGTCTGAAGGCAGATCCGGAGCGCGTACATGTTACGGGGGCGGGGGTCGACGCACACATCGCGGCATCAGATGCAGGCGAGGACATTCTGCGTTCGCTCAACCTGCAGCCGAATCGGTACTTTTTGTACGTCGGCTTCATTGAACCGGGGAAAAACGTACCAGCGCTTATTGACGCATTTCGACGGCTTCAGAATGTGGATGACGATATTGCTCTGGCCATTGTCGGACACCCCGGTCGCGGTGGCAATAAGATCATCAGTTCCGCAGAAAGCGGCCCGTGCGCAAATCGAATCACGTTCGCCGGGACGGTAACTGATGGCGAACTCGCCACGCTTTACCAGCACGCCACCGCTTTTGTCTTCCCCTCACTCTTTGAAGGCTTTGGAATGCCGGTAATCGAGGCAATGACGCATGGGGCCCCGGTCATCACCTCTACGGTGACTTCACTGCCGGAAGTCGCAGGCGAAGCGGCACTGCTCGTCGATCCGTATGATGTCACTGCAATTGCGCAGGCCATGCAAAGCGTGCTCATAGATGAGCAGCTCAGGCGCCGGCTGTCACACGCAGGCATCAGCAGAGCCGCAGCATTCTCATGGGATCACACTGCAGACGTTTTCAAGGAGGCCCTCGGCGGTTTGTGGGCACAGGCCGCGTAGCCCAGTCCATCGCATATAGCTATGATTGCCAAATTGTTCAAAGCAAGCGGGTTGATGATAGCGGCGGACGCGTTCCTGCTGTTCGTATCCGGCTTCCTGCTCGCACCGCTTTATACGCACCACATGTCAACCGCAGAATATGGTGTCGTCGTTACCGGGCAAGCAATCGTTGCGATATTTACTACTGTCCTGTCTCTGTCGCTGGGCTCGGCGTACATGCGCTATTACTATGAGCTCGGTCAGGACCAGCGGAAGCGTTTTGGTGGGACGCTTCTGCTCTTACTGGCAGGTGTCATTGGCGCCGCCTGGATACTTGCCTGGACTGCAGGCACTCGTCTATGGCCACACATTTTCGCCAAAGTCCCGGTCGCTGCGCTCTATTGGACACTGGGCATTGCGGCAATAGCTGCGCTTCGTACCATCATCGACACTGCCCTGCGGCTGGAATCCCGCTTTGCAGCGCTCGCGATTGCTGCGGTCGTACAATCTCTGCTACTCATCGCGCTGGCTTACGCATTGGTGAAGAATCTCAATCTGGGCTTTCTGGGCTGGGCGGGCGCAATGCTTGGCGCAAGCGCGGCCGTGAGTGCAGTGCTTCTGTTTGTGGTGCGTCCGTACATCAGAATCGCATGGCTCGGCGATGAAATGCGGCGTTCAGTGTGTTTCGCGTGGCCGATTACAATCTCCATGCTCGGATGGTTTGCCATCAACCGCTCGGATATCCTCCTGCTACAGCACTACCGCCCACTGGACGAAACCGCAGTCTATGGGCTCACCTACGCATTCGGCATGTTACTTATGGCAGTGTGCGCCGCGATTGACAAGGTCATGGGCCCGGCATTTTATCGCGATATAGCAGAGGCCGGCGGCCCCAGGCGGTGGGCACGTATCGTCACAATCAGCGGCGCCATCCTGATACTTGTCGCGGTGACGATATGCCTGTTTGCTCCCGCGGCATTCAAGCTGATGTTCCCGGCAGACTATGCGGCCGGCCTGGATTTCCTGCCCATAGTGGTCTGGGCATTCGTATTGAAGGGCTTCGACGCGTTCTTTTTCCGCGCTATTTTATATCGAGAGAAAACCCTCTACCCCCTCGCACTGCAAATAGGCACGGGCCTGCTCAATGTAGTGCTAAATCTCTGGCTTGTGCCTCGCTTCGGCATGTATGCATGCGCGTATACGACATTTGGCACGTTTGCATTGAATACCGCCATTGGCCTGTGTATGGCGCAGAAGCTGATGGCATTGCCGTATGAATGGCGTCGCCTTGCATGGTTGCTTGGCACCGGAGCCATCATATGTGCTGCGGCATATTTCTGCCCGCTACCGCCGCTTTCCGCCGCATGGTGGATACTCGCTGCGGCGATGCTTGCCATTCAGCTCGGGATCGCAATGTGGCAGACCAACATGCCCATCTCGCGAGTGGCACGATTCCTGCTGCGATGCTGGAGGGGGCTTATGCAAAAGCCGGCAGCCGTCCCGGCGCAACAACAATCAGCGTAGATTCTGCGGCACACTACGGAAATCGTCAGACGATGAGGAGAATTCCATGTTTTCACTTGGCCTGATAACCGCACGTGGAGGATCGCGAGGGGTGCCCGGCAAGAACATCCGCCCAATCGCCGGGAAGCCCACTGTAGCGCACGTCGTTGAAGCTGCGCTTGCGGCCCGAACGCTCGACCATGTGATAATCAGCACCGATTGCCCGGAGATCGCCGCAGTGGCGCGGCAGTATGGCTGTGATGTACCGTTCATGCGACCGGCTGAGCTTGCTCGAGACGATACGCCCCATGCCCCGGTTTTTCACCATGCGATTACAACCTGGGAAGCACTTGGCGGGGAGTATGTGGACATTCTCGTCAACCTCCAACCGACCTGCCCGCTGATGGCTCCAGAAGATATTGATGGTGTTGTCGAGCGATGTCAGAGCACGGGAGCAGGGCGCGTTTTTTCGGTGAAAGCCATGGAGCATCCTGTGGAGTGGGCGCACTGGCTCGACGGAAATGGGCAGATGATCGAATGCGTGCCAGGGGGCGGAATGCAGAAGAAACGGCGACAGGATTTCCAGCCTGCATATACGCCAAGTGGCGGCCCACTGGCATTACGGCGTGAGGTCGCGCTCGATATCAACCATCCGCTGGCAGCCGATATTCGCGCGGTAGAAATGCCCGCCATGCGCGCGCTTGATATTGATGAAGAATTCGATGTGGTCATGGTTGAAGCTGCTTACCAGTGGATACACGGCATGGCAGATATGTCATCTGGTGTACGCATTGCTGTATAGCATAATGCCGTGCAATTGAGCAGGTAAAACGACGGGTGACAATTGTCACCTGTCGTTTTTGCATGAGATATATTCCTCAATGATATCGCAGATCCGCCTGGTTGACGCCCCGTCACGCGGCCCAATATGCCGAGTGAGAAATCGCTTGATGTCTCCCTCCCTGGCACCGCTGGTCTGATTCAGCACATTCTGCAATGCATTTTTGATGTCATCATGTTGATAGACCCCAGTTGCGCCGTCTTCACCGGCGAACGGATAGATGTCTTTCTGCCCGCTGAGGTTTACAGTAATGGCCGGCGTGCCAACCATCACGGCTTCCAGCACCACCGTGGAGTAGAGCGTCACCATTACATCGGCGTCGCGCAACAGCTCAACCAGTGGACGCTGGCCATGCCGGAAGACACGCACATTCGGCCACCTCGCAGCGACTTCGGCCCACTGTGTAAAACGTCTCTCCTGCGGATGCAGCTTCAGCCACACCTCCGCGCCAAGCTTGACCGCAGCTTCGCAGACGCTGGCGATCCACCATGGCCTGCCGGCCTCAGTAATGCCTTCATTATCCTGTTCGGCAACCAGTATGGCCGGACGTGAACCGTTTGTCCGAGTATGCTTTCCAAATGAGCAATTCGTCCTATCGTAGAGGCAATTGCCAACTACCGCCACATGACTGCTGGCCGGCAGCAGAGAACGCAATCTCTCTGCCGCAAATTCCCCATAGACCATGGCATGACGATACGGAAGCGCGGCAAGCCCCTCATGCGAAGCACCGCCGAAAATTCCGTGCTGCAGGCATATTGTCGGGATATCTTCGCGGTTTGCCACATCCACCATAGCGGCGATTTTATACGAGTGATAGGGATTAAACGCCACGATGACTTTTGGCCGGAGTTTATTAACGATGAGTTCAGCCGCAGAGCGCCGAAGAGAGTAGTGTGGCCAATCACTCATCAGCGACACCCGCAAACGCTCATGCAAGCCTTTGGCGACGCCTTGGGCATATTCTGGCGCGACATATTGAGAAAGGTCCAGCGTATGTGCCGGAGCAAGGGCGACGGCACGTTTCTGAGCTCGCCTCAATGTGCGCAGAGCCCCGACACGTTCATCATTCGGCAGAAAACTCCCCCAATGCCAGCAATTCCTGTGGAGGTGCGACAGGGCCGGGGCTCGACGAGCGTACCCTTCATAGTCGATAATGCCGACTGTTCCCACTCCGCGCCGGGTAAGCTCGCTTTCGACCTGCGCGACGATAGCGCCATATGTAGCCCCTGAAACAAGAAAAAGCACATCAACTGAGGCTGCAGCAGGCTCGGGACCGCTATCGCGAATCTCGGAGAGAAGCTGCCTGTGTTTGCGCAATGCCCAGAGTTGGTTGGCGCACTCATGTGTGCGAGAATTGCGCAAAAGACGACGCCAACCGGCCACTTCAATAGCTAGGGGAACACCACAGGGCTTTACACAGCGAACATGCTCACCAACGAATTCGCGCCCGCGCAGCCATCCCGCTCGCGTCGGATTCTCAATGACTCGCAAGGCCGTCGGGTCGTGGATACGTATCGCCTCAGCCGCAATCTCCATATTCAGCAACCATGGAGCCGCCACATTCGTGCTGAAATCCGGGCCATAATCCCGCCAGAACGGATCTTCGGGGCCGATGGCACATGACACCAGGCCATCGAGAGCACGCGACAGCTCCTGAGCCCGTCCGGCAATGGCGCCAACTTTGCCTTCGATGCACCCATGTTCGGGAGCGTTGCTCAATGCCGCCTCTTCGAGGCTGCCGACGAGAGGCACCACATTCTCTTCGCTCTGCAGTGATATGCCCGGCCCGCTGAAGATCAGCTCACGCTGCCTCAACTGCATCACCCCGTCGCGCCCTATTGCGTTCATACAGCAGCTTGCCGACAAGCTCCTCAGCGCGAACAGCTGCCTCATTGGCCGCAAAGCCTTCTGTGTGCAACCGCACCTGCCCGGAAATCCCCATCATCTCACGAAGCCGCGCATCCGACAGAGCCATGATGTGCTCGCCTGCTTTCTTCCAGTCATGCTGCTCCACCAGATAACCGGTGCGGTTATTGATGACCATCTCGGGAATGCCTCCGGTTCGTGTCGCCACAACTGGCAACCGGCAGGCCATAGCTTCACCAATACTTAGCGGAGTGTTATCCTGCACCGAAGGCAAATAGAACACGTCCGACGCACCCAGCAGATCCGGTACGTCATTGCGCATGCCGGTGAAAGTCACTATGTCTTCAACATTCAGCTGAACCGCCAGATTCCGCAGATTGGTCATCTCATCGCCATCGCCGACGACAAGATATCTCAGCGCGACTCCCCCCTGCTGCTCTCGCAGATACGCTGCCATCTGCACCATTTCATCGACCGCTTTGGGCTTGCGAAGATGGCATACGCAGGCCACCACGACATTCTCCGGCGCATATCCGAACCGTTGCCGAATGGTGTCCCGGGCTGACGCAGGCAAAGGCTGAAATGCCCCGGTGTCCACTGGGGCGCGCAATATGTGGCAACGCGAAGCGATGGATGGCTCAAATCGGCAGTATTCATCCCTCAAGCACCGCGCAATCGCGAAAACCGCATCACACGCGCGAAAAGTCGAACGCAATATGACATTTTCGGGAATGCCTGAATCATGGCGCCACCATACAAGCGGCACGCGTCTGATGCGTGCCGCTGCCCATGCAGCCATGACCCCATAGAAATTGTTCGCCCAGGCGACCTCTACCCCATGCTGCCGAAAAACGCGACAAAGTCGAGCCGTAGCCGGGATCCGTTCAAATGCCATCCGCCCGAGCCGAAGGGGGTTGACTGTCTTTTTTATCGTCCCCAGCTCAACTTCGCATACATCGATTCCAGCTGCGCGTGCATGCTCTGAAAGTGGTGCGCCCGGCGGCGTGATCACCAGCGGTGATATCTGCGTCATATGCGTAACCAGTCGCAGGAGGGCAAGCTGCCCCCCCGCATAGTCATTTCGAAAATCTATAAAGGCTACTTTCATGCTATCCCCCCACCATGCCTCTGCAGGTTGCGTGCCTGAATAATGCTTTGAATGTAAAGTTGGCAAGCAGATTGCTGCAACTGGCGTGATTCGTAATGCAACAACGACATTCCCGGCAATGCACGCGCGTTCATTCCATGGACGCTGTGTCTCCGGGACGTACTGTTTCATTGGGGGGAGCGTAAAATGCGCATCGGAAATACAACCATTGGTCAGCCGGGAGAAGTTTTCATAATCGCCGAAGGCGGGGTCAATCACAACGGCGATCCGGAACTCGCCCGACAACTCGTCGTCGCGGCTGCCGACGCGGGTGCCGACGCGGTCAAATTCCAGACTTTCATCCCATCGAAGCTCGTATCAGCCACCGCTCCACGCGCCGGCTATCAACAGCTCAACGCGCCCGGCGATGAGACGCAGGAGGAGATGCTCCGTAAACTCGTCCTGCCTGTGGAAGAGCTGGCAAAGCTCAAGCCACTCGCAGAGCACCTCGGCATACAGCTCATGTCCACGCCATTCGATGAGCAGAGTGCAGATGAACTGCGCGAAATAGGCGTACCAGCAATAAAAATCAGCAGTGGCGAAATAACAAACTATTGCCTGCTCCACCATGTGGCCAGCTTTGGCATACCGATAATTCTTTCAACTGGCATGTCTACATTGGGAGAAATTGAGGACGCCATTACCTGCCTCACCGGCAACGGCTGTGAAGACCTCGCATTGCTGCATTGCGTGTCTGCCTATCCAGCACCTGTCGAAGACACAAATATGCGCGTCCTTTCAAACCTGCGATTCCTTTTCAAACGTCCAGTGGGCTATTCAGATCACACTCTCGGCACTCACGTCTCAGTGGGTGCGGTAGCCATCGGAGCAACCATAATCGAAAAGCACATGACAATGGACCGCAACCTGCCGGGACCCGATCATGCGTGCTCCGTGGAACCAGACGAAATGAAGCAGCTGGTTCGTCAATGTCGCGAAATGGCGATTGCCCTCGGCGATGGCAGTAAGCGGATCATGGCATGTGAAGTCAACACTCGCGAAGTCGCTCAGCGAAGCGTCACTGCAGCGCAGGACATGCCAGCCGGTACGGTTCTGCTGCCGGAAATGCTCACTCTGAAGCGGCCGAGCACCGGCATCCACCCCATTGAGCTCAACAATATCATAGGCAGACAGCTGAAATCAGACGTTCATGCGGACGAAACTCTGACCTGGAGCCATCTGTAGCACAAAGCAACGCCTTGCTACCGCGACGCCTGCACATCGCAGGCGTCGTTTTATTTTATGGAAAGGTCTCTGCGTATACCATCGCGAAGCATTCCCCAGCGTCAACAATCAGGAGGCAAAACATGAAAGAGCTGAAGGTCGGCATCGTCGGTCTGCAAAGGGGCTGGACGCATGTCAATACGTTCGCATCACTTGATGAAGTGCAAATCGTTGGCGGATGCGACTGGTATCAGCAGTGGCGCGACCGCGCAGCTGCGGTCATAGAGCCACAGGGCGGCAAAGTCGTCGAACAATTTGAAGAGCTCCTCGAACTCAAGCCCGATGCGGTGATTCTTGCAAGTAACGGACGCCAGCAGGTAGCTCATGCCATTGCCGCAATGGAGGCAGGCATTCACGTCATGTCCGAAGTACCGGGCGCATTCTATGAGGAAGAGCTCGTGCACCTGAGGGATGCTGTCGAGCGCACCGGCATGACGTACATGCTTGCCGAAAATTCGGCATTCCTCGACTACATGCGCTACTGGCGTAAATGGGTCGTCGAAGACCGCATGGGTCCAATATCGCTTGCCGAAGCCGAATATCTCCACTACCTTCCCGACTGCCTGTGCGCTCCCGATGGCACCCGTTACTCGCCAGCCAGGGCAAAGGCCGAAGGCAGAACGGACTGCAAACCCATCTGGCGATCAGACCAGCCGCCCATCCAATATCTCACCCATGACCTCGGCCCACTGCTTGAAGTCCTCGATGACCGCGTCGTATCGGTCACATGCCGGAGCGGGCCATGGCGCCAGGACCAGACACCCCTGCGCACCGATGGCCAATTTGCGCTCTATGAGACTGCCAAGGGCACGCTCATCCGCATCCTGGTCACTCTCAATACGCGCCGACCATCAGAGCATCGCTATCGACTTTTCGGCACAGAGGGCGCATGTGAATATTTCAGCTATGAGAGTTTCTGCCGCTTCTTCGGACGCGAACACGAAGAGGCCGACGGCTGGCAGAAAGTCGACATCGGCCCATCCCACAAAGGCAGCGACACCAGCGCAGGGCATGGCGGCACTGACATCCAGACAGCACGCCACTTCACGCGCGCACTGATCGACGGCACACCGGTACCCATCGATGTCTACCGGGCGATCGAGTTCTGTCTGCCGGGTATCATTGCTGCACGCTCGGCGGATATGGGCGGCGCCCCGCTCGCCATTCCCGATCTGCGCCGCAAACCATTTACCGGCACGAAATTCTGGGACATAGTGCCTTTGCCAGATGACGAGCCGCATTCAGAACCATACAAGCCTGCCTGAAGTTGTCAGAAGACGCGTATGCAAAATAAGACGCGCCGGAGCTCATCCTCCGGCGCGTTCCACATGTATGCAGCAATGCAACTCACGCATCAGGAACGCAAACGCCCACCGCATTGAACCCAGCGGTGGGCGCACAAAGTCAAATCACTGTGCGTGGCAGACTACTCGTCTTCGGCTGCAGTTTCAGCCTCTTCAGCGGGCGACTCCTCTGCATCCTCATCACTGGGGCCAAGCGGCACACTCACCAGGCCCAGCTCAAGCTGATGAGCAGCGACCTCGCCGTCGACGATTACGGTCAAGCCTGGCTCAACGTCATCGTATGCCTGCTTTCGCGCCCGGCCTTCCCAGATTATGCTCACATCATGTCCTCGATAGCGCACGTTCTCCAGCCGGAAATGCGTCCAGCCGACGCACAGGGGATCAACGATAAGCTCATCGTCATCCAGCGGCACTATGCCGCACATGAAACGCACGATAAGGTCATTAAATGAGCTGTGGAAATAGTCCGGACACCCATAGCCATCTCCGGTCTCGCTGTCATAGACTTCGCGCACCAGCGGTGAGCCCGCATCTTCCTCTTCAAACATCATCCGGGCAAATCGGCCGATAAACGCGCACAAAATCTGCTCTGTCACCACATCCTGCGTGTGATGCCGTATCAGGTTGGCCATCGCTTCGGCAAGAATGCTGTTCGTATACGGCCATGTCGGGCCATTCCACATTGCGATGCTTGATTTCTTCTCGGTACCCCAATAGCCGGGATGCGCCGAGAAGGCCGGGCAACGCCGACTGGCGGTCGCGAAAGGCCACTGCGCGAAGAGCTCGCGATCATCCAGAAGGTGATCTACAGCGCGGTGATATTTCGCCTCGTTGGGTACTGCGTTCCATGCAAACGGGAACATGCCATTGGCTTCAACGCAGCGGGCAAATTCTCCGTCTGCCTCACGAATCGAATAGAAGAAACCGTCTTCATCGTCCCAGAGATGTTCACAAATGGCATCGGCGCACCGCGCAGCCATATTGTCGAACCACTCGGCCAGTTTGGCGTGTCCCAGGTGGCGATGGGCTGCAGCGGCGGCACACAGGCTGCCATAGAAGAACGCCGAATAGTCTGGCCGCTCAAGTTCCGTGTAGTCATACCAGTCAGCGTAGTCATGAAAATGCGCGAATGATGGCGCATGTTCCTGCGTCATGTGGTGCCCGCCGGGGTTCAACAGCAGATTATCATTCTGGTCGCGCAGCTTTCGCAACCCTTCCAGATTATTCGTAATCGATACCGCGACATCCTCAAGCAAAGATATGCTCGGATGCACCAGCAATGCGCCCCAGAAGGCGGCAGGCAGGAACTCCTCATACCCCGGGTCTGGATTGCCCTCGCGCCCGGGGGCAAGCCCGCGCACTGCGTCTACCCACAAATCCCGGTAGATTCCGTGTTTGGGCTGATTCTTCACAAAATTCTGTATTTCCCCATGTGCATAGCGCGCGTCGCGAAGCCAACGCACCTCATTCAGAATAAGCGGCGCACTGGCCGTAACAGCCCGCGAATAGCCACCGTGTTTGCCCTCATAGAAGACCGGGTGCCGCAGTTTTCCCACGCCCGGTTCGGCATAGTTGTGACGCGCCACGAACCACCGGTACCACCACATCACATTCACGTACGGATCGGAGCATTCAAATTTCGGGCAGTTACGATCAAACCATCCCTGATATTGCTTCTCGTGCATTCCAAGCGGATTCTCGGAATCAGCCCACTTCCGCAGTGCCTCCTGCGCTACCTGTTGCGTACCAGCGACTGCTACCGCCGCGAACATTTCGGCACTTTCACCCGGGCGCAGAAGCAGCTCCGTCCGCAGCACGCGCGCATTGCTGTCTGGGCGCGCCGGCGCCGCAAGAATCATCCGCAACGACTGGCCATACGTCCGCCAGCCTCCTGCAATGCCATCCTTCCCGACACGCGCACTCCCACTCAGAGCGCCACTGCTGGTCTCAACGACAACGCGCACCATCACGTCGCCCTCATTGGTCAACTCAAGCTGGTCAATGAGCACATCATCATGAGTGATGAATTTGTTCTCCTGAATGCACAGGCTATGCTCTGTAGTCCTGCGGTACAGATGTGAGGGGTGCCAGTAGACTGCGGCCCGTTTTGTGCTGATTGGGACACCGTTGACCGTAATTGTCAACACAATAGGATCGTGAATCGGCAACCCGTCATCCCGGCTGTGCAGGTACCAGAAGGTACCGCGCATCCCAATGGCATTCTCAAGCCGGTCACAGAAAACGGTCTTGCCCGCCGGCCCCAGTGTGTTATCACGGAGTCCGCGACGTGCCAGTATCGTATCAATATGAGTCTGCGTCATCTTCTCACTGGCCTCTGCCAATTGGCTGTCTCACCTGCCGTCTTCGCGACCAGGCAGCCGCGATTGTCTACAATCTCATTGTAGCCACGCCACGGCAACAACATGTGCTGCCAGGCACCGAACGTATTGTATGCGTTTTCGCCGTCCGTGACCAGTCAGGTCACCTGCCACATCACACGCCTACAATCGACTCCACCATCGGATACCACGGCCCCGACTTATTCTGCATGGCTTCTTTCGCGCGATCTGAAAACGGCAATACCATGCTCACTTCACTCACTACTTCGGCGAATCCGCATTCCTCATAAAGCGACGCGAGCGAGTCCTCAGTGTCAACCAGGCACACGATTTTCTCCTGTGGCGCCGCCGCCATGAGGCTCTGAAGCGCCATAACCGGATCCCCTGCCGTATCATCATACGCGAGGTCGCTGAGCACCGCTACGGGGACACTCGCGCCGTCAAGCAAAAGAGGTATCTGCGCATACGTGCAGATTGCCGCCGGCTCAGCTCCGGTATCGGCCAGAAATATCTGCGCTTCCATTCCCTCAGGCCTGTCCACCTTATGCCATTCCCACAATTGCGGCTCCAGCGGACTGTAACCCTCATGGTGGGCATAGAAATCATTGATTACACCAGCGGTGGCCAGCCCTTCTCTGGGGTCAACATCCCACAGACTCATCTCGCCACCGGCCCCGGGCCTTGGCGCTTCCATCATCTGACACATGGAGCGGGTCTCATATCCCAGCCGCCCGTAAAATTTATATGGATGCTCTGCAGGATTGGTGTACAATACGCCCGCATCGGCTCCGGCGGCCTGCAGTGTCTCATGCGCCATGTCCATCAGACGCCGCGCCAGGCCCTGCTTGCGGTGATCTGGGCGCGTTGCCACGGAATCGATAATTCCACATTGCAGCAGTTGTCCGCCAAGTTGCAGCGGCTCGATCGCCACAAGCACCATTGATACCATTTCATCGCCATCAAGCGCTGCCACGCAAAGACTGCGCTCACATCCCGGGCGGCGCATATACCATTCTGTGAATGCGTCATCGAAGGTTGGTGCACCCTCATATTCGGCGAAAGCGGCAGCGTTCAGCGCTGTCACCTGTTCGATAAGGTCCGGGATCTGCGTCATGTCTGTGAATCGATAATCAGCCATACTCTGTATCCTCTTCAAACACGGTCATGCGTAGTACCTGTAACAGAATAACAGATAGACATTGCAGCTATCTGTTTTTGGACGCAACAAATGCGCCGTCACATGACGGCACATACTGTATTACAAAGGAATTCCCCACCATTGGGCGAATTCCTTGTCGTCTTTCAGACTGGAATCATACGCGGGAGGCTTCTCCATGGAAATACGCGACCTCAGGCTTGATGAAATTGAGGAACTTATCGACCATCTCGCCCTGGTGTTTGCTGGCACACCCAGAGACCGTTTTGAGCTGGCATACCATCAGGATAGCTCGTTTGTCCCCGAAGATACGAAAGTCGTCATCGAAGATGGCAAAATAGTCTCTGCCATCCGCTGCGCCAATCGTCCTGTCTACATCGGCGGCACACGCATCGAGATGGGCGGCATTGGCGGCGTTTCTACAAATCCGGCCTATCGGGGATGCGGGCACAGCAGCCTCCTGCTCAAGGCGCAGATTGAATACATGGAGCAGAATAGCTTTGACATAAGCATGCTTTTCACCGGCATTACCGGATTCTACGCACGCCTCGGATGGGAGGCTTTCCCCGAGCACAGTTGCTCTGTCGCGGTCCCCAAAAAACTCTCCGACTCCGGCGATCAGAGCTACACTGTCCGCCCCTATGACGAAGAGACCGACCTCGACGCGGTCATGCGCTGCTATGACGAATACAGCGTATCGCTCAACCTCGCCATGGTCCGCAGCGGTCAGTATTGGCGCGATGGCCACTCTAAATTCCTCGGTTGCCTGCCCTGGCTCGTCGCAGAACGAGATGGCGCCGTCTGCGCCTACATAACGGGCAACACCGAGCGGGTGCACGAGGCCTGCTGCATAGACGGACACATGTCCGCTTTTATTCCACTGGCTCACTCTGCGATGTCTGCGGCCATCAATGATGGCAAAGAAGCGATTGGCTGCCACATGCCTTTCTGCCATCCGTTCCTCGACCAGCTCCGCGTGCTCTCCGGCACCCGCCTCAGCCATTCCATCGGTGAGGGCATGATGCTGCGGGTCATCCGCCTGCAGCCATTGCTGGACAAGCTTGTGCCAGCATTCTGCGCTCGCCTCAGCAGGTCTGCTTTTCCGGTCACTCAGCCAATGACTGTCGGCTTCACCCAGTCCGGCCAGCATACAGCCATCCGCGTCCACGGCCAGTCTGTGCGCACATGCGACGAACAGGCCGAGCTCGAACTCAACATGGGCCAGCGCGAGTTCTTCCTGCTGCTGTGCGGGGTGGCGACCATCGACCAGGTCGCTCCGATGCTCGCGATGCGTGGCCAGACTATTCCCAGCCCCTACATGAATCTTCTGCGGGCGCTCTTCCCCAAACAGGAGCACTGTTACTACGCCAGCGACCATTTCTAAGAGACAACCGCAACGTGCGTCATCTGCACTGAAAAACCGGCCGGCATGATGCCGGCCGGTTCCTTAATATAGCCAACTCGCCCACTGCTATCCAAGCCCGCCTCCAGCTTCACGGATGCCTCGCTCCGTCTCAATCCGCTGCTGGTAGCCGCTTGCCAGATATGCAGCCAGCGGCTCCGGATGCAGGCCCATCTCTTCACGCACTGTCATCAGCAACGGCTCGACATCTGTATTGAACGCGTCCTTCAGCGCCTGTTCCGCGCCGATAATGTCACATTCAGCTCGCGCTGCAGCAAGAGCCGCACGGTTCACCAGCAGCGCTTTCGCGTATGTCCGCTGGATGTTGCAGCAGCTCTCTATCATGCCCGGAATTTTCGTCTTCACGTTCAGGCTCTGGTCGATCATATAAGCGATCTCCGCAGCTTTGGATTTCGCCTCGGCGACCACAAGTTGGTCAAAAATCAGAAAATCCTGATAGGGATTGACCGAGCCTGTCACCAGATCGTCATCTGCATATTTGGCGTTATTAAAATGGAAGCCGCCGAGCATGCCCTCATCAAGCAGCACCGCCACGATGTGCTCAATATTCGTCCCCTGCAGGTGATGCCCGAGGTCCACAAGCACTTTCGCCCGTTCGCCGCAACGCTTCGCAAACAGATACGCCATCCCCCAATCAGCAATGTCCGTGTGATAGAACGCAGGCTCAAAGGGTTTGTATTCTATGAGCATCTGCATTGTTGCGGGCATCGCGTCATAGACTATCTTCAGGCTCTCTTCCACGCGATGCCTGCGAGCGATGATGTCATCCTGCCCCGGATAATTCGTCCCGTCTGCAAACCACAGGCTCAAATTGGCCGAACTTGTCTGCCGCCCGATTTCCACCGATTCCAGCATGTGGTCTATCGCCCGCTGTCGCACTGTCGCATCAGGGTTGGAAATTGTGCCCATCATGCCGCCGGGGTCCTGAAAACAGGTCGGATTGATCGCCCCGATGTATACTCCGAGGCTCTTTGCATACTCAATCAGCGCCGGATCGAACCCGTCCGGGAAATCCCATGCAACATGCACTGCCACCCCGGGGGCAATCCCTGTAAATTTGTGCACCTGCGCAGCATCGGCGATTTTCTCCTCTGCGGTGATTGCGGCTCCCGGCTGCGGATATGTTCCGAACCGCGTTCCGGCATCCGCATAGCCCCACGAAGGCGTCTCGATAGCTTGCGATTTCAGCCGTGTCTTCACTGCGTCCACATCAATGCCGCTACCTGCCAGCCGCTCAGCCAACAGCGCGTACTCTGCCTTATAATTGCGCATTGTCACACTTCCTTAGGCACATATCATTAGCTTGTTCTTCGCATATGCTTGCGCGTATTCACCAGCCCTCTACCCTTCGCCAGACGCACCTCCTTTCCTCCACAGGGCCGAAGCACCCTCTGCAGAGATGAAGTATCCTCCATGACGAGCCAATCTGCCACTGGAAAGGAACTATATTCTCTTCAGCACTCACTCTCTTTGATTTCCGCACCATTCGCAGGAATTCCGTCGTCATATGTCGAATTTTACCACCCAATACAACGGAGACAATACATGTCCAGTCATCACGATCACAAAATCTGTCCACATTGTGGCTACCCGCTTTCAACTGGTAAAACTCTCACCACATGCGAGGAGTGCGGCTATAATTTTCTAACGGGCGAAGCTCCCAAGCCGCATGTATATCTCACCGTATTCGGACATGGAATGTGCGGAGTGATCGCAGGCGGCGCGCTTGGCGCTGCAGTCGCCCTCAAACTGCCACCTGCCTACCAGCTTTCGATGATGGTGCTCGCCCCGCCTATCGGAGCAATCATTCTCAGTATGATCACCGCATGGATTGGCCGCCATCTGGCACCCGAACATCTGCCGGGTTATGAGCGGTGGCTGATGGCTCTCATGCTCGCAGCTTTCGCAAGCGCCGGGACCAGCACTTTCGGCGGGTCGCATCCGACCATAATGCTTATAGGGGGCGCTACGCTACTGTTGGCTCGACGCCTGCTTGATCGTTATCTGCCACCGCCGCATCAAGATCCAAAGACCACATGAAACGGGAGGCCCGCATGGATCAAACGCAGCCACAGTACGATGTGCTCGTCATAGGAGCCGGACCAGCAGGATGCAGCGCCGCTCTCTATGCCGCACGCGCTGGCCTCAGCGTAGCTCTGGCCAGTCCGACTGAACTGTGCGGCATGATGGCTGAAGCGCCCCTCGTCGCCAATTTTCCAGCTCAGACCGAGCCACTGCCTGGCCGCGAAATCCTCCAGCGCATCCATCAGCAGGCGATCGCCGCGGGCGTCCATCACATTCTCGAATCTGCTTTCGGGGCCGATCTCTCAGATTCCAGCCCTCACGAGGTCTATATCGGTCAGGAAATCATCTCAACCCGCGCCCTTATCGTCGCAACCGGAGCATGGGCGCGCTCTGATGGCGTACCCGGCGAAAAAGAGTTCCATGGCCGCGGCATTGGTCACTGCGTCGCATGTGACGGGCCATTCTTCGAGGGGCTCGACATCCACGTCTTCGGCCGCGACCCCGAATGTGCCAAAGAGGCCCTTACTCTCTCCGCCATAGCCAAATCCGTCACAATCATGACGCCGGCCCGCGACATCGACTTCGCCGGCGACTATGCCGCATCACTTGCAAATGCCCCCAACCTCACCATCGAATATTCGGTGACGCTCAAGCAGATTGAGGGCGAAAAAGCTGTTGAGACCCTCATCGTCTCTGATGCCAGCGGCAAAGACAGACGCGTCCCCACACAGGGCGTTTTCCTCTATCTGCGCGGCCGAAGCCCTGAGACTGCATGGCTCACTGGGGCCTGCGAACTCGACGACAAGGGCTTCATCATCACCGACGAGAACATGCAGACCAGCGTCCCAGGCGTCTTCGCAGCAGGTGATGTACGCTCAAAACTGGTCCGGCAGATGGTCGTGGCATGTGCAGAAGGCTGCATTGCGGCTCTCGCAGCCGATCGTTTCATATCTGGAGCCGAAGCAATCCGCTGGGACCGGGGAAAATAGCGGTTTTCCACCCCCTGCCCCGTTGATACTGGCGGCAATATGTCGCATAATAGGGCAAACTCCATTTAATGGGCCGAATTAGCGCAATACCCGCCCTTCAACACTGCACATCCATCTTCGTCACACAGGAGATTGAATATGGACATCAAACAGGAAGTCCTCTCAAAAGCCGAAGCTGCGGCAAAAGCTGCCGTCGCTCTGCGCACGAGTACAGACGACCAGCGTAACAATCTGCTGCTCACAATGGTCGCCAAAATCCGCGACAATGTGGATGCCATCAAAGCTGCCAACCAGAAAGACATGCAGGCCGGCGCGGATGCTGGGCTCACAGATGCCCTCCTCGATCGCTTGCTGCTCACTGATGAGCGCATTGAAGACATGGCAGTCGGTCTCGAGCAGGTCGCTACGTTCGATGATCCGGTTGGCAAGGTCCTCTCCGAAACTGAGCGCCCATTTGGTCTCAAAATCCAGAAAGTCTCCGTGCCATTGGGCGTCATTGGCATGGTCTATGAAGCCCGCCCGAACGTCACTGTCGACGCAGCCGGCCTGTGCATCAAATCCGGCAATGCTGTAGTCCTCCGTGGCGGCAAAGAGGCCATCAATTCCAATGTTATGCTGGCCGGACTGCTTGCTGACGCATGTGAAGAGTGCGATTTTCCACGTTCATGTGTCGAAATCATCGCATCCACCGACCGTCAGGGCGTCCAGGAGCTCATCCGCGCCGACGAATATGTCAGCCTTATCGTCCCGCGCGGTGGCCACGGCCTCATCCGCACGGTTGTCGAAAACTCATCAGTACCGGTGCTCAAGCATGACCGCGGACTTTGCAATATCTATGTCGACGCAGTGTGCGACATAGAGCGCACCGTCCCCTGTGTCAACAATGCCAAAATCCAGCGCCCCGGCACGTGCAACGCTGCCGAAAATCTCTGGGTTCACAAAGACAATGTCGAGGCTCTGAAGGCCATTGTCGCAGACCTCATCGCAAGTGGCGTCGAGGTCAGAGGCACTCAGGCCGTCATGGACGCGTGCGAAGGTGTTCTTCCCGCCACTGACGAAGATTTTGACACTGAGTATCTCGACTTGATTATCAGCGTCGACGTGGTAGACTCTCTCGGCGAAGCCATAGCGAATATCCAGAAATACTCCTCCGGCCACTCGGAGGCCATTTTCAGTGAAATTCCGGAAAATGTCGCACGCTTTATGGGCGAGATCGACTCAGCAGCTCTCTACCACAACTGCTCCACACGCTTCACCGATGGTGGCCAGTTTGGCATGGGTGCCGAGATTGGCATCTCGACAAACAGGTTGCATGCACGCGGGCCTGTCGGCATTTCCGAACTTACAACGTACAAATACATAAGCACTGGTGACTATCTCGCCCGCGCATAACGCTTGAATTGGGAACACCAACCAATGCTCAGGACACCAGTTACCAACCGAAGTGAGCTTGCGGACTGCAAGCGCATCGTCGTGAAAATCGGGACGCGGCTCATCACGGACCGCGCCACCGGTCTCAACAAGCAGTTCCTCGACAGTGTGGGGCAGCAGATGGCTGCACTACGCGAAGAGGGGCACGAATTCATCATTGTCACCTCAGGCGCAATATTCCTGGGACGACAGATTCTCGCACTCGCCACATCCCGCGACTCCCTGCCTGTAAGACAGGCAGCAGCCGCTGCAGGACAACCTGCCCTCATACGTCATTGGGCACATGCGCTCGGAGCGCGCAACATCCGGTGCGCCCAGATGTTGCTGACCCAGGACGATATGTCATTCCGCAGCCGCTATCTCAATGTCCGCAACACGATCGCAACGCTGCTCGAACATGGCATCGTCCCGGTAATCAACGAAAACGACAGTGTCAGCACTGAGGGTATCACGTTCGAAGAAAACGACCGCCTTGCGGCGCTTGTTGCATCGACGGCCATGGCGGATCTCGCCATCTACCTCTCGGATCAGGAGGGGCTCTTCACCGCCAATCCACAGGTTGACAGCAGCGCACAACTCATCTGTCAGGTAAACCCCGACGAAGACTTCAGCGAATGTGCGGATGGAGCAGGCGGTCCGGAATCCCGTGGCGGCATGGAGGCCAAACTCGCGGCTGCAAAACTCCTTGCGGACTGCGGCATCGCTGTAGTCATGGCCAATGGTCGCCAGGACCGCGTCATTTCGCGCATTGTCGATGGCGAAAATGTCGGGACTTTTTTCGTCCCCGGCCAGACTGTCCAGGGACGCAAACTCTGGATTCGCACTGCCATGCCACCGACAGGCGACATCATCGTCGATACGGGAGCGGCGCGAGCACTCCAGAAACCTGATGGTGCCAGCCTCCTTCCAATCGGCATCGTCGACGTCCGCGGCGCATTCGACACCGGCGATCTTGTCCGCATCGTCGGCCCAGACAACATTGAGATCGCACGCGGCCTCACCAACTACCCATCGGCGGAGGTAATCAAAATCCGGGGGCTGCACACAAGCCGCCTCGAAAAAACACTCGGCCATGTTGGCCACCATGTCGTTGTCCACCGTGACAACATGGTCATCTCCGACTGACAATTCGCCATCTCTGACAACAAAAACGCCTCGCTCTCTGCGGGGCGTTTTCTGTTTTCTCCGCCCCCTTTGCCCTGCATGCAGAGGAACTATTTAGCCAAGCGAGAATCTAATATAATAGGCGCAAATGCAAAACACTCGTATCGCGAACCGCAGACAGGGATGAGAGTGATGACGTTCAGAAAGCTCCTCACGACCGCGGTGGTGCTGGCGATACTCACAGGCGCAGCAAGCGTAGCATCTGCCGAGGTACACGTTCTGCTTGCGCTGCAGGGCATATATGGCGACGTCAACAGGGTAGACTGCAATGAATGGATCGTGTGTGCCAGTTTCACCCACACCATTCCGGATCTGCCTTCACCTATGTCGCTTGTCAGCGGACCGCCACGAAAGACAACTGGTATGGCGACCGGAACACTGCTTTCCGACAGACGTGATGAGGCCGACATGCACATCATGAAGCCAGTTGACAACCTCAACACCAGGCTGCAGGAAACTGTGCAGCGAGGTACCCGAATCCCCACCGCAAAGTTGGCGCTCTGCAGCGTCAACAATGGCGACACAAAGCCATTCATGGTTTTCACGTTGCACGACGTTGTGCTGTCGCACTACACCATTATGGCGCCGGGCTTTGGCGACAGAGCCACCTACATCAGCCCCATCGCCATCGACAAGCCAGTCGAAATCCTCGGCCTCACCTACGCCAAGGTCGACTACGCGTACAACCGCGATAACCGCTGAGCCTCACCCGCACCGCACACATCAAAACGGGCCGGACTTATGTCCGGCCCGCCTCGCATCATGTCACCGCTATCCTCTTTAGCCGGCTGTCGATCAGCTCACATCGCTGCTGTCAACACCCCAGACTTGGTGCACTTTTGCCAGTCGTGACTCCGGCGTCAGGTGCTTCTTTATATGTTCTTTCTCAGTGTGCCGACGCTGCGCTGGCGAATCCGCATCGGTCAAAACACCATATATCTCGGGTCGTCTATCCACAAACAGCCGCCCGCCAAGGTCACTCACTCGCGTATCAGACTCGAACTTGTCATAGCGGTACGCCTGCACGTCGAGGTCGGCAAAAACCAGCGTATCCATGGAATACCCGGCATCGGCAAGCACTTGCCCGCCCCGGTTCACAACACATGACCGTCCGGGCCAGTATTGCCGCGGATATATCGACATGGCAACATTCACCGAGTGATCCCCTGCCCGCGCCTTCACCGTTGCCTCGCCACCGTCTTCCGTCCAGCCATACGCCATTGTCGGCACGCATACCAGATCCGCACCCTGGCAGGCCAGACAGGCCATCGCTTCAGGGAAAATCCAGTCGTAGCATACCAACATTCCCACCATGCCGAAGTCCGTTGCAAAGACCGGAAAAGTATCGCCAGCCGTAATTCCTGCAGCTTCCGACGCTGGCAGATGTGTCTTGTGATATTTTCCGGCTACGTTCCCATTCCGATCAATGAGCACCGCCGTATTGTACAACTTTTCACCAATCTTCTCTGACACACCGGCCACTACATACATCCTGAACTCACGGGCCACAGCCCCGTAGGCCTCAGTCGTAAACCCAGGTATCTCCTCACAAAGCGCCTGCTGCACCTCCGGCCGATCTCCACAGAACAACCAGTGGCAGATCCCCTGGGTATCCTCAGTCAGCACAACCAGGTCACAGCCACTCTCCCCTGCCTGTTGAAGTTTACCACAGAAATGCTCTACATTCGGCTTGAGCACTTCACGAATAATCTTCTGCGCATCAAAACCCTCAGAATAGGGATTGACGCCCGCCTGCGTCGTGTCGATTCGTTTCACCGACGTCTGCACAACTCCGATACGCTGTTTCATCGCGCCTCCCGCTGTTCTGAATGCTTCTCGGTGTCGTTGCATCGATATGAACAGGGCCGGGACGCATGCGCCCGGCCCATGTCACTCGGCAGGAAACTCCATCCTCAGCTCACACGTGGCCCCTCATGATGTCCATGGCGTCATTCACAAGGTCGTGGGCCTGATCAAAGGTGTCCGCCTCCGCAATAACGCGCAAGGCTGCCTCAGTGTTGCTCGGCCTCACATGCAGCCATGAACCATTCGGCCACGTGACCTTCACGCCTTCAGTCGTGTCCATGTTCAGACCATCATACTTATCCGCAAGCGTAAGCAATGCGGGCTGGACCCGGATGACCGCACACTGCATCATTGACTTGCAGGTCTCCGATGGAGCGAAAGTTTTAACCCAGTCACTCACGGTTCCACCGCGCTCGACCAGCCCCGCGAGGATAATGGCCATACCAGCGATGCTGTCCCGGCAGTAGCTCACTTTCGGCCAGATAACGCCTCCGTTACCCTCGCCACCGATGCCTGCTTTCTGCCGCATCATCTGCAGGACGACGTTGATCTCCCCGACTTTGGTCCGGATTACTTTCTTCCCATATCGCGCGCCAACCTCGTCAATCATCCGTGAAGTCGAAATATTTGTCACCAGAGGCCCGTCGCTCCGCCCTGCCATTGCGTCACACGCGAAGGCCAGCGTAAACTCTTCACCAATAGCCTCACCCTTCTCCGAGACTATCGCGAGCCGATCTGCGTCCGCGTCAATGGCAAAGCCTATATCCGCGCCGTGATCATTTACGGATTTCTCAAGCTGCCAGAGATTCTCGCGCACTGGTTCGGGCGCATGCGGAAAAATTCCGTCAGGTGTGTCATTAATCGTCACGACTTCGCAACCGAGCGTCTCCAGGAATCGCCCCACCATAACCGAGCCCGCACCGTTCACGCAGTCCACAACCACTTTCAGTCCCGCCCCGCCAATCCGTTCCACATCCGCCGCCGCGACGACCGCCTGCAGGTGCCGATCTACCGCTCCCTCATCCATCACTACACTGCCGATCTGGTCACTGGTTGCCAGCGAGTATTTCCCCTGATAGTACACACTCAGGAGCTCCTCCACCTGATGCGGGTGCAGCGCCACGCCATCATGCCGGATAAACTTCAGCGCATTCCATTTCTGCGGATTATGACTCGCTGTGATTGCGACGCCGCCAACGGCGTGCGCCTCTTTCACGGCCATCTGGATTGCAGGGACCGGAGCTACGCCCACATCAACAATATCGCACCCCGTCGCCAAAAGACCACCAACGAGAGACGTCCGCACCAATTCCCCCGAAGGCCTGGTGTCACGCCCGATAACCACCGTGCCACCCTTCAGATACGTCCCGAACGCCTGGGCAAACCCGATCAGAAGTTGCGGCGTCAGCGACTCGCCGACAATCCCCCGCACGCCCGATATGCCAGTCTTCAGTGTTCTCAGAATCGCCATGCTATCTCTCCCGGTGCAGGCTTAGCCTGCGCCCATCATATGCCTGACGTGCGTGCCATACTGCCGCGACAGCATGTCGGCGGTCTGAAGATCCCGCGCTTCGGTAATTACCCTGATGAGCGGCTCAGTAGCCGAGACCCGCACGTGCACCCATTGCTCGGCGTTTCCATACTTAATCCCGTCCTGCAGGTCCGTATACGTCGCCCATGCAGGCGCACCGGATTCCCGCAGGTCGTCCAATATCGAAAACGCTGTCTCAATGGGGCACTGCAGCGTCGTCTTGGACATATGATATTCCGGCACTGCGCTGACCAGTTCCTCGGCGCTCTGCCCGCTCGTACAGATCAGTTCCAGAATGTGCGCCATCGCCGCCATGCTGTCATGTGCGCAATGCAATTTCGGGAAAACGACTCCTCCGCTGCCTTCACCAGCGATAGCTGCGCCATAGTTACTTGCCGCCACCCCGATGTACGCCTGCCCGATGTGTGTCCGGATGACGCGCCGGCCATACTTCGCTGCGATGTCATCCACAGCTTGCGTCGTTGACAGATTGGTCACTACCGGGCCCTCGTCGCCGCGACGCAGAACCATCTCTTCAGCCAGGCACAAGGTCATTTCCTCGCCAGGCACCATTCCTGCCCCGCCGCATACTATCCCCAGTCGATCCCCGTCTGCGTCAAATGCGAAGCCCACATCAGCACCTGCGGCCAGTACAAGCGCTTTCAACTGGCTCATATTCTCGCGTGATGGCTCCGGCGGATGCGGAAATGCGAGGCTGGTCTCAGTGTTCATCGCCACCACATCCACCCCAAGTAATTCCAGCAGACGCGGCGCATAGGCCGAACAGGCGCCATTCACGCAATCCACCGCC
>CAYSRY010000005.1:0-4179 GCA_964433395.1 uncultured Armatimonadia bacterium | reverse complement strand
GCAGACCTGCCATGCGAATCACATCCGCATCCACCTGCTCGCAGATGGCCTCAATATGTCGATCTCCAGCTTGCGCATCGTGCGCCACGGCGCGCAAAGTCCGCCAGCCGGATTTCAGAAATTCGCCCTGATGGTAAATTTCAAGCAGCTCCGACGCCTGCTGGGCATTGAAGAATATCCCATCTTCGCGCACGGATTTCAGCGCATTCCACCCGGCAGGATTATGCCCCGCCGTAATCGCAAGGCCCCCCACAGCGTCCGAACTCCGCACTGCAAGCTGCAGGGCCGGCGTCGGGCAGATGCCAAGGTCCACCACCTGACAGCCTGCCGCGATAAGCCCTGAAAGCGCGCAATTTGCCACCATTTCGCCCGAACAGCGGGTATCCCGGCTCATCAGGATTTTTCCGCCTTCGAGATAGGTCGCGAGCGCCTGGCTATAGCGCACGATCAGATCCGGCGTCAAACTCTCGCCGACAATCCCTCGCACGCCTCCTATCGTTATACGCAGTGAACTCATACTCGCCGCTCCCGCTTACATGCTCTGTCCAAAGATCCCGCTGCGCAGGCCTACTCCTCAATCATCCCGCGCACGCCATCGCTCATTTCAAGAATATATGCGTCACCGCCGCATCGTTCGATGGCTTCCTTAACTTCCTGTTGCTTACCCGGCGCGTACGCGTACATGCACCCGCCACCACCTGCACCATTCAGTTTTCCACCAAGCGCGCCGGCATCCATCGCCGCATCAATGAACTCATCGAGCCGAGGATGCGACACTCCAACACCATCGCGTAGCTGAACCTGATGCTCATACAGCATTGCGCCCAGTTTCGCCTCATCGACCTCGCCAGACACAAGCATTTTTCTCGCCGCCTGACACAGATCCCGATTTATCAGATTCGCACGCACGCGCCGACGCACATGCGGGGCCATCTCATCAAAAAACTGTTCGCTTTCCTCAAATGGAGTTGTCCAGATGTCAAAGCCTGCTATCCGCTGTGTCAAAATCTCAAATCCGGCATTTGTCGCAGCACGCGATTCCGCCAGAAGCGCGTTATTATTCTTTCGCACGTTCGTATTTCCCAGCACGAACCCGTCAAGCTTGGTCACAATGCGCTCAATAGTGATTGGTTCTCTGCAATCGATATAGATCAGCCCGCCCATTGCAGATGCGTAATGGTCCATCATGCCGCCGGGAGCGTTGAACTCAAGCACTTCCGCCTGGTGGGCAAGGCGAGCGATAGCCTCCCGATCCTCACTCGCAGGGTGCCCCTGACTCGTCAGCAGGAACTGTACCCAAGCCACGTTCAACGCCGAAGAGCTCGACGTGCCCGCGTTGATCGGTATATTCCCGCTGATGATACAGTCATACCCTCGCCTAATCGGGCAGCCGCTGCGCTTCACCACGTTCGTAGCCGCACGCAGAAAATCCAGATCCCAGCGGTACGGTATTGTCTCCACAGCATCGAACAGATCGCTCTCACCCACATTGGGCATCTGGATGTAGAACGACGTATCCCGCCGGGGGACGCCTTTCACCGTGATCTGCAGATTGATGGGACACGCGATCACAGCCAGGCCGAGAAAATCCTGGTGCTCGCCAAAAAGACAGATACGCCCCGGCGCTTGAGATATCGTCTTGCCAACCAAAATCGGGCCTCCAGTGCGTAATGGGAACTCTATGAGTCTAAGAGTACGCAAGAATACTGTCAACCCACCTGACTACTTCGCCTCACCCCCTGTCATAACCAGCCAAGACGTGGTATAATCTATTCCTCTCATATTAGACGTTCAAAGCCATTTCACCCCAGAGAAAGCCTTTACCGAATGCCCGACGATAAAATCCGCATATATGGCGCGTCTCAGCACAATCTGCACAATGTTAATCTCGAGATCCCCCGCAACCGCCTCGTCGTTTTCTGTGGGGTCAGTGGCTCCGGCAAATCATCAATGGCCTTCGATACAATCTACGCAGAGGGCCAGCGACGATACGTTGAGTCGCTCTCAACCTATGCGCGCCATCTCCTCGGTGAGATGGATCGCCCCGAAGTTGACCACATTGAAGGCCTGTCGCCGGCGATTGCCATTGACCAGAAAACCATCGCGGCCAATCCGCGATCAACAGTCGCCACTGCCACCGACATATACGACTACCTCCGTGTCCTCTTCGCACGCGTCGGGCAGCCTCATTGTCCGGTATGTGGAAAGCCAATTCACGCATCGACCATCACCAACATCGTCGACCAGATTATGGCCATGCCGGAGGGCTCAAAGATCCTTCTCCTCGCCCCAGTACATCCGGCAAAAGACGATGACTGGTACGGGGTGCTCCGTGATGCACGACGCGCGGGATTCGTCCGCGTCCGCATTGATGGACAGGTCCATATGCTCGATAAGCGAATCGATTTCGGCAAAGAGCCTGAGCATGTCGAGATCGTCATTGATCGCGTAGCCATAAAACCTGACATACGCTCGCGACTCGCCGACTCGGTCGAAACCACTCTCCAGCATGGCGACAACGTGATCATCGTCGCCGAAATGGAAGGCGCCGACTACACATACAGCACACGATATGCGTGCGCAGGATGCGATGTCAGCATTCGCCCGCTCACACCGCAGATGTTCTCATTCAACAATCCACAGGGGATGTGTCCGACCTGCGAAGGCATCGGCACCGTGCGCGAAGTCGACCCGAAGCTGCTTCTCGATAACCCGACCAAATCCATAAACGCCGGCGTCCTCAAACCCTATGGCAGCGTAGAGAACACGCATATCGGACACTTGCTCCACGGTCTCGCCGCACATTACAGCTTCAGTCTCGACACACCGTGGAAAAACCTTCCACAGGCCATTCGCGACATTATCCTCTTCGGATCCGGCGAAGAGACAATCACATTCCAGTACAGTGGAAGAGATGGACGCGATTTCGACTACTCACAGCCATTCGAGGGCCTGGTGAGTGTCGCCAAACGACGTATCGAAACTGCCGAGACATCAGGCCGCAAAGGGTACTACGAGAAATTCATCACCGACGTCCCATGCCCGGAATGCCTCGGGGCCAGACTCTCACGAGAAAGCCTGGCAGTCACGGTAGGCGGTCTCCGAATAGCGGACATCACCGCCATGAATATTGCCGAGGCCGAGGAATTCTTTGCAAACCTTCAACTCGGACGATCCGAAACATTCATCGCTGCCGAACTCGTCAAGGAGATCCGCGCGCGCCTGCAGTTCATGCTCAAAGTCGGAGTCGGATACCTCACGCTCGACAGAGCAGCCCCAAGTCTGTCACGCGGAGAAGCGCAGCGAATCCGCCTTCGGATCGGGACTCGCTGGCGTCATGTACATTCTCGACGAGCCAAGCATCGGACTGCACCAGCGCGACCACTCAAACCTTCTCGACACGATTATCAGCCTTCGCGACCTTGGCAATAGCGTCATTGTCGTCGAACACGATCCCGAAACCATGCGCGCTGCCGACCACATCGTCGAGTTTGGACCAGGCGCTGGGACGCAGGGCGGGCAGGTCGTCTACACTGGCGACGTACCCGGAATGCTCGCCGATCCACGTTCCACAACTGGCGCGTATCTCTCCGGACGCCTCCAGATTCAGCAGCCTCCCGAGCGCAGAAAGCCAACTGGCGAAGCGATCCGCATTCTCGGGGCGAACGCACACAATTTACGCGATATTGATGTCGAGATTCCGATCGGGCTCTTCACGTGTGTCACAGGGGTTTCCGGCTCGGGAAAAAGCTCTCTCATCCACCATATTCTCTACCGTGCTCTGCGCCGTCAACTGCACCACTCTTCAGATAAGCCCGGCGAGTACAGGGCCATCGTCGGTGCCGAGGCAATTGACAAGATCATTCACATTGATCAGAATCCGATTGGCCGGACACCAAGGTCAAATCCCGCCACCTATGCAGGTGTTTTCGGCCCGATACGCGAGCTGTTCTCGCAAACGCCTGAGGCACGCGTCAGAGGCTACAAGCAGGATCGCTTCAGTTTTAACATTGTCGGCGGACGCTGCGAGGCATGCGAAGGCAAAGGCACGCGCCAGGTTGAAATGGATTTCTTGCCTGATGTCTATGTCACGTGCGAGGAGTGCAAGGGGCTGCGCTACAATCGCGAAACCCTCGAAGTCCGCTACAAAGGCAAAAATATCGCCGAGGTCCTCGCTCT
>CAYSRY010000004.1:27110-31465 GCA_964433395.1 uncultured Armatimonadia bacterium | reverse complement strand
CTCCCGCTCCTCACAAACCGCAGCGATCTCTCAAAGCTATTGCCACCAGATCCGACAATCGGTCGAATGGGGGACAGGGTCACCGGCGCACGCTATCTCTCTCAGAAATGTGGTGATGAAGTCCCTGTCATGGGCTGGGTTGAAGGGCCAATCGCAGAAGCAATCGACCTGCGCGGTATGTCTGATTTCATGATGGACCTCGTCCTCGATATTGCCTTCTGCCGCGATCTCATGGACTGGGTAGTTGAAGTGGAGATTCAATTTGCACTCGCTCAGATAGACGCCGGATGCCATATAATCGGCATTGGCGACGCCGCCGCCTCGCTCATATCGGCTGACATGTATAGCGCGGAAGTGTTGCCACGCGAAAAGCGCATTGTCAAAGCAATACATGATCATGGCGCAATCGCACGCCTCCACATCTGCGGCAATACAAACCATATCCTGCGCGCCATGGCAGAAACCAACTGCGAGATTGTTGATCTCGACCACCTCGTCACTATGGAAGATGCCCGTCCTGAGATGGGGTCTGCGCCAGTGCTCCTCGGCAATTTTGATCCTGTAGAGATTGTTCTCAATGGCACCCCTGATCTCATTCGCAAAGCATGCTATCGTTGCCATACCTTCGCTGGCAATCGATACATTGTCGGCCCCGGATGCGAAGTGCCTCCCAAGGCACCAGAGGCCAATATTCGCGCGATGATCGACTATGCGCACGAAACTGCACCATAGAGCGTCCACCCATTTTTGCCACGCTATGTGCCGTCTCATCACAGACACAAAGGTGCCCCGCAGACTGATGTCTGCGGGGCACATACACAACTAACTGTCCATATCAGTGTCAGTCATCACAACTGAGTTTCTGCTGACATGCTTTCAGACACGGTTCCAGCACCATGGTAAAGTGCTTCTGAATCGGATCTTTATCCCTATACGCTTCTGCAAGCACCTCTGGCGTGATCTCGCCCTCCGGTGGCATCACGTCGGTTGTCTGTCCACCCCACATCGGGCCTTCCTCACCGACCATTGCATACCGTTTCGCCCACTCGCAACGCAGTCGATCCCATTTCGCAATATCAGCGTCGTATCCATCGCCACTCACCTTGATTGTCGCCTCGGCAAGTGCTGCAACCGGACATGCCGCGATACATGGACGGTCGCAATCAGCACACGGCGACGCCTCAAGTATTGGCGCATCTGCTTCCAGTTTTGCAGTAGTCGCAATTGCGATAAATCGCTGCGTTACTCCATACTCAGGTGTAATCGGTGCACCATGGATGCCTATCTGGGCCAGACCTGCTGCAGCAGCGGCAAATCGATTTGCCAATGCATCTGGCTGGAAACCACGCGGATTCGCCACGAGCGTGCCGCTATCGGTGAGATCTTGTGACACGACAGCATCATAGCCAAATCGCGAGAGCATTCGGGCCAATGAAACACCCATGTAGCGCAACCACCGATTGGCCTGGTACACTGCGTAGCTATACGGCCCGACTGCTTCAGCAGGCTCTTCTGCAGCATTCAGAATGTTCAGGAATGGGAAATGATATCCAAGCACGAGCACTGAATTCGTCCCCGGCAACAATTCATCGGCCTCACGAATGTGCCGATCCTCATCGTGGTCAATGACTGGCTTGACCTCGCCGTGATAGCCACCAGTGTCGCGCACGGACCACTTCATATCATTTTCGTCGATCTGCCCGCGATAGCTGTTCGCCAGGCTGGTGACTACCTTCGGATCAGCAACGCCGATCAGATCGGCGCCCAGATCTGTGGCATGACACTCAAGCATATCGAGAAGCTCATCAGCGGGAATTTTCTCGTCACAGGCCGCCATCGGGAATATCCGTTTGCCAGCTCGCAGGGGCGCACTGGTTATCACACAACCAAAAATCACGCGTCCGCCGAATTCATCAGTCACGGCACCAGCATCATTCGAGAACTCCTTGGCAAGCCCGGAAGCCGGAACAAATTTTACGTCTGCAATGTGCCCTCCGGGCACAGCCGCATACCCCAGACTCTCCAGATACTGGCACAATTCAAGCTGCGCAAAACCGGACCACTCCGAAAGTGTCTGCCCAACTACGGCGGTCGGGTAGGGCTTATGTTGCGGCGTGTCTGGGTCCTGTTTGAGCTGTAGACTATGAGGATCCTGCATCGTCTCCGGATACTGATAGCCGAACACTACCAGCGTCTGGCCATCTGGCAGTTCCTCTCGGATGTCGAAACCGCGTTCAAGGGCGGTCTCACGATCCACAAATGCCATCATATCAACTTCACGCCGAAGGAGACGATCGGCGACGTTTTCGGTTGCCCTATTGTCAGGATGGCTGGCCGTTTCATCAGCAAGTCGTTCGCTCAGTGGTCGCTCATCCATGCAATGCTTTTTGCGCCGCCAGGTGGTGCTGTACTCCTGATCCTTCGATCGCAGGTGCGCAGGCAGACAATACCGCAGACACGACCCCATTGCACCACCACGGCGACCGACGCACGCCAAACCACTCAGTATCGCCGGTTCATCCACCACATCGGGAATATCAACATCCAGATCCAGCCCGAAGTGCTCCGCCCACGAGCAGCGCCACTTATTCTTATTGCAGTACCGAAATTCCTTCCAGTCCATATGTATAACATGAACTGGCCCAGTTTCTTTCCGGAAGACATCCATGGGACAGTGCTTAATGCATTCACCACACATGTCACAAAGCGCAGGGCCATCATACAGTGGGTCCGGAGCCAGAGGAGCATCCGTTACCAGACAACAGAATCTCTGGCGCGGCCCATATTCAGGCGTCATCAGCAGGCCACTCCAGCCGATTTCCCCCATGCCAGCAGCTGCTGCTGCATGTATGTCTGAAAGATCTGGGGCGAAAGTTTCTTTCACATCCTTATACGGCCTGAAGCGCCACACATTTGTTGCTGGTATTGCCACAACCCGATGTCCCATATCTTCCAACTGGCGAGCCAGTTGAAATGAGATGCACTCCAATTTTGTATTCATAACACCTTGAATGAAGTAAGGACCATATTGCTGTGGATGCTCATTTCCACCCACTTCAATAGCTGCATCCGGGTGATGAATCGCAACGACCAGAACGCTCGTAGCGCCAGGCAGATGACCTTCTGGTGACATCTCTATCGGGGCTTCTGCATATCGGTCTGCCGAGGCTATCCCCACGAGATCCGCTCCAAGCTCAACTGCCATTGCTTTCATCTGCGCGGTGAGCAATTCGTCGTACATCACGGTCAACTCCTCAATATTGATTGGCAATATATTGAATGATAAGCACCACATATTTCGTCTCTCCAGGCATATTACCTCCCCTCAGCATCAGAGGATAAGGCACTGATATGACGAAATATCCTGCATGCACTACGACGATACCCCCAATAGTCATTGAGAGGAATAGACAGCACATGCTCCCAAAAGATCGAGTAGCTGCGGCATTTGCACACCAACCTACTGACCAGGTGCCCATATACCAGGGTAGCTTGAGCTCAGCTGTTGCATCGTATGTGCTTGGGCGGGAGGCATATGTCGGCGGAGGCATACAGCGCTACCGTGAAGTCAATGCCCTCTGGGAAGGCGAAGAGGCACACAATGACTTCCTCGAGAGAAGCTTTGAAGATGCATGCGAACTATGTGTCAAGCTGGATCTTGACCTCGTGCGAACCATCTACTGGCGGATGAACCGCACACCGACACAGAAACTCAGCGAAACCGAGTTCCTGTTCGGTGACATAGAAGGCAATGAGTACTGGGAGATATGGGAATTCAATCCTCAGGCTGAGACGTTTATGGTCTCCAGATCCGCGCCGGTTCCAAATCCAACGTACGATGATCTTCGCCGGCAAGCTGAGTTGGCACTCGAGCAGGCTCAAATCTACGCGCCCACTGTCAACACTTTTCCGGATCACCAAGCCGCTCTCAAACGCTTTGGCGATACGCGCGCCATTCCGGGAACCGGTCTGAGTCTCACCATTCCACGCGAAGAAGTTTGGCTGGAAGCCATGCTGCTTGCCCCGGATACTGTCGCCACGCTTCTGGACGCCCAAGTGATCCGGGCACAGAAAAATGCCCGCGTTATGGCCGAGCTGGGCATACCATATGGCTTTGGCGGAGGCGATTTCTGCGGCAAGAACGGCCCGCTATACTCACCAAAGGCATTCCACGATCTTATGCTGCCCCGTCTGCAACTCATTTCAAAAGCTGCAGAGGATGCTGGCATATATCACCTCTTCGCCACTGACGGCAACATCTGGTCACTCGCGGATGATCTGCTCGGAGCCTCAGGAATTCACGGCTTCTATGAACTCGATCGACAATACATGGACATGAAAGAAGTACATGCGAA
>CAYSRY010000004.1:0-27100 GCA_964433395.1 uncultured Armatimonadia bacterium | reverse complement strand
CACATCTGGCGATGCTTGGTGGGGTTCGCAGTGAGGTCCTTCACATGGGCTCCATTGAGGATGTCATCCACGAAACGAGAACAGCCATTGACGCTGCGAAAGAGCTGCAGTGCTGCGTCATAGGTTGCAGTAATATGATCGTTGCCGGAACCCCGGAAGAAAACTTCTGGGCGATGATGGAGACGCTACACGAGTACCGCTGACACTGCTGGCATAATAACCCCATTGAGCCGCGACAAACGACTGACAAATTGCGTACAAGTGCGCGCAATATGCACTTCTCTCGGCTTCTCGTGTGTGCTACAATGCCCGCGGTTACAGCAAACAAGACACCGTCTGTACTCTTATTGAAGACGGCAATCTGGGTGTGTGGGGGAAATCTCCACACCAAATTTTCAATACAGGAGTTGATGTACAGTGAAGCTCGTAGATCCAGCAATCAAGCCACCTCTGGATCCAGATTTCAAGCCCGCTGTCTTGGCCAACAACGCCTACAAGGCCGAGCTTAAAGAGTCCGGAACCGCCGTTCCAGTCGGCATCGCCCTTGAACGTGAAGAGGGGACCGTCAGCATCTATAAAACCGAAATATTCGGCCCCGATGCAGGCAGAGACGAAGACAATCTCTTCTATCTCGAACGCTCTGTCAAGTTCCTCCTCTGGCAGCGTGGCGCATGGAAAATCAGCATTGCTGGGGCCCCAGAAATTGCAGCAGAACTCGCCTCACAATACGCAAAAGGCGGGGCTAGAGAATTTGATGCAGAACTTATGGCTGGCGTCTACGAAAACCAGTTTGTCGTTGAGGCAGTCGAATGGTCAGACTTTCCCGAGGCTAACGAAGGCGCCAAGAGCATTGGCGGACACCTCAAGGGCAACCGTGTGGGCTTTGACCTCGGCGCCAGCGACCGCAAATGCAGCGCAGTTATCGATGGGGAAGTAGTCTTTGCAACCGAGGTCGTATGGGATCCGAAAAATCAGGCTGACTGGCACTATCAGTACGATGGCATCATGGATTCCATCCGCATAGCGGCAGACCACTTGCCGGATGGTAAGCCAGACGCAATCGGTGGCAGTGCAGCCGGCATTTATGTCAACAACCGCGCAAAAGTCGCTTCGCTCTTCCGGAGTGTGCCCGCAGAAGACTTCGCAGCACATGTCAAAGACATGTTCATCAACATTGGCAAAGAGTGGGGATGCCCGCTCGTCGTCGTCAATGACGGTGATGTCACTGCTCTTGCCGGTGGTCTCGAGCTCAACGATGTTGGCATTCTTGGCATTGCGCTCGGTTCCAGTGAAGCTGGAGGCTACCTCGACATGACCGGCCACATCAACGGCTGGCTCCACGAGCTCGCGTTCTGTCCGGTTGACTACAACCCCGGCGCTGCTGTGGACGAGTGGTCCGAAGACTACGGCGTCGGCGCAAAATATTTCAACCAACAGGGCGTTGCTCGCCTCATCGGTCCGGCCGGCATCGGCGAGGCTGACGGCATCACCCCCGACATGGGCGAACCAGAAATCCTGAAGGTCGTCCAGAAACTGCATCTCCAGGACGATCCACGCGCCGCTTCAATCCTTGAGACCATCGGCGTATGGTTGGGCTATGCACTCGCCCATTACATCGATTTCTACGACTACAAACATTGCCTCATTCTCGGCCGTGTCACCTCTGGCAACGGTGGACCGACACTCATTCGTGAGGCCGAGCGTGTGCTCAACGCTGAATTCCCGGAACTCGCTGCCAACCTCAAGCTGCATCTGCCCGACGAAGAGAACCGCAGGGTCGGCCAGTCGATCGCGGCCGCCAGCTTGCCAGAGGCATAAAGTGACACCAATGTAGCCTGCGTGTGCAGGCTGACGAAAGGAGTACCGAATATATGAAACCGCATATGCCAAATGCTGAAATCTTTGTTCCGGATGGAGTTGCTGTCGACGAGGCAATCGCACGCAGCACCCATCTCGTAATCGCGTGTCATCAGGATGACATTGAGATAATGGCCTACCACGGAGCCCTCCAGTGCTTTGGCCGCGAGGACAAATGGTTCGGCGCTGTGACCGTCACAAACGGCGCCGGGTCACCCCGTGACGATCTCTATGCAGATTACACTGACGAGATGATGATGAAAGTCCGCCGACTTGAGCAGAAGAAAGCCGCGTTTGTTGGTGAATATGGCTTCCAGGCATTGCTCGACTACCCGAGCTCTGCCGTCAAAGACACCAATAATCCTGATGTGCGTGATGACCTGACCAAAATCATCCTCGCCGCCGGTGCTGACATCATCTACACGCACAACCTTGCCGACAAGCACGACACTCACGTATCTGTCGCGCTCCGCACCATCCAGGCGTTGCGCAACATCCCAGAAGACCAACGCCCATCAAAACTGTATGGCTGCGAAGTATGGCGCGACCTTGACTGGATGACCGACGAAGACAAGACTGCTTTCGATGTCGCCGCACATCCGAGTCTTGCCACGGCTCTGCTGGGCGTTTTCGACTCGCAGAATTGTGGTGGCAAGCGCTATGACCTGGCCTCAATCGGTCGCCGTGCTGCGCACGCAACCTATCATGCCAGCCACGCAGTTAACGCTATGGACGCGATCAACTTCGGCATGGATATGACACCGCTTATCAATGATCCATCCATTGACATTGCCGGCTATGCCGATGCCCATATTCAGAGATTTGCACAGGAAGTCAACAACCGCTGCAGTAAGTTCGAGTAAGGCACCTGTCTAACTCTGAAAATGATGCTACACAAAAGCCGGAGGCCTGTGAAGGCCTCCGGCTTATTTTTTCTCTCACTATAGATGACGACGAGCGGACGGAATGACAAACGGGAGCTGTCGCGACAGCTCCCGTTCACTGAAAGCCTGTTCCATTTCTCCGCGTTAACGATCCAGTTTCAGAATCCTTATTGCGTTGCGGTGCGTGATTTTATCATAAACATCAGCCGAAATATGGCCATGCGCCAATGCGTCATTCAGGAAATTGCGCAACAACACCAGCACGTTATCGCGATTCTTTCTCGCACATACATCGGTTCCGAAGCACAACTGGTCCTGGAATTCGGTCAGGAACCAGTACCCGAACTCAGGATCGCGACTCACCGCATTGTGTCCGCTGCCAGCGCTCAAATCCCCAATAAGATTGGGATACTTTGACATGAGCTCCACACAGCGTCCGCCTTCGAGTACGCGCCCTTTCGGATATCCGCCCCAAGCCGCCTCCGTTACATCTCCACTGATGTGCGACCACCACGATTGAGAGTGACAGAGCCACACGAGATCCGGATGTTTTTCCACCTGCTCTTCAAATTTCGGCAATCCCAGGCTGTCTATCAGACCATAGGTCCCGCCCAGGCGTGTCGCAACATGGAATGTCAGTGGCAGGCCAGCTTTTTCAACATGATCGAATAAATTCTCTACACGTGGGTCGTCAAATGGGAGATTTGCGCATACCTCGCCGATGCCGCGACACCCTTGATCCTTGTAGTAATCCAGAACGTATCCGAGGTCAGCGTCTGGTGTGTTAAAACAGTTTCGCGGATCCACATTACAAAACGGGATAAAGCGGTCCGGGTATTGCTGCCAAACTTTCAATATTTCCTCATTGGACTGCACAGCCCAGATATTCTCTGGATTGGTGCATGGCAGCAGCACCCCTTTCGAGATGCCGGCGTAATCGTACATCTCAATGAGTTCCCAGGGCGTGGCGAAACATTGTCCACTGCCAGGCATTCCCAGAATCCTTTGTGGCGTAGTGTGCACATGGATATCAATAAACATTCATTGCCTCCTCAGGGCGCTACAGCCCCAGTATCCGCTGAGCATTGCTGCGCGTTATTCTGTGGAAGATACTCAACAATATTGGCTTCAATGGACACGCTGAAGAAGACGCTCTATCTTAACTGAGACCAAGCAGTTTCTCAGCATTAGCGTGTGCGACCTTCTCATAGACTTCGCGACTGATGTTGCCGTTGGCCACGGCATCATTCAGGAAGTTTGCCAGATATATGAGCACGTCATCCCGGTTGTGTGGTGCGCAGACATCAGTCCCGAAACAGAGGCGATCTTGGAATTCGGTCAGGAATTGGTACCCAAACTCCGGATCGCGACTTACCGCATTGTATCCGCTACCTGCAGACAGATCCCCATACACGTTAGGGTATTTCCGCATTAGCTCAACAACCCGTCCACCCTCAGTAACAGGCCCCTTGGGATAGCCGCCCCATGTCTCTTCCGTCACATCACTACTGATATGTGCCCACCATGTTTGTGAGTGGCACAGCCACACGAGGTCTGGATGTGCCTTGACCTGCGCCTCGAAGCGAGGCATCCCAAGATTGTCGCATATCCCATATATGCCACCAATCCGCGTGGCCACATGGAAGGTTACAATCATCCCGCATTTCTCCGCGTGATCGAAGAAATTCACCATCATAGGATCGTCAAAATACAGATTGGCACTGACCTCGCCAATCCCCTTACATCCCCGATCCCGGTAGTACTCCATCAGATAGCTGAAATCGGCTTCTGATGAGTTTGTCAGCATGCGCGGATCTACATTACAAAAGGGTATGAAACGGTCAGGATATTTCTCACAGATATCCAGAATGTCCTCAGTAGGCTGCAAGATGTGAGCACACTCGGGATTCCCTCCCGGCAGCAGCACAGCCTTCTCAATACCCACCTCATCATACATTTCTATCAATTGAGCTGGCGTTGCATATGACTCGCCAGTGCCATAGCGTTTTGGACCAAGTCTGTCGGACGTATGGACATGAATGTCGATAAACACTGCAAATACCTCCAGTATTAGAGCATCTAAAGTTTCAAGAGCCGTTCGGCATTCGTGTGCGTGATCTTTTCATAGACGCCGCGTGAAATGTTGCCGTCCTCCAGAGCCTTTTCCAGATAGTTCTTCAAGCTCCAGAGCATATTATCAAAGTTCTCAGGTCGACAGATGTCAGTCGCGAATACGAGCTGATCCTGGAATTCCTCCATGAACGCAAACCCGAACTCCGGATCGCGACTGATCGCGTTGAAGCCGCTGCCTGCCGACATATCACCGACGATATTGCGATATTTCCTCATCAGTTCGGGTACGCGGCCACCTGGCGTCACGGGGCCGGCTGGATAACCGCCCCACTGCTCTTCCGTGACGTCTCCGCTCATGTAGGCCCACCACGACTGCGAATGCGCAAAGAATGTCAAATTCGGAAATGCCTGGCAGGCTTTCTCAAAGCGCGGAAGCTGAAAATCGTCAATCAGGCCATAGATATTGCCCTCGCGGTGCGCAACATGAAAAGTACACGGTATATCGGCCTTTTCTGCACACTTCAGCAGATTCATGACGCGCGGGTCATCCCAATACAGATTGGCCGTCATCTCGCCAATCCCTCGACATCCCATTTCCTTATAGTGCTCAATAATGAAGCCGAAGTCATTCGTCGCCCGATTCCGGTACAGACGTGGGTCAATGTTGCAGAATGGGATGAAGCGATCGGGATATTTTTGATAAATCATCAGAATGTCTTCATTGCTCTGCGTCAGCATATTGCATTCCGGTATAACAAGTGGCAGCATGACGCCTTTATCAATTCCAGCTTTATCATACGCCTCAATGTATTGCTCTGGGGATGGTGGGCCGACGGTCGAAGGCGTCCACCCCAAGTCTGAATCCATTGCTATGTGCATGTGCATGTCAATATACATAATCGGCCTCCATTGCCTGTTTCATATCATTGGAAGAGGGGAGAGGGTACCGTTTCCGCCTCACAGCCCGAGTATGCGTTGCGCATTCCCATGGGTCACTTTATCGAACACAGTCTGCGAGATGTTGCCTCCCGCCAGTGCTGCTTCAAGGAATTTTTTCTCCTGTATCAGTAAGTCATCTTTCTGTTCTCGCTTGTAGCAGTCAGTGCCCCAACAAAGCTGATCTTGGAATTCTGCCAGAAATGCGTACCCGAACTCCGGGTCGCGACTTATTGCGTTGTAGCCACTACCTGCCGACAGGTCACCAATCATGTTGGGATATCGCCGCAGCAGCTCAGGAACTCTTCCACCCTCAGTCACTGGCCCGGACGGGTATCCTGCCCATTCATCTTCACGCACATCGCCGCTGATATGCGCCCACAACGGCTGCGAATGACACAGAAAAATCAGATTGGGAAACTCAGCCAATGTCTTTTCCAGAAGTGGCAACCCAAATCTGTCGATGAACCCGTATGTGTCGCCCTCACGGGTGGCCATGTGGAAAGTGAGAGGCATTTCGCACTTCTCGCAATGCCGAAACAGATTCCATGACCGCGGATCATCAAACGGAATGTTGCAGGTTATTTCACCAACGCCTCTGCACCCTTTGTCCTTGTAGTGATTGATAATATAAGACAAGTCAATCTCCGGCGAATTGCTGCATACCCGCGGATCAACGCCACAGAATGGAATCAACCGATCCGGGTAAAGCGCCGCGCATTTCAAAATGTCTTCGTTTGATTGAACCGCGGCTCGGGGTTCTGGCTGAATCGCAGGATGGATTACTCCCATATCGATCCCGGCGTAGTCGTAGATCTCAATCAGCTCGTCGGGCGTTCCTATGCCTTTGTCAGCCATTGGCCGCATTTCGCGCGGATAGATCGTCGTGTGTGCGTGAATGTCTATGAACATCGTTTTCCTCCCATGGTGCATTTCCGCCTGTCGTCCGACACACCAGAACGCTGAACTATAACTCCATGCAGAACCTGACCAACGGCTACAGCTTCAGGACTCTCTCTGCATTCTTATGTGCTATTTTCTCGAACACTTCCTGGCTGATCTTGCCTGTGGCCAATCCGTCATTCATGAAGTTCGCCAGACCAACGAGCACGCTGTCGCGACATCCTGGATAGCACACGTCAGTTCCAAACAGAAGCTGATCCTGAAATTCATTCATGAACCAGTAGCCGAACTCCGGATCGCGACTTACAGAGTTGCAGCCACTGCCTGCGCTCAGGTCGCCCATAACATTCGGGTATGTATTCAGTAATCTGACGACGGTGCCACCCTCTGTCACCGGACCAGTGGGATAGCCACCCCAGGTCTCCTCTGTCACATCGCCACTGATCTGCGACCACCATGCTGTCGAGTGACACAACCACACCAGATTTGGGAACTCATTGATGCTTTTCTCAAATCTTGGCATGCCAAGCTCGTCTATCAGCCCGTACTGCCCGCCATTTGTCGTCGCGACGTGGAACAGCAAAGGCATGTCGCATTTCTCTGCGTGCCGGAACAGGTTCCAGACACGTGGATCATCAAAATACAGATTAGGTGTGACTTCACCAATACCTCGGCACCCCTTGGCTTTATAGTGGTTGATAACAAAGGACAGGTCGATGTCAGTCGAGTTATTCGACAGTCGGGGATCAATATTACAAAATGGAATAAACCGGTCTGGGTATTTCTCATAGATCATCAGAATATCTTCATTGCTCTGTGTCAGAATATTACATTCCGGACTCACGAATGGCAGCATAACCGCCTTATCAATGCCGACTTCGTCATACATCTCGATCAGTTGTTCTGGCGTTGCAGGTGCTTCAAACCCCTCACGCCAGGGCAAGTCAGATATCATGGCCGTGTGAACGTGAATGTCAATAAACATGTGTTCCTCCATACTGCAATGAATTCATCAGTTTGCGGCAGACAATCTCTGCCACGAAGTATGCACAACTATTCGCAGCCCGACCAATAATACCTCCGACATACATACTCATACAAAAAAAGCCCGCCTCCCATATGAGAGGCGGGCTTGGCGTTAACACTGTTGCAATAGTGCTGACACGTTCTTCGGTCTAGTATACGTGATCCGCTTTGCCGAACATGGTTGGCAGATTCCAGTATTCGCCATCCTTCATGACCCACTTGGCGGCGGCCTCGATCATTTCTTCCCACGCGTCGCGGTACGGGCCAAACTGCTCAACGCAGAAGCTGTCGTTCGCGATAAGGGCCGTGTCGGCTTCCTCGCTCACGAAGACTGGGGCTTTGCCTACAAATTCACCGAGTTTTTCGCAGATCTCACGGACGTTGTAGTATGGGCCAGCCACGTTCAGGATCGTTGACGGGTTGGAGGCAATCTCCAGACCGAGCAGCGAGCGATCGATGGCGTCGCGCTGGGAGATCAGGTTCACAAACGGCATCTCGAGCGAAATGCCCTCGCCGCTCTTGATCATCTTGGCAAGATCGACAAGAACGCCATAGCCCAAGTGCTGTGCGTACATAAGGCGGTAGTGCGTAATTTTCTGGTTTTTGTTGCCGTGGGCGCTGGTGTTGAACGCTGTCTCACGAGCGATGATGCTGTGGCCATAGATTCCAACCGGGTTCAACGTTGTCTGCTCGGTGGCGCCACCAAGTGCCGGATCCGTATGGGGATACGGGTTGCCTGACGAGAAGTTTACGATGCGGGACTCGTTGTATTTTACGGCTACGCGGGCCGGAACAATTGAGTTCAGCAGAATGGCCTTACCCGGATCGCCACTCGAACCGAATTTGAAGCCGAGCATATAGATCATGTTCGGGGTTACTGGCAGCGCGGCCAGTTCATCCTCGTTACTCAGGTCGCCAGCGTAGCACTCGCAACCCCAGCTCTCGAAATGCTCGCGCGCGTGTTTCGAATACTCGGTCATGAACAGACCGGAAACCATGATTCTGCGGTTTGTCACGCCAGCTTTCTGATCTGCCTTCACCAGTGTCTGAACGAGCTCTGGCCCGACTTTGCCGTCGCCACCAATGACCATAATGTCACCATCGATCTTGCCCATCATCTCAGCAAGTCGATCGGTTGGCTCAGTCATGAACTCTCTCAGTTGTGTGGGGTCCTGAACTTCCAGAATGCCGCTCATTTTTCTGTCCTTTCGTTGCAAAAGCTATAGTCAAACTACAATTGGTGACTTGTGAGCAATTAAACGAAGATTATACATCGTGATAAAATGGATAGCAAGAGGGAGAGGGGTATCATCTCAGGCGCCAGGCGGCTTGCAGTTAGGACAGGGATGATAGCCTGCAGATCGTGCTTCAGCTACACTCCGAAACCGCACCAAATTCTTCACGGAGATGCTTCTCGCGCATTTTGAATTCGGATAGTGGTAGGCATGTCCACGCTTACTGCCCACATATTTTTCTGCATTGGACTGCGCCTTTTCGGTGCCACCAGAAGTCTCGCCCCAGAGCCCCTTGTGTTCTGCCCGTGCAACACTCTGTACAGCCGCGAACAAATGCACATAACGCACGTTTGGCGGATACGTCGCTGTCTGTGCAAAACCTTCGCCAGCCAGTGCTGCATTCACCATAGTATCCCCGACGTAGACGTATGCAAGCAACCGTCCATATCGGTCACGCCGCTCCACGTCGTACTCAAGCCGAACTCTATTTCCTGACACGAGCCGATCATTATACGCCGATGCCTCACGCCCAAAAGCCTCCACCGGCTTGGTCGGATGCTTCGTCTCTGGCGTATCAATACCAATATATCGAACACGCTCGCCCCCTGTCAGCAAGATAGTATCACCATCTACTACTCGCTGACAGACTGCGTCACTGAACTCAGGCGCAAAATCTGTTATGTCTGCGACTGTGGCCTGCCGCCAGAATGTTGTGTTGGGGAAGCAGTGCAAAGTTACCGTTGGCCCACCAGCCCATTCAGCAAAAATCTCGCTGTTTGCTCCCCGCGCTGTGAGCTTTCCACCGGTGGCCTCCACCAAGCATCGAAAAGGAACAAATTGCATGCCTTCCACATTAAAAGTCGTAAGTTGCCCCGTAATCTTCATCTGCACTGCGGAGGGAAGCAACTCCACAGGGGCGAAAGAAACTCCGCCAACCAGAAGGCATGGCACAGCTTCAGTGGCGACTGTGCAGCTTCCTGCAAGCAGAGCCAGCGCTGCGAATGTGAGAAGCATTAAAGATCTTTGCATAGTGAGCATTGGAGTGCAGAGACTATGTTATTATCATAATGTAAATTATGTTAACTAATACTCCATGGACAAAGTAGTACATAAAACACCGCATAGTGCGGCGCCTACCCACACGCCATCCAACTCTAACGCACCTCCATATGACGCTTGCGTTTCAAAACTGCCAATGCAGGAGCTATGACTTGACGCGGCCATGCAGCGCTGCAATCGGGTAATTGAGCCTCCAGGAAATCTATTAGCTCTGTACGGTTGCAACGGATGCATTTGGGTTCATCCATGAACCGTTTATATTTCAGACTGACGGTTGCATCTCCTCGACTGTGCACAATGTAGAGATACTGGAAGCCATTCTGTCCAACAGGATGACAATACGTGATGCGTGGCTTGCGCATATCCATATGCTCAGAATTCCCCCCAAGTCGCCGCAAATAATGACTTGCTTCTCTGCTTGGTGAAAAAGTCATTTCTCCCTGCTTGCAGGAAGAAATGTAACCTGACAATTGTATTGCATCCAGATAATTCGTCAACCTAATCTCCATTGAGATAGCTTTGTAAACGATGTTTTCTTTGTCAAAACAATGTATCATGAATCAATTTTTAGGATATTGTGCCATACATAAAAACACAATTAGAACATTTCGAACATATTGCTGCCCGAATCGTCAAAACCCGAGACTGTGCAAATACTCCAGGTTGTCTCGACTGCTTTTTGTTGGGGCAAGAGACGTATAATCCAAATCAGTCACTATCCATCCGTCAAAATCTGCATCTCGCAGGATGTCCGAGAGTGGGTGGAACTCTATAGTGCCTGTCCCCAACTCAGTAAAGCGGCGATCTTCACCAAGGTCCTTAAAATGCACGTAGCACATCCGCTCAGCATACTGTTCAAAAGTATCGATTAAATCGAACCCGCCAAGTGCCAGTTGTGCTGTATCTGGCGTAAACCTTACAAATGCGGGGTCTGTCTCAGCCATCAGTCTCGAAAATTCTGCTGGATACTCAAATATTGTACCCCAGTGCTGATGCCATGTGCAGACAAAGCCGGCGTTCACAATTCTCCTGCCCGCCTCATTCGCAAGCTCTGCGATATGTGATATGTTTTCGGAGGTCGCTCCCAGTTCACGCCGTCCACCGTCAAGCAGCACGTAGTTGGTCCCGCCTGCTCGGGCAAACTCAATCGTCCGCTCAACTGTCTCCTGCCAGGTGCGGATCTCATCGGGACTGGTGAAACCACATGAGCAGTAAACACCGGACACTTCTATATTGAGCTGACCTATCTTCTCCAGATATGCTGCGGGGTTGTTATACGCGTCCTCCAGACAGGACGGTGACCACTCATAGCCCTGCCAACCAGCGGAAGCCATATCTCGGATCGCGTCATCCGCTGCGATTCCATGCTGTATGTATGTAGCCGGATGGTATCCCAGACGGATCATCTATATTGACAACTCCTCGCCTGGCGCGATGACTTCGCATCCTATACCACGTGCTCTCAGGCCCTCGGCATACGCCTCGGCATCCTGCCGGATAATGTCAAAAGCATTGTAATGCATCGGCACTACGACACTCGCCCTCAGAAGCTCGGCTGCCAGCGTCGCATCTTCTGGCCCCATCGTGAAATTGTCTCCAATGGGCAGTACCGCCACATCAAGGTCAGCTAACTGGCCAATCAGCTTCATATCGCCAAACAAACCGGTGTCTCCTGCGTAGTAGACCGTCACCCCACCCATCGTAACCACAAAACCACACGCAACACCAGTATATTCAATCAGATTATCGCCCACAACCGCAGACCCGTGTGTAGCCATAGTCAGCTTCACACGACCGAAATCATACTGCGCAGCCCCCCCAATATGCATCGGTCGCACATCACAACCGTGACGAGCGCAATACATTGCAAGCTCATATGGTGCGATTATCGGAGCCCCACTCCGATTTGATATTTCGATCGCGTCCCCCAGATGATCTGAGTGCCCGTGACTCACAAGAATCGCTCCAGGTGCCATATCCTCCGGACCACATATTGCATCCGGATTGTCAGTCAGCCATGGATCAAACACTATCTCATAGCCGTCCGAAGTGAGCGTGAAACATGAATGGCCAAGCGATTTCAGAATTGCCATTGAAAGGCCTCCTCTGGACTATTCGCTCTCAGGATTGAATAGTTTCCCATATTCGGATCTCAAAGCCCCCTGTTTGCTCTGATACTCCTCCCAACCGTCTTCTGCGCGCAAAAGAACCAGCTCAGACAGTGGAATCCGGCCTTCAGGTGCATCCACATCAGGACGCGGTGAGTACGATCCCAGCATCGACGCCAACGCCGCCTGTCCCTCACGGGAAAGCACGTAGTCAACAAACAGTTTACTTGCGTTCGGGTGAGGACATGTTCGCAGCATGGCCACAGGGCCAGGCGACACCGGCACACCATCGGTTGGCCACACTGCACGTACAGGCTGCTTGTCCACCTTCTCGTACTGATATATCTTATAACCAAGGACACCACCTGCAACATCTGCGGTACCATTCAATACCGCCTGCAGAACGCGATCCTCGGACTTGTACATCGCTGGCCGGAGCCGTGCCAACTCCTCCCAATATGCTGCTCCATATTTCTCGCGCAAAAAATAATACTGGGCGTACGCGGAGCCGCCGGTCTCTGCATCCTTCATTGCAATTCTGTGTGCCCACTTCTCGTCCAGCAGATCACGCCATGTCCGTGGGGCATCGTTCGCAGATACGCGGTTGGTGTTGTACGCGAGACACACTGTAACAAGTCTCGCCGCTGTCCAGTACCCCGGATCTTTATACTGTGGGGGGATGTTTTTGCTTTCAGGCGACTCATAGCGGTACAACTGACCTCGTTTTCTCAGTGCGATAAATATTCCCGGGTCAAGAACGTGAATAACGTCTGCTTGCGTGCGCCCCGTGTTCAATTCATCCTCAACACGGGCGACTATGTCAAATGTACTTTGTCGCGTTATGCGTACTCTGAGAAAATCATACTGCTTCTCAAAACCTGCCGCGAACTCACTGGCTTGCTGCTCGGGCATAGACGTGTACCAGTTAATCTCCGCCTCGCTGCGAGCAGCTTGCACAATCTCTTCACGCGTCGCAGGTTTATAGCCATCGCCGCCACTCTCATCAGTAATGGTAATAACTATTTCCTCATTGTTTTGGCTGTTCGGGCACCCCGACAACAGCGCAGCTGAGAGCGCTAACGCCAGCAGCGCGTGTAACAAAACCCTTCGGACACAAATCTTCACGCGACTGTAGCCCCCTCAATCATCTGGCGACTGCGCTATCTGCTCAATTGCCTCGCCGTTACGCAACCTGACGATCCGGTAAAAACCGTTCGTAGCTTTCCCCTCCAAATACTCTCCTACCTCCACATATGCAGTTGCAGTTGCATAAAGCGCCAGGCCGACGTCTCCTGCGCGATGCAACACTTCAGCTTCCGAGAGCAACTCCGCACTGCTCTCAGCTGCCATATATGTTATCAGCATCAGCGCATCAGCCAATTCTGACGGCACATCTCCAAGCTCTGTCACCGCAAGACCAGCGAGAGAAGCGCGCAACACGTCATCCCGTTCTAATTCTCCGACGCCCCAACCAATGACGAGACGTCCTTCTCCATAGTCCCAGATCTCCCCGTCATATTCGGATACAACACCAAGCACATTCTGGAGAAACACGCCAGTTGCTGCGTCCATTCCACCATCAAGATCACCGCAGCGCGTAAGGTCGAAGACCAGAGCAACCGGCGGGAGCGGACGATGCCCTTTGGCAGTGGGCCCACGCTCAGCTTCTGCCGCAAATACCATCTTCCGAAGCATCGCTGCCATCTGCAACTCGGCGACCATTCGAGCCATGGAGTCACTCAGACGCCGCACTTCATCTTTGCCTCCAGATACCAGAGGTACACTCAAATCCCCAGCTGCAATGCGCCCTGCGGCTACGCTCAACCGCTCCAAAGGCTGCGTTATGTGTTTCAGGAGATAACTCGTCACCAGAATTCCGAGGATGATCAGCAGAACTGCAAGGGTCATATACCGAACAGTAATCTCGCTTGCGGCACGACGCGCAATACTCTTCCGACAACCCATTTTAAGGGCTTGTGAATATCCCTCAAGTTCTGCCGACAACGGGATAACGTCCTGTGAGGACTTCATCGCTGCATCGCCGATCAACTGCTCAAGCTGATCACCGAGAATCTCGTAGTTGGGGCTGGCTTGCCGCCCCTCGGCAGTCAATCGGTATATCTCAGGGTCTGCGGCGTGAGCAATGACGCGACCGTGTCCGTCAAGCAACACGACATATAGAACATCAACTGAATAGATGCGACTCTGAATCTTATGGTGCACAAGCCGCACCAGCAACTGCTGGTAGTTGTCCACAGTCGGCGGGCTGCCTAACGTCTGGTACTGCAAAATCATATACGCCATCTCACCCATCGCGAACCGGACCTGATCGTTGATCACGCTGTTTGTGTGGCGGATCGCCAAGTACGTCCCAGAGAGCATTGTCACGATGATGGCCGCCGAAACCAATGCTGTGATCTTGTTCTTCAGGCTATTTGCCCACGGGTGCGATGAATGCGTTTCAGAGACAAACTCATCCGGGACCTCATCAGCTTGTTGCCGCGCCGTACGGATGACGATCAGATATGCCCCGAACACTAGGACGGCGATGCCTGCTATATGGTAGGCGTTCAGCGCTTCTTTCAACCAGATCCACGACACTACGGCTGTCACAATTGCGCCAAGTAACTTGAGCGTCACGGCGACGTGTGCCGGAATATCGACCAGTCCACGATAGTAGAGCCACATTGACAAGCTCGTACTCACGCCTGCAAGCACAAGCAGCAGCGTCCAACCTCCCACATCAAGCCGCAGGAGTTCGCCAGATTGCCCCATGCTCAGCGACACAACTCCCGTCACCAGGAAGCCGACGCCAAACCGCCACATGGCCACTGTCGATGGCTTGAATTTACGCAGTGTCCCCTTGCCTAGTATCTCCGAGATTGCGCGCAGTATCCCCGCACCAAGTGCCAGCCCGTCACCGAGCAGGTATTGGCGCGCCACACTCTGGCCGAGGCTCAACTCGCCAAACCCGATCAATATTACCGCCGCAACCATCAGAACCACCAGAGAGAACCGACCCCAGGTGATTTTCTCCCGAAGGGCAAAGTAGGCAAAAAACGCCACAAAAATCGGCGCGGTCTTGGAGATGGCATTCGCTATGCCGGCGTGGGAATAAGCAAGGGCTGCGGTAAACAGAAGAGCCGCAAGGCCTGAGCCCAGCGCGCCAACCATAAACAGCGCAATCCAATCGCGGAATTCGGGCTTATCCTCGCTTGTGCGGCGAACATTGTGATGGAAACCAAAGGGGAACAAAAAGATTGCTGCCAGCAGGTAACGCGCAGCAACGACTGTCGCATTCGACAGATCAGAAAGGAGTAGCTTTGTAAACACAGGCGACAGGCCCTGCAGCAGGACGCCTGCCACAAGAAAATAGTAGGGCCAGAAATGGCTGCGCCGCCGTGTCATGTAGAGTGCTTTCTCAACCTCGAGTGGAGAGAATTATGGAGATAATGTCTGACGCGCTGCAGAGCCGCGCTCAGGCGGCACGATGCTCACAATCTGGTCCTCAACTACCCAGCCACGCCCGCCTGCATATGTGCGAATCTCGGCATACCGTCCCTGCGTCTGTAATACGCGCACCTCAAGGCCGGGTTCCAGACGTGCCAGAGACTCGAACGATCCGCCGGGGCCACTCCGCATATCTGCTACCGATACAACAATCGAGGCCCGGCTCCCATAATCGCGCTGCCATTTCGTGTACGTCAACAGCATGCTCGCCACCAGCAGCACGCCTGCAGCGCACAATGCCAGCGTGACGCGCCGCCGCCCCGAACGCATACGCGCAACACCAAGCACTGCAGTAAGCCACCATATAACAAGCGTAAAGCCCGCGACCTCATTCAGGGTCACGCGTGCCATTAACCACTCAAGCACCGCCGCGGTCCAGCTTTCCACCGCTTCACTCTGGTGAAAGTCCAGCCTGTTCCCCACATAATCCAGATTGTGCAGGGCATCGGCGTCTCGCGGCGCAACAAGAAGAGCGCGGCGATAATACAACACTGCTCGCCCAAGCTCATCCGTCTGCATATAGCAATTGCCCAGATTCAGGTATACCGCCAGGGTGCTATAACCCTCATCCACAAGTTCACTGTACGCTTTGGCTGCTTCCTCGTACTTCGCCTGCGAATAGAGATGGTTTGCAGCGGCAAACCTCTTCGCCACGCCCTCCACAGCTGGCTTCGTCGGTATATCCTGAGCAAAGCCATCAACCGCAAGCCCTGCAAGCAACGCCAGGAAAACGACCAATCGTATTCCGATCGCTTTTCTGCTCATCACTGCTCACCTCCAGGCTTGAGGCTCTGCAGCTTCGCAATGATTCGCTGCGCGTCTTCAATCATCCTGCCGTGCTCTGATACGCCACCGGCACCGAAACGCCCGTAGTCGCACTGTTTCAGAAATTCATCCACTTCAGCAATGACGCTCGCGTCTACAGTGCGGTCACGCAAAGCCACCACTGCTTCCTCGCGGCTTACATCCGCTGCGGGGAGCCCAATGCGATGTGCGATGAAGTCAGTCACTGCGTGCGCCGCGCAACTGCACACTTTCTCACCGTCACCGCATTTCATCGCATCGCGTGCGGCCATCACCTGCGCCCTCGCCACGTGATCAGCGTGCAATGACCTGGCCCGGCGCGGGTCTGCAAGCAACTGTCTCTCCCTATACAACACTGCCGCCATTCCAAGCGTCCCTAGAAGCGGCACCGCAACCAACACCCAAAACCACCATCTGCCAAGAACTGGCTGAGCGGATATTTGACCTGGTCCCTCAGAGATATACCGTACCTGCTCAGTCTCGTCCTCACTCACCACTGCATCAACAGCCCCAGGCTCTACCTCTATCGTCAGACCATCGGTTTTTGACGTTTTGTATCGCCCGGTCGCAGGATTGAAGTACGTGAACTCAAGCGGTGGCACCTCTAACCTGCCTTCATGCCGGGGAAGAACCAAAAACGCGAACCTTGCTTCTCCACCAATCAGGTCAGGATTCCCCCCATAGCCGGGGGCCGCCGTCCGCTCCTCACGAGAACTGTATATCTTTGCCCAATCAGGCAAATGCGGCTGCGGCACACCGAGGGAATGCAGATTCCCGGAACCCTTCACAACAACCGTCAAAGTCAGCGTATCACCCGCACGCACTTTTGATCTGTCGGCAATCAGCGCGGCCTTGAAATCACCGACAGCGCCATCAAACTGCGCTCCGGCAGGTGGCTCAGGAAGCGGGCGTACCCGCAGAGAAAGCTCATTGCTGTAGAAAGTCTCTGGCGCTCCAAGTGGATCCGACTGTCCTGTAACCTCTACAGGCGCAATCGTCGCTTTTCCCGTCGTCGTCGCAAAAGCGGCCCAGCGGCGCTGTTGAATCAAATACTGCTGTCCCTCGTACACTCGCCTCAGACTGTCAGGTGCAGGCAATTCCTTCATTACGCAATTTTCCGCTGTCGGAGCTTCGTAACGGGTCGTCCCATACAGCTCCTGCGATTGATAGAATGCAAATGTCACGATCACCTGCTGGCCGACATACGGCTGCTCTGGCTCTGCACTCAGCAAAAGATCAATATCATCCTTCGGCACGTAGCTCCCGGCCTTACCGCCAAGATGTGCATCCGGCTTCGCAGCCCCTTGTGGCACAGCATCTGAACGCCGCGGAGTGACTGCAGGCGAAGCTGATGAGCCGGAGCTATTCCGCCCGACGACATTAACCTGAACCCGGCCACTCTGGTATATCTTACCGCTCACAGTCGCGACAGCCGGCTCAAACGTGTAGCTGCCCTCTGTGACGGCCAGAAGTCTGTATGTATAGATCCGCGAAACCTGAGTGCCTCCACTGCCCATCTGCAGGTTCTGACGCATAGAAGTGCCAACAACCTGAAACCCCTGCAAATCAGGCAAAGATGGCTCTGTATCCGTCCCAAGCCAGCGGCCACCACGGATATCCACTGCCACTTCGTAAGTCAGCGTCTCACCGACCATTACCGTCTGCGGCTGTGCGCTCGCCGCCACCTGCACATCAAGCGCGTACGCAAAAACCGACGCCGAAAGCGCCAGCAAACATAGAATGATTGTAGGAATATGCCTCCGCACGGATTACCAGTCCTTACCCCGCGGTGCACCACTATACGTGTCGTCCTGCGGCTTCCGAAGCTGTTTCTGCAGTTCCTTATCCTCGGCGGACAGCGCCCTCAAAAGCCGTTCTGCATCCTTCTTTGAGATCTCGCCATCTCGAGGTTTCGGTTGTGGTTTTTGCTGTGCGTTCGCATTTTGCTTGTCTTGCTGCTGGTCATCTTTCGGCTGCTCTTTTTCGTTCTTCTGCTGATCCTGCTTGTCCTGCTCTGGCTGTTTCTGATCCTGCGATTTTTGCTGATTCTTCTTTTGCTGGTCCTGCTGCTTCTCGTCGTCCTTCTTTCCTTTGTCCTCAGACTTGCCTTGTTGCTGCTGCTCTTGTTGTTGTTTGCGCTGCATAAGCTCGAGATTCCACTTGGCATTCAGATCTGTGTGGTCAAGATACAGGGCCAGTTTGTAGTGTTCTATTGCTTTCTCTTTTTCGCCTTTGCCCAGATATCCGTTCCCAGTGTTGAACTCACATTTCTCGTGCAGGTCCGGCGGCACTTCTTTGCCTAACGCCTGAAACGCACGAATCGCTCCGTCATAATCCTGCGCCATGAAAAGGGCTGCAGCACGATTGAACGCTGGCTCTTTCCGCTTGGGATATTTCTTAGCCACTTCAGCATATGCTTCGGCTGCTTCAGCGTATTTTTTCTCTTTGAACAGCTTGTCTGCCTGCATCCAGGCATTACTGCTTCCGCAGCCGCACAGGGGCATCAGAAGCAGCACTGCCATCACTACACTAACTGTCCGCGCCATCTCCGACCTCCCTACGCCGTTCCGAAGACAATCTCTGCTCTGCAACGAGTGCCTCGGCCGCAAAAAGTATCAGCGCCAATAGAAGAGGCCATTGGAAGCGCTGACCATAATCTGTATAGACGTACGTCCCGACCTGCACGCCTTCCAGGCTCTCAATCCGTGACGAAATCTGAGAAATTGCGCTGCCATCGTCCAGCCGCCTGTAAGCACCATTCCCCGCCTTTGCAATCGCCCGGAGTTCTGGCTCATTCAGATGAGAGATGACAACTTCGCCCTTCTCGTCGCGCTTCAGATCGCTCACCGAACCATCCCCCTGCGTCATCGGCAGTGGGTCTCCTTCGGGCGTGCCAACCCCAAGCACCATAATAGCCGCACCGGTTTCACGGTTCACTTCGTTTACCGCATCCAGCACGCCGCTTGCATGATCTTCACCATCACTTATCACAAGCAGCGCCCGGTGCTTACTCTCCGTTTTTGCCAGAATCTCTCCCGAAATTCGTATTGCCTGTCCTATCGCTGTACCGGGCTGCGGAGTAGATGACTGTGACACAGAATCCAGAAACATCAGCGCTGCATCGTGATCGATCGTCAACGGACAATACTTGTGCGCGGTCCCGGCAAAGACAACAATCCCAATACGATCGCTGTGCAGTCTGCTGATGATTGTAGCAGCGGCATTCTTAGCTGCTTCCAACCGGTTGGGCTCAACATCTCGCGCGGCCATCGACAAACTCGTGTCAATCGCGATGACCACCTCGGCACCCTTACGGCGTGCCTTCTCTTTCTTCTCGCCAACCATCGGCTGCGCCAACGCAATAATCAGAAAAACCAGCCCACCGGCAAACAATCCGAACTTGAAGGTTCGGCGACGCAGCATGGACCTCATGCCCGTACGCTCGGCCGTATGGTCCGGACAGAACGCCTCAAGCGCCTGACGTCTCCGCAGCATCGCCCACATATGCAAAAGCGATAGCAGAGGCACCAGCCACAACCAGTTCAGCGCCGCAGGATTTCCCCAGCGGAAAAAATCTACCATCAGGGCGCCTTCCTCAACCATGTCGAACTCAGCAAAAATTCAAGAACCAGCAATAACAGCCCTGGCCAGACAAACCGGCCGTAAAGCTGACGGTACTCTATCTGCTTGGCTCCCAGATACTCCGACTTCTCCATCTTATCAATCTGTGCGTAAATATCTCGCAGAGCGTTTGCATCAGTTGCACGGAAAAACTGTCCCGTATCACCGACCACCTCGCGCAGAGTTTTCTCATCAAGCTCCGCGCCGGTCTGGAACTGCGGTGCCGGCAATCTCGCACCAAGCCCGCTCTTCCCCACACCAATCGCGTATATCTTGATACCAAGCGCATCTGCGGCCCGCGCTGCTGTCACTGGATCAATTTCACCTGCATTGTTCGCGCCATCGGTCAATAAAATGATAACTTTACTCTTCGCCTGTGAGCTCTGCAAACGATTCGCGGCAGTCGCAATAGCCATCCCGATCGCCGTATTGTCTTCAAGCATCCCCAAATGCACGTCATCTAAAAGTTCTTTCACCATTTTATGGTCCGCGGTCAATGGTGACTGCGTGAATGCCTGCCTGGCGAAAATAACAAGGCCCAACCTGTTGGGACCAGCCTGCTCGATGAAATCACCGATTACCGCCTTCGCTGCCTCAAGGCGGTTCCCCATCCCCATGTCATCGATCCCCATACTGCCGGAGATATCCAATGTCAGAATGATGTCAATCCCGGCTCCTGCAACGCGTTTCACGCCAACCGGCACCTGGGGCCGCGCAATGCCAAGCACCAACAGCACCAACGCCGCAAGCCTCACGAAGGGCAGCGCCTTCGCCATCACAGTTCGCGGCGTACGGATGCGCCTCTGCAAGAGGCGCAGGTCCGAGAAGAGAAGCCGCCCACTCCCGCTGCGCCCCGGACGCACCTGATGGAATGCCAGGTAGCCCACGCCAAAGAGCCCAATCAATGCCCACGGAAACGCAAAACTCATGCTTCCGCCGCCAATCCACTCTGGTCTTCTGTGACTTCAACTATTATTGCCTGCTGCGTAATAAAGCCAAAAACAGCATCCAGATCCTCATAGGCAACACGATCATCGGGCTGCCACTTGGCAAATTTTGCAAGGTCGCCCCGGCTCAGAACTGTGATGAAGCCTTTCTGCCACTCAACGGGCAGGTCCGTTTTCGCCAGATCCCATCTGATAATCGCCGTTGTGGACTCCATTGCACGCATCTCAGCGCGCGCCTCAAGCCACTTCCGCATGACGTCACTGAGTTCTGAATAGAACGCCTTGAACTCGCCAGCCCCGATCAGCTTGCTGTTCCGCAATTGCTCGAGGCCATGGAGTGCCTGCTCCTGTGGCGTCAACACCCGCTCAGCCTCTTCCTGTGCATCACGTTTCCGTCGCCGCAACCACCATGTGATAAGCGCGATCAAGCCCGCGACCGCAAGCGCAATGACAGCCGGCAACACCCAGCGGCGCCACCACTGTGCCATGAAGAATGGCCCGTAAATCGGCTTCGGCTCGCCGCCGCTTGCAGGCAGGACACTGTTAATGACGACTTTTGCCGGCGGCGCCTTGTACTTGTCGGTCTTTTCTTTGTCCCCCTCCATACGTCGGGCAGATATCTCAAAATCAGAAATCTCCGTCTCCCCTACTGTAAACCCTACCAGCTCATATCGCAGGGTGATTCTTTTCTGACCGTTCCCTAGATCCTCTTCGTGTTGCTCTGCATCCCGGACCTCAAAACCTGGGAATTCCACTTCATTTCCCGGCAACTGTGGCGTACTTTCCTTGGGTAATGTCAGCGTGACAACATACCCGAACGGATCGCCAACTGTCAGTTTTTCGCCCTCGATGCGCGCATCAATGCTCCCGAGTGGCGCAGCATTAGCGCTACCACAAAGCAGCACCAGCATCACCATGAGAGTCAATATGGACCTGCATTGTCGCATCATTGCTCTCACCGACGCCGCCTCCTGCCACGGCGGGCAAAAAGCTCCATCAGCGGCCCGATTGGCGATATGCCTGCGGCAACCGACACGTAGTCTGCCCCGGCCGAATTGATGGCCAGCCGCCGAGCTTCGGCAGCAGCTTCCTGTTCTGCGGCAAATCGCTGCGCAAAACGCGCACTCCCCAGGTCCACGAGCTCCTGCCGTCCAGTCTCCGCATCCTCCAATTCCAGCATTCCACTGGCTGGCAGGTGCCGTTCCCGTTCGTCATGTACCTCGATGGCCACCACATCATGCTGGCGAGCGGCCGTGCTTATCGAGCGCAGGTAGTTCTCATCCTGAAAATCAGAAATCACAAACACGATCGCACGTCTATTCAGGATACGCGCGGCATAATCAAGTGCCTGCGCAATATTCGTAGCGTTCTTTCGAGGCTGAAAATAGAGGATGTCGCGAATCAGACGCAATACCTGCCGTCTCCCCTTCTTTGGTGGCAGATACAGCTCTGCATCGTCGGTAAACATCACCGCGCCAACTTTGTCATTATTCCGAATGGCTGAAAAAGCTAGGGTTGCAGCTGTCTCAGCCATAGTCTCGGCCTTCGTGTAGATTCCAGTTCCGAAATCCACGCTCCCGGACGCGTCGACCACGACCATCACGGTCAATTCACGCTCTTCGACGTACTTTTTCACATGCAATCCACCAGCGCGCGCAGATACACGCCAGTCTATGTCGCGAATATCGTCACCCGCATAGTACTGGCGCACTTCAGCGAATTCCACGCCCTGCCCGCGAAATGCGCTCTCATACTGTCCAGCAAAGAGCTCATTCGCCAGCTTGTCTGTATGGATTTCGATCTGCCGGATTTTCTTCAGCAGTTGTTCCGTCGTAAGCACTTTCGATGCCTCAACCTGCGGTCATTCCCGCCTTCATTCCTACGGTATCTCTACGCCGCGGAAAATCTTCTCCACAATATCGTCACTCGTGATCTCCTGCGCTTCGGCCTCATATGAACATATGACTCGGTGCCGCAGGACGTCCATCCCCACCGCCAGAACATCGTCCGGCGTCACATATCCCCGATTCTGCGTAAAAGCACGCGCCTTCGAAGCAACCGTCATGTAAATACTTGCCCGCGGCGATGCCCCATACTCTATAAGCGGCGTGAGCGTCACCAGACCATAGTCATCAGGCTGCCGCGTCGCAAACACGAGATCCACGATGTATCGCTGTACTTTCTCATCGACATATACAGCGTTTACAAGTCGGCGAGCGGCAACAATATCGGAAAGACGGCAGACCGGCGCTGCTTCAATATCGCTACCGCTGGTCCACCGTTGCAGGATGCTCAGTTCCTCATCCTTACTTGGGTAGTTCACTTTTACTTTGAACATGAAGCGGTCTACCTGTGCCTCAGGCAATGGATAGGTTCCTTCCTGTTCAATCGGGTTCTGCGTCGCCAGTACAATGAACGGAGCTGGCAACGGATAGGTCTCCTGCCCGATTGTGACCTGCCGCTCCTGCATCGCCTCAAGCATCGCGCTTTGCACCTTCGCTGGTGCGCGATTTATCTCATCTGCCAAAATGAAATTCGCGAAAATCGGACCGCGTTTTGCAAAGAATTCATGCTCTTTCTCATTGTAGATCATGGTACCGGTAATATCACCCGGCAACAGGTCTGGCGTAAACTGAATCCGCTGAAAACTCCCATCTATAACTTGAGTTAGCGTCCGTGCTGTAAGCGTTTTCGCCAGCCCAGGAACGCCTTCAAGCAACACATGACCGTCTGCCAGCAACGCCACCAGCAGCGCATCGACCAACTCGTGCTGTCCCACGATGAGCCGCCCGATTCCACGCTTCACGTCACCGATAAACGTTGACGCATGCTCGATCTCTCGGGTCAAATCTGCAATATTGTGTTCCAACTCAATCACCTGTTCACGAGTCTGCCCCTGCCAATCCGCCACGCAGGGGTTTCAGAGGCTTTGCCGCCATATACATGCCTACAAGGGTCAACAGACCGCCCGCCACAAACGTCGGGCCCAACGGTTCACGCAAAAGAACCCAACCAAGAACCACGCTGACGAGAGGTGCCACGTACTGGGACGGTCCGAGGGCGGAACTGTCTACGTTTTCCAATGCCTTATACCATAGCCCCATTGCTATTGCCGTCGGAAATATACCCATATACGCGACGGCTAACGGTTCGTACCCGGTCAAAGGTCGCACTCCGCCGACTGCGACTGCCACTATCGCCAGCATAAGACCACCCCACGACATCGCCCAAGCCGACGTAATCAGCCCGCCTGTCTCACGCACAATACGCTTCCCGAACGCCGTATAAGCTGCCCAACAAATGGCCGCTCCCAATGCAAGCAGGCAGCCAAGCGCATTGTTGCTCGCTGGATGAAGTTGCGCCGGCGCAGACCCCAGCATCACGATGCTGCAGCCCACAAGACCGACGAACACTCCAAGTCCCTGCACAAGACCAACGCGCTCTCCAATAAGCAACGCGAAGATCGTGATGAAAATGGCGTTCGAATTCACAATCAGGGAGCTGTTGATCGAGGTTGTGTAGCGCGCAGACAGAAAAACACATATTCCCATCAAAAAAGTTCCCATAGCACCGAGGATGACGAGGTGCCACATATATTTCCGCGCTGCCAGTACCCGCACCACACCATACCGCATAAGACAGAAAGCAAACGTTGCTGCAGCACCGGTGCAAAAACGCAATGCAGCTGTGTAGAACGGATTCAGCCCACGTAAATCAACCAGATAGCGAGCAGCAACAAAAACAGTCCCCCATAGCACACTGGCGAGTACTCCAAACGCCAAAGCCTTGGTACGCGGTGACTTCATGACTACCTGCCGTCCTCTACAAACGCGTGCCTCTAAATAGGCCGAAGCGACGCTACGGTTTCGGTGTCCAGACGCTTGGTCAACTCTACCGTCAGCTTAATTGTCTGCAGATAGTCATCGAACGATATGATGCCGCTGTGTGAATGAAGATGACGCGTTGGAATCCCAATCACAAGGCTCGGTACGCCGCTCGCATGCAGATGAATCCGCCCCGCATCCGTGCCACCAGTATCCAAAACTGTCACCTGAAGCGCAATTCCCGCCTCTTTAGCAGTTGCTAACGCCAGGTCACGCAGCCGCAAATTCGGTATTGCGCTGCCTTCCTTCAAATATATCGCCGGGCCTTTGCTGATCCCCGGCACATCTCCAGCTATCGCCGTCTCGAGCACGAGCGCCACATCGGGAACTACCGTCTGCACCGAAGTCTGAGCGCCCCGCAGGCCAACTTCCTCCTGCACGGTCCCAACGCCATACACTGTGTTCCCATAGTCGCAACCTGCCAGTTCCCGTACAGCCTCAATCATCACAGCTACGCCGGCTCGGTCATCCCAGGCTTTCCCCATCAACATATCCGGATTGGCCATACGCTGAAAAACCGTATTGGGCACCGCTGGATCCCCAGGCTGCACGCCAAATTCCTCAGTCGCCTGCTCACGGTCTTTCGCTCCGATGTCCACGAACATTTTGTCCTTGGCCACCACTTTATTTCGCTCGTCAGGACCCACCAGATGCGAGGGTTTTGCAGCAATAACGCCCGGCACCGGCCCTTTTGATGTGAGCACTGTCAGTTGTTGCGCAAGCAAAACCTGATCCCACCAACCACCGAGCGGCGACAGGCGCAGAAAGCCACCTTCAGTAACCTGCTTCACAACAAATCCTATTTCATCCATATGACCGGCGAGCATCACCTTCGGCCCGCACCCACTGCCGGCGACCTCGCAAATGACGCTCCCGAGATTGTCATAGCGTATCTCGCCCATGCCCGCAAGTTCGGCGGCCACTGCCTGCGTAACATCAAGCTCATATCCCGACGGCCCATTCAGATTACTCAGCTTCTGCAGCAGTTTGATGCCTTTAGTCATTGGGGTCACTCGTCCTTATCATTCGAATGCGGTGTGACACTGCCCTTCATTTTAGACCTGCGGTATTCCAGCACTTCATGCAGAAGAGCTTTATGGTAATTCGCATAAACCATCGCCGGTGCGTAAAGCGCGATGAATGCCACCATATACAAGCTCGCAAACAGAAAATCTCCTTCACTGGGGCTCACAAACAGTGCTGCAAAGTGTGCAGCGAGTCGAAGCGAGACGATAGCCCACAGAACCGGCACATAGCAGGCAAAAAGCTCCTTCACGAGCTCAATGCCACGATAGTAATACGGAAAAATCGCTATAAGACTGGCCAGCGAAGCGACTGCATACGCGCCAGATGCGGCGATCGCAATATGTTCAATTGGATATTCGTGACGCACTAGCCAGTATGTCGCAGCAGCGAGCAGAAGGCCCGCTCCGGTCTTTATCGCTATGACAATATTCTCTCGGTTTGTGGCCACTAACATGCTGTTGGTAGCCAGCGGTAATGCCAGGAAAATACCGCCCCAACACAATATCTGCGCGGCATTGACAGACTCCGCAAACCTCGGGACTATCATATATGTCGCTGGCGGCAAAATCGTGTGCGCAATCCCAGCAAGGAGGGGCATAATGCTGGCCGCAGCGATCGTCGGCAGCTCGATATGACGCCGCATCTCATGGACGTCACCATGTGCTCCCCATGCCTCGATTATTTTGGGCCAGATAACAAAACCAGCCGATTCGGGGATCGCAAACATGTATCCGGCTACCTGCATGCCAACACTGTAAAGGCCAAAATAGTAAGCCGCATAGTACTTGACCACTATCGCACCATCGACAGTACGAAGCAGCGTGTCTGACAAGGTAATGAGCAGAATCGGCAGACCCATCTTCAGCAACGAGAAAGCCACTGCAGGGTCCCAGCGCACGCGAATCCGGACGCCCGAGTACATGTGCAGAAGCACAAGATCCACGATCCAGCCAAGCAACATGCCGAGCATTGCACCACGAAAACCCCAGACAGCAGCTCCATACACCGCCAGGCCAAAGGTGACGACTGCCTCAACAACGCTCAGATACGCAAGCAGTTTGAAATTGCCCCACGAGCGCACAACACATCGATACAATACGTACGTCTGGTTCGCAAGCAGCCACCCGGCGCCAATGACAATCGCCTGCCCAGTGGGGCGCATATTGGTCGGCTCCAGAATGCCCCAGATCGCCATACCCAATGCAACTATGGTGGTCAACCCAATAA
>CAYSRY010000003.1:302-33372 GCA_964433395.1 uncultured Armatimonadia bacterium | reverse complement strand
GCCTGCGTGGCGGCGTGTTTGTCGCCGGTCAGATGATAAAGAAGGGCGAAATCGTACGCGAACTCTTTCATGTAGAGATTGGCATCGTTGAAGGCGCCCTCGGTGTCGTTCTGAGCGCGCAGCTCGCGTTCGGACATGTCGTAATATGGCTTGACAGCAGCGCGGAGCATGGCCTCGGCACTGTCGCGGCACTGCTTGTTGCCATTGGCCTTGCAGATACGGACAGCATCGGTGAGGAGGGCGTAGTAGGAGCGATTTGCGGCGTTGAAGCGGCCCCCCTCCTGATAGGTTGCGGCAAGTGCCTCGGGACCTTTGGCGAACTCGTCTTTGTGGCGCGCGTAGAGACTGTCGGGATCTGACGTTGTGATGACGGTAAACGGTGCTTGTGTCATGACAGGATGCTGAACTTGATATGGCTGCGCACAACCAGGCATAAGTAACCCCACCATTGTAATGAACAGCGTGATTCGCAATACTGTCCTCATCAGATCACGCCCCTTCTGTTACATTTTTGAGTCATAATGGTGATATACGCACGAAAAAAGGCGCAACCTTTGAGGCAATCTCCGGTGCGCCTTCTGTGCATTATCGCATGATGCTATGCGAGCGCCGCCTTTGCGGCATCACGGCCAAGTTGCCGGGCTTTTTCGAGGTGTTCAGGCATGTCTGCGACAGCCCCCTTGGGTGCGACCTGGACGCAAACGTCGCCAATGTAGGTGCCGCGCCAGCGCTTGGTCCATGCTTTGAGCGGCTCGGTGACCCAGTGGCTTTCATCCTGCGTAGGATGGCCGTAGCAGCACAGGACCGCCCATATTTTGTCGGCCATGCCCTGATTAAGCCACTTGGCAGCATAGTAGCATGACCAGCGGTCGGCAAAGCACTTCATCTGGGCCGGGACGCCCTGCCAGTATACCGGAGCGCCCCAGACGAGGACGTCGGCATCAAGCAGGCGATATGCGACTTTGCGCCAGTCATCGTCGGCGCGAGTGTCGACGCGTTTGAGAAACTCATCACCGAGTTCGGGCGCAGGCCGGATATTGCAATCATCGAAATAAATCTTCTCGACTTCGGCCCCCATTTCGGCAGCGCCCTCGGCGAACGCGTCGGCGAGAACATCGGTATTTCCACCTTTTCGCGGACTGCCGATGAGAAGCAACACTTTCACGTCACGTCACCTCAATTGGAGCTATATTTCGTCGAGAATGGCCTGGCGCTTTGCGGCAAATTCTTCGTCGCTGATGAGGCCTTTCTCCTTGAGGCTGGCGAGCTTGGTCAGGCGCGTTTCAACGTCTTCGACAGGTGCAGCAGGAGCTGGTGGGGCCTGCTGCTGGCCATTGTTCATGCCCTGTGCCATCGCGCTCATCATCGCAGCGCCCATGCCGGCGCCAGCACCCATACCCATGCCCATCGCGGCTGTGCCGCCACCGCCTTCGGCTCCCGGCATGTCACCGATCGCCTGCGCGGTCTGGTATTTCATGAAGCGGTCCATGTCGCCAATCGCACCCATGCCAGAGCGCTTGTCGATCATCTCAAGCACCGCGTCGGGCGGCGTGATGGCCTCGATGAGGAAGTCGATGAGTTCGAGACCGTAATTGTCGAAATCTTCGCTTACGCGCGCCCGCATTGCAGCGCCAATTTCATCATAATATTTGGGCAGATCGAGGACAGTCTCCATGACCTCGCCCAGCACATCATTGAAGCGGGCGACGATGAAATCGCGAAGCCAACTTCCGACAGCCTCGGTATCGTACGCATGCTGCGTGCCTACGACCTCGTTGACGAAAAGCTGGGAATTGGCCACGCGCATTGTGTATGCGCCAAAAGCCCGCAGACGCACCATGTCGAGCTCACTGTCGCGGAAGATGACCGGCGAGGCGGTACCCCATTTGAGGTCGGTGAATGTTTTTGTGTTAACGAAGTAGACTTCAGCCTGGAATGGCGTCTGCCCACCAAATGGGATATTGATGAGGCGGTGAAGCAACGGAATGTTGGCAGTGGTGAGAGTGTGGCGGCCAACTTTGAATGTATCGAGTGCTTTGCCGTCGCGGTAGAAAACGGCCTCCTGACTTTCCCTGACGGTGAGCTGCGCGCCCAGTTTGACAGTGCCAGGCCCATATTCCGGCCAGCGGTGGACAATCTCGTCGCCAGCAACGTCTCGCCATTCAATAACGTCTATGAGTGCCATGTCTGCATCCTCCTGGCTAGGCTATATAACTTTGGTCGGCGCCCCGGTGCTGCAGGACTTTGGGAGGCTGGGTCAGTCGATTGAAATATTTCGGACGACATCGTCGCGACTGTCGAGCAATTGACGGAACTCATCCATCTGGCCTTCAAGCTTTTCGAGTGATGCCTGGCAATCTTCGCCTGCCGTAATGATTTTGTCCACAGTCACGTCCATGTCGCCAATGTTCTTTTTGAGCGACACGTCAAACTCATACATGCGGTCAAGCTCTTCTTCACCAATTTTAATGGCATCGAAAAAGCCCGTGTAGCCGGACCCTGCATGGTCAACACGGTCGCAGAGTGCTGTCATCCGTCGCTGCAGCGCTCCGAGCTGAGAGGTCATCTGCAACTTGGTGGTGCCAGATGCGCGCATGGCTTTTTCGAGCTTGGCACGGATCTCGTCAAGCATCTTGACGAGATGATCGCGCACCAGCCTGTCTGCAGTGCGCCGTATCTCGTTTTCGCGATACCCTTTGAACCCGGGAATAGCCCCCGCGAGTTGCTGGAACGCATTTTCGTCGTCGCGTATGCGATCGCCGATGTCTGACATTTTACTGCCCACCTTTCCATGAGCACAGATTCGTCTCCATGTAGCGTATTCGCTCCATAGTGAAGTCATTCCTGCCCAGAATAATAAAAGGGCTGATAAGTCTGATAAGTATTGCGTGGGGCAAAAAAAGCGACAATTTCTTGACCCTTGCCAGGCAGTGTACTATACTATACCAAATCTGAATATTGCTGATGGCGTTGACAGGGAGGAGTACGCAGCCTCCACGAGGCATGAGAGAGCCGTTGATGTGGTGAGAAACGGTGCCCGTGATCTGCGGAATGTCGCCCTTGAGCCGCCAGGTTGAACTGTACCTGTAGGCCTGGCCGGGTGCGCCCGATATTGCGCAGATGAGAGCCCGGAGGTTTCGTTGTGACCTCTCGGGAGTTTGGGTGGTACCGCAAGAGCAGGCCTCTTGTCCCATAGTGGACAGGAGGTTTTTTCGCATCTGCAAACTGGTGATACAGCTGTCGAAAGCGGTCTTTTGAATAAACGTTTACTCTCAATTGCGCAAATACCAAGCGCTATGGAGGCATAAAGATGAAAAAGCACAGTGGTCCAGTAGTGCAGGGAATTAGCCGTGCTCCCGCGCGCGCACTGCTACACGCGTGTGGTTATACCAAGGGCCAGCTTGACAACAATCCCTTCATCGGGATCGCCAACAGCTACAGCGATATAGTAGCGGGGCACATTGGCATGGAGCGTCTGTTGCGTTCAGTTGAGCTTGGCATCGCCGCAGGCGGCGGGACGCCGATGAGTTTTGGGACGCCAGCCATCTGCGACGGTGTCGCGATGGGCCATGCCGGCATGTTCTACAGCCTGCCGAGCCGCGAACTGATAGCTGACACCGTTGAAAGTATGGCCATCGCGCACGGTTTTGACGGTCTTGTACTTCTGACCAACTGTGACAAGATCACTCCGGGCATGCTGATGGCAGCGGGCCGACTGGACATTCCGGCCATCGTCGTGACGGCTGGTCCCATGCGTTCGGGTCGTCTTAAAGGCCGTCCCCTTTCGCTGGTGCGCGATACTTTTGAGGCATTCAACAAGGCTCAGCGCGGTGTTATCACACAGGAAGAGCTTCATTGTCTTGAGGCAGAAGCGTGTCCCGGGCAAGGTTCGTGCCAGGGGCTTTATACAGCCAATACTATGGCGTGCTGCACCGAGGCCATGGGCATGAGTCTGGTCGGCGTGGGGACCGGTATTGCTGGTTCTGGCAATAAGGAGCGTCTTGCGTATGAGAGCGGTCGCCGGATCTGTGAGCTGGTTGCGTCAGACACGACAGCACGCCAGATCATGACAAAAGCCGCTCTTCGTAACGCAATCCGTATGGACATGGCACTGGGCGGTTCGACGAACTCCTGCCTGCACCTTGCCGCAATTGCGCACGAGGCCGGGGTAGACATCGATCTTGAGGAGTTTGACGAGATATCGAAAAGCACCCCGCAGATTGCGCATCTGCGCCCCGGCGGGGAGTACATGATGGAAGATTTCGACTGGGCCGGCGGCATCGCAGGCGCATTTACGGTGCTCCGGGAGATGCTCGAAGACAATATTACCGTCACCGGCAAGACCATCATGGAAATTGCCGATGAAGGCTTTGTAACGGATAGCGACGTCATCCGTCCGATCGACCAGGCGTATCGGAAAGAAGGTGGTATAGCCGTTCTCCGCGGTAACCTCTGCCCGGACGGTGCGGTTATTAAGCAGTCCGCCGTTTCCGAAAAGATGCGCCATTTCCGCGGAACCGCCATCTGCTTTGATTCCGAGGAAGAGGCGCAGGCGGCAATTCTTGCCGACAAGATCGCCGATGGTTCATGGGTCATCATCCGCTACGAGGGTCCGAAGGGCGGTCCCGGTATGCGCGAGATGTTGAATCCCACAGCAACCTTGACGGGTATGGGCAAAGAGGAATCCGTTGGTCTGTTGACGGACGGCAGATTCTCCGGCGGTACGCGTGGACCGTGCATCGGGCACATTTCTCCCGAAGCGGCTGCAGGCGGGAACCTTGCGTTGGTTGAAGATGGCGACGAGATCGTTGTCGACCTTGATGCGCGCACGCTGGAGTTATTGGTAGACGACGCAGAGCTTGAGAAACGCCGGGCCGCCTGGAAGGCCCCGGAATCGAAAGCGACAACCGGCTGGCTGTCTCGCTATGCGCGCAACGTGCTGTCAGCGTCAACCGGTGCGGTGATGGAGTAAACTACTACTGCCGTCCCCAGCCGTTTTCGCAGGTATTGAACGACTGAGGAGGTGCCTGTTATGAATGAAAAAACAATCCGAGGCGCTTTGGGTATACTCAAAGTGCTTGAAGAAGAGAACGTAGATCTGATGTTCGGTTATCCGGGCGGTTCGGTGATCCCGATCTATGACGCCCTGTATGACTCGAAGATCCGTGACATTCTGCCTCGACATGAGCAAGGCGGCGCTCACGCGGCGGACGGTTATGCCCGCTCGACCGGGAAAGTTGGCGTGTGCCTCGCAACAAGCGGGCCTGGTGCGCTGAATCTGGTGACCGGGCTGGCTACGGCATATATGGATTCAGTGCCGATGGTTGCGATCACAGGTCAGGTCAAGCGTAGCTTGATCGGCAAGGACTCGTTTCAGGAAGCCGACACAACTGGTGTAACGATCCCTGTCACGAAACACAACTATCTGGTGACTGATACTGACGATCTGATGAATATCATGCGTGAGGCATTTTACCTTGCGCGCAACGGTCGGCCTGGTCCGGTTCTGGTGGATGTTCCTCAAGATGTGAGCCTCGAAGAGGTGCGCTGGACAGATCGGGATATCAAACGCCTTGATTGCTATGAGGAGCCGCTGCCTGTGGACGACGACGCAATCGCGCAGGCCGTGAAGATGATTGCCGAAGCCGAGCGTCCAGTGCTGATGGTGGGTGGCGGCGCCATGTCGCCTGAGGCAGCTCAGGGCGTTTTCGCGCTGGCGACCAAATGCAACATCGGTGTCGTGCACACGATGATGGGCAAGGGTATCTTCCCGGAGACGCATGAGCTTTCAATGGGCATGCCGGGAATGCACGGAATGGCCTACGCATCACTTGCGCTGCAGAACTGTGATCTGATGATCGTTGTGGGCGCACGTTTTGATGACCGGATCACCGGAAGTCTGAAAACATTCGCGCCAGAAGCGAAAGTCATTCACATTGACATTGACGCAGCCGAGCTGCACAAACTGCGTCAGGCCCATGTTCCGATCTGCGCCGATTCAGCGGCTGTTTTGAAACGGCTTGTGGCAGAATGCAAGCCTCGGAAGCGCGGTCCGTGGGAAGAGCAGTTGAACGAATGGCGCCGAACGCATTCGCTTTCGTACCCGACGCCGTCAGAGCACATCGCGCCGCAATATGTGGTTGAGAAGCTGTATGAGATCACCGGCGGCAAAGCCATCATAGCGACTGAAGTCGGTCAGAATCAGATGTGGGCCGCCCAGTATTATAAACTCGAGAAGCCGCGGCGGTTCCTGAGTTCGGGTGGTCTTGGGACGATGGGTTACGGTCTGCCAGCGGCAATAGGCGCGCAATTTGGGAACCCCGATGACCTGGTCATCGACATTGCCGGCGACGGCAGCATTCAGATGAATCAGCAGGAGCTGACGACGGCAACGATTCATAAACTGCCCATCAAAGTTGCAATTCTCAACAACAGCTATCTGGGCATGGTGCGCCAGTGGCAGGAACTGTTCTTCGAGAACCGTCTGTCCGGCGTGGATCTGACCGGGAATCCGGATTTTGTGAAACTTGCGGAAGCCCACGGTGGCGTTGGTCTGCGTTGTGAGCGTGCTGAAGATGTCGTGAAGACTATCGAAGCAGCGCTTGAGGTTACGGATCGGCCTGTTGTGATGGACTTTGTGGTGAGCAAAGAAGAGAACGTATTCCCGTTCATCCCAGCGGGGACGAGCGTAGACGAGATAATGCTGTCTCAACCAGAGGAAGATAAATAATGGCCGCGAGCAAACTCTATACGGATGCCGGAGAGGGGATTGGTATGACAACTACACGAACATTGTCTGCATTAGTCAAGAACCGCCCGAGAGTCCTCGCTCGCGTTGCCGGTCTTTTCGCCCGGCGGGACTTCAACATTGAGAGTCTGGCTGTCAGTACGACTGAGAATCCGGGCCTTTCGCGGATGACCATCTCTGTCGATGTTTCGGGAACACCGCTGGAACAGGTGCGGAAGCAGCTTGAGAAACTGCACGACGTGGTGAAGGTCATCGACCACACCGAGGATGCAGTCGTGGAGCGGGAGCTCTGCCTGATCAAACTCAGCGTCTCACCGTCACAGCGCGCGGAAGTCTCAGCGCTTGTCGACATATTCCGCGGCGATATCATCGACATCGGTGATGGCACTCTTATCGTGCAGTGCGTAGGCGATTCCGGGAAGGTCGATGCGTTTATCGCGAACTTCCATGAGTATGGCATTGGCGAGCTGGTGAGGACCGGTAAGGTGGTTCTTACGCGTGGAGCGCGCAAAACCTGACAGTCACGGCAGATGTCACACTGGTTAGAGGTATCGGGCATAATCCGATGACTGTTACCCAGGAGGCGTCGACATGGTGTCAATTCCAAGGGCAACCATTTATGCTATTGGTCTGATGTTATTCGTTGGCTTCAGTATGTCAGATGCGATAGCGGCTGATCAGTGGTACTATGAAGATGCGGAGATCTGCGCCCCTGTGATCGTCCGTTCGAAGATGACAAATCCGCAGTTCACGCAACTCGATTTGCGTGAAGGCTTCTATGATCGGTCGACATTCACAGGGACACAGTTCAAAGATTGCACATTCTCACAGATACAAGTTACAGACTGCAAAGCATATAAGCCGAGCATAGCTCGACTGAGCGTACAGTATCCGGAGTGGACAGATGGCATCATTTCAGATGGTCGCCTGAGCCGGGTAGATTTGCATGATATCCGGCTGACGGACTGTGACATAGATAACGTGTCGTATGAGTCGGCCCAAGTCGTCGACCTGCGCATGTACTACTGCACCGGGCGCAACTGGGAGTTTGACCGTCTTGAGATACGCGATCTGCGAGCGGAATATACTGATTTTCCATACGGGCGCTGGGACTACTGTGAGTTTAACGGGAGTCAATTTACGCGCCCAGATTTCTCGTACAGCCGTTTCGAGAGTGGGGACTTTGCGCGAAGCACCATACGATACTGCGACTTGTCGAACGTGAGCATCGAAAACTGCAATATCCGTGGTCTCACAATAAACGGTGTCAACATCGAGGAATTAATGCGCAATGCCGGACGTTAACAAAGCTAGCACACATCAGAAAGCAGTTGGTCGGTGATTGGCTTTGGACCCACAACTTCATGAGATAGTTGATATTGCCACCGTCAATAAACTGGTAATCGCGTTAGCCATCGTCGCGCCCGTAATCGGGCTGCTCTGGGGCGTGATTGCCGGCCGTCTGCATGGCGACATGGCGAACGCATTGAAACGCGGTCTCGCTGCGGGGCTGCTGGGGCCGATCGTTCTGGTGATGTGGAAGTTTTACAACTATATGGTGCGCTACAATCCGGGAACGGGTAACGTGGGGCTCCATAAGATGTCAGTGTATGTAGTGAATGCCTTTATATTCGCTCTTGCTGGTATCGCGCTGGGGCTGCTCTACTCACGCGTGTGGGAGGCACCACGGCGGCGTTCAAGCCAAGAAGACAATTGAATAGTGCATTGTTTTGCGATTTAGAACAGATACTCCGAAGGAGGACATTCTCATGGCTGTGACGATCTATTATGACAATGACGCAGATCTTGGTATGCTCGAAGGCAAAAAGGTAGCCATCATCGGTTACGGTATTCAGGGCCGGGCGCAGTCACTGTGTCTGCGTGACTCTGGGATCGACGTAATCGTGTCCGAACTGCCTGGTACGCCGAACCATGCGAAGGCCGTCGAAGATGGCTGGGACGTGTATGACAGCGCCGCAGAAGCCGCAAAAGCAGCCGACCTGATTCAAATCCTGGTTCAGGATCATGTGCAGGCAAAAGTGTACAAAGAGGCAATCGAGCCGAATCTTGAAGCCGGCAACGGCATGATCTTCTCCCACGGCTTCAACATCCACTACAAGCAGATCACACCGCCAGACTTCATTGACGTCTTCATGGTCGCCCCGAAGGGTCCTGGCGCTCTGGTCCGCGAGTGCTATGTTTCGGACACAGGCGTTCCCTGCCTGCTGGCCATCTATCAGGATGCAACCGGCAAGGCCAAGGACTACGGTCTGGCCTATGCAAAAGCTATCAAAGGCACGAAGGCCGGTCTGATTGAGACGACCTTCTCGGAAGAAACCATCACCGACCTGTTCGGTGAGCAGGCCGTTCTGTGCGGTGGCGTGGCTGAACTCATCCTCGCCGGTTTCGACACGCTCGTTGATGGCGGCTACGCCCCCGAGATGGCGTATTTTGAGGTTCTGCATGAGTTGAAGCTCATCATGGACCTTGTTTACAACAAGGGCATCATCGGTATGCGCCGCGGCGTTTCTGACACAGCAACCTACGGCGACCTGACCCGTGGCCCGCGCATCATCACTGATGAGACACGCAAAGAAATGGCAAAAATTTTGCGTGAGATCGAAGACGGCACGTTCGCCAAAGAATGGACACTGGAGAACATGGCCGGCCGGCCATGTTACAATGCTCTGCTTGATGAGGGCGACAATCACCTGATCGAGAAAGTTGGCAAAGAGCTTCGCTCCATGATGCCGTGGCTGAACGACGATTAGTCACATACAGTTGAGTTACAGAAATGGGCACGTCCAGTGGACGTGCCCATTTTCGTGCGTGGTGAGCGATATGTGTCGAAAGTTTCAGGCTCCAGGCAGTGGATCGCTGGCTATGACTCTTGCAATGCCAAATGTATCATTGTATGCAGCGGCGATGATAGCCTGCTGAAACGGGAAAACAATGAGTGCGCCCACACCGCAGGTCAGCAGCATAATCGCGCCCAACAGCAGGCCGAAAACAAATGAGAACCACCCAACGCCGAACCAGTTGCTCTTGGTAGTTTCGTAGCTGAGGCTGATAGCGTCCCAGAATTTCATGCGTCGATCGATAATCAATGGCATCGTGAACATCAGGAGCCCCTGCACGATGAACATGCCGACGAAACAGGCGATAACACCCAAGCTGATGAATACGCCAATCAGTAGACTGGCGACGAAGGCATCAAGGAAAACGTCGAAACCCCTGGCAAGATCGCCGATTTCCATCGGCGCACTGGGAGCCCGCATTTTGCGGAAGATCATGTAGAAATGGCCGCAGACCAGTGCAGGCAAAACGAGGCTTCCAACGCCAGTGCTGCTGACTGCAATGGCTATCAAACCGACAAGCAGATGCATCCCCAAATCGCGGGAAATGATCTGCCAGCCTTCGGCTATCCACTCTCCAGTTCTGACGTTCATATGTTTCCGCCTTGTTGTAAGAATTCGTAGCTTACCTGTGCGCGTCCTTCCACCGGCTCACATACTGGTGAGCTGAGAATGCTGCAATGGCTGCATCGCCGACGGCTGTGGCTACCTGGCGCAGCGGCGTGGTGCGAATGTCGCCGCATGCAAAGATGCCCTGGCGGCTGGTTTGCATCCGCTCGTCCGTGACAATGAAGCTGTCGTCGAGTTCAAGCAGGTCAGCCAGCCACTCGGTCTTTGCAATGTGGCCGATAGCAACAAAAAGACCATCAATTGCGAGATGAGAAACTTCATCGGTTTTCGTATTCTTCAGATTTGCACCGGTGACGACCGTGTCGCCTTCAATGGAATCTACAACACTGTCCCAGATGACTTCGATGTTCTCACGCGCAAAAAGTCGATCCTGCATATATTTGTCGGCTCTGAGTTCATCGCGTCTGTGGATCACAAAGACTTTGCTGGTGATGTCGGCAAGATAGAGCGCCTCCTCGATAGCCGTATTGCCGCCTCCGACGACTGCAACGGTTTTGCCACGAAAAAAGAACCCATCGCATGTAGCACAATATGAGACTCCATGCCCGCGAAGCTCAGCTTCACCGGGAACGCGCAGACTGCGTGGGAATGCGCCAGTCGCAATGATGACTGCGGCGGTGTCATATGTGCCTTTGGCGGTTTCAACGAACCACCTGCCATCTTCGGCAGGGGTGATCGCAGTGGCCTGAGCGGTGAAAAACTTTACACCAGCGTTCTGCGCCTGTTTCTGGACACGCAGAGCGAGTTCCGGACCGCTGATCCCTTCGGGGAATCCGGGATAATTTTCAATAATAGTTGTGGTGCTGACCTGACCGCCCGGCAAGCCCATTTCAAGAAGTGCAACATCGAGGCCGTAGCGTACGGCATACAACGCTGCCGTGCACCCTCCGACTCCACCACCTATCACTATTGCATCGCAACTCTCTGCCATGTGATGCTTTCCTCCTGTATCTCGTCAACTACCTGACGCTTCTCTTTGCATAGCAATATCTCTATTACAGGAAACCATTATCTTCGGGAGGCATACTTCATGGTCTGACTGAACAACTGGCTGCAATTGTATTCTCCGTGTTGCAGTCCCAAGCCTTTTTATTCTAACAGACGGCGACAATAAGGTACAGGCCACCGCCTGAAGTTGAAATGCTTCTCCGCCTGACGCAGGTAAGCAATACCGGGAGCTATTGTTTGATTTGTGGGTTGGATGCACGCAGCTTCCTGTCCTGGCATTTCACTCCTGCAGGTGGCTGCCTGATTTATGGAGAAAGTCTCAGATGGCAGGTCATGATGGTATAGGGGCAAGGATTATGGCTACAACGCAACTTCAATGGCAACGGGTGTTTTGCATACTGGCAATCACACTGGCAAGCAGCTTGTCGTGGGCGGATGTTGCCACTGCTCAGCCAACGCCCAAAGTTACCCGACCGTTGCGCCAAGGGCAAATCTGGCCAGACGCTGATGCCATTATGGAATATTTCAGGAAACTTCCAGAACACTCTCCGGGTGTAACACTTATTTCAGCACCCGTAATGTACAATCAGACGACTGTTTCACAGTGGCAAGGTCAAGGTGCCGAAGAGCTACTGAAATATCAATACGAGTGGTCGGTGAATGCTGTCTTTGCTGCTGCAGGCATGGCTGATGCGCTAAATGTCACTTTTCACAAAATGAGCACATTGGAGGATGCATACGGGGTATTCACTCTTCGTCGCCACAGGGATAGCGATCTCGCCTCTACCGTTCCGGTGCGCGCGTACTGGACGGGAAAATCACTACATGTATGGCGCGGGCCATTCTATGCACAGGTGGAGGTCCCTGCAGACAATTCGACATCGCGAGAAATGGTGCTGCAAGTGGCCACAGACTTGATGACAGTGCTGCCAGTGCCAAGGCGACTTCCCCCAATGCTTAATCTGCTTCCAATGCGTATACGCCAGATTGGCAACCCTGTCTACTACTATGGCGCCGCTCCTGAATATGAATTTGGTGTTGATGCCGTAACGGTCATGTACGAGGAGTCATATGACCAACAGCTTGACTATGCGCTCATTCGCCTGAATGACAGCACAGCCGCAATAAGCGCCTACAGCGACATTGTGGCGCAATTGTCGGAAGGCATTCACGAAGTTCATGAGATGCCACAAATCGCTGATCACGCTTCTCTGATCATCTCTGCAGAATCTGCTCTGTGGTCGGTAGTGCAGCAGGACGAATTCGTCGCTGTTATCAAAAACGCGCACGATGAGGAGTTTGTAGAAGCACTGATGCGCATGACAGCAACCAATATTCGGATCTACCTGTTGTTTGCTCCATAGGACAAGGGCCTCCCCAACTCCTCTGGTGAAAAATATAGCAGCCGCCCCATTGGGGCGGCTGCTGGTATTTCTGTGGCAAACGTCTTGCATATGAGTGGCGTCACCGTTCCTGCAGAGACTTCACAAGGCCCTGTTCACACGGTTTTGGCAAATTTCCCACAAGCGTGAAGCGGCGGCCGTAGCTGCACCATTGTATGGCACATTTGTCCCTGCATGGTTTTGAAGTCTGCTCGCCACTGCCACTGCGCGTCTGGAACAGTGAGAAGGTATCGAGACCATTAGTATACGTAAGCCAGAGAGTGAGCTTGCCCTGATATGTTGTTACAGCTACATTCTCTCCTTCGAAAACGTAGCCAGGCGGGATATATCCTGGTTGGCGAGCCGTGAAGCCCGCGAGCTTCTCTGCACTTTTTAGCGACATACGCCGCAGCGGTTTGGGTGCCTGCGTGACCAATGAACCCGTTGGCGGAGTAAAATCGAACATGCCGGCCACATAGGTGGGGGTGTAGCTGATTGATGTAATGCGGGTGCTCATGTATGGTTCATTGCCCCCGCGGTATTTGTCGCATCTCAGTTCAACGCCTGTTGCTGCGTCAATCCAATATTTGCGCAAAACCTGCCCACATTTGCTTTTCAATGTGGCCACGAAGACCTTGCGGCCCGCGATTGTGGCCCCTCCATTATTGATGACGTCGACGCCACTCGCAATGAGAGACGCGGACTTGCGTTTGCTGCTTTCACGCATCTGAGCGGTCTCAAGACGTCTTTTCACAACACGTCTGGTCTTCGGAGAGTATTCCCAGAGCGTCACTCCATTGGAAACAATCAGCGACCCCTCTTCAGCTTCTGGCGCGACAGTCTCAATGTACTGCTTGCCACCCTTCTTGAAAGAGAAAACCTGCTTGACAGAGCGGGTAAGTCTGCCATCCTGGTAGAACGCGAGCACACGTTCGCCAGCGCAGTTCGTGTTGCCTTTGTTAATGATGACCCTTCGGAGCCAATCCTGTGGGCTTCCGGCAACTGCAGGCAATTGAGTGCTCAATATGAATGCCGCAGCAATAGTGCAGGCTCGCAGCAGACAATGTCTGTGTCTGCATATGGAAAAGCCCGGCGACGCTTTGATAATGCTCATGAGCTGAATCCACCCATGTCGTTTGACCATCTGCATATGGAACAGACCGATATCATCAGTAAGACGTCCTGCTGACGAGTAGTACGCCAGCGTCCGGTCCCAGCGGTTTGCTCATCTCATAATTTTCGTGACGCAACACGAGGTTTTCAATGGCCGCACCTTGTGACAAATCTGTCCCACCTGTTGTGACAAAACCCGGTTGCGGCATGCCCGGCATAGTTGGTGAGCCAGCGGCGGCACTATTCGCCATGATCACACTCCGACTGTTCACAACAGGCTGGCGTCCACTGTCTATCGCACCTATGTGAGCTGCACCTGCCGCCATCACAACAATGAGCAATATACATGCTGCAGCAACCTGATAGATGGGGAGGGGTCTGTCAAGCGGACGGAGGGCACCATTCACGCGGTCAATCCATGTGGCAGAGCTCGGCTGGGTGTTTTCGGCGGCGATACGTGACATTACACTTTGCGTAAATGTTGCAGATGGTTCAACATGGCCCTGTGACCGCATAAACTCACTGCACATCTTCGTTCTTTGGAGCCACTTTCGGCATTCGGGGCAGCGGGCCAAGTGCTCCTGAATGCCACGGGGCAGCGATTCAGTGTCCCAAGCGCGGAAGTTGACCAGCCCCAGTTGTCGCCTTACATCTTTGCACTTCATCCTAATTCACCCGATTGTATCGTCGTCTATTTCATCAGCCAATAACTTTTTGAGCTGTTCTCTGGCATTGAACAATCTGCTTTTGACAGTGCCGAGCGGTGCTCCAACGATACCGGAAATCTCCTCATAGCTGAGCCCCTGCAACTCATAGAGAATGATCACATTACGGAGCTTTGGTGAAAGCTGGAGAATGGCATCCTGTACGACTTTCTGCAGTTCTACAGTGCGCAACTGCTGCTGTGGACCTGCACTGCTATCCTCAACGTCACGTTCCACGCTTCCATCGCCAGTCTGAAGTGGCTGATCAAGCGACACGTGGTTCTGACGATACTTTCGTCTCCGCATCGTGTCTATTGCAAGGTTGCCTGCAATGCGGTAAAGCCACGTCTGGAAAGACGATGCTCCCCTGAAACTGCGTATTGAGGCGTACGCTTTGATGAATGCTTCCTGCGCCACGTCCTCGGCCGCCTCATGGTCACCCAGCATGCGGAGGACGTAGTTGTAGATCTTTGTTTTGTACTCGATTACAAGGTGCTCGAATGCCGCAACGTCGCCCTGACGAGCACGCTCGACAAACTCCTCAATCCTGCTGAGACCAGTTGTGGACCCTGCACTCATGGTAGACGCACCCTATATAACGAAGGTTCAACCAATGTCTGACCTTACTGCGATTACTGGGAATCTCTTCTGTCGCCAATATAGATATACCTGTCAAACAGCTTCTGATACTCCGACCATCTATTGCCAGAAGCCGCACCGGCTTCAACAACCTGCTGAAAATACTGCACGTGCGCATCGAGATTGTCGGCATAATGCAGTGCACACGCTTCGACCGTCATCGGCACGACCGGTGCGCCGTATTCTTTCTGTCCATGATGGCTTATAAGCACATGACAGAGCCTATCTGCGAGCTCCTGTGGGAATCCGTTGATGGTATTGATAGCCTCATTGACCATTCGATCTGTGTATATAATGTGCCCCAGCAGTCGGCCACCATCGCTGTAATCAATACCGACATCCACGGTGAGTTCCTGAAGCTTTCCTATGTCGTGTAAGAGGCCACCCGTGATAAGCATATCGAGATCCAGTTCTGGATGGCATTCTCTCACAGTCAGCAGGATTTTGACAACTCCGACTGTATGCTCCAGCAGGCCTCCAATATGCGAATGGTGTAATCCCTTGGCGCCCGGGGCGGTGCTGAAATCTTCGATGAACTGCGGGGCACCAAAAAAACTTTCAAGAAGCGCTTTGAGATAGGGGTTGGTGACCATGGCAATGAAAGAACCAACGGCTTCGATGAGTACCGCAGAATCCCGCTTGCTACTGCGCATGAAGTCGCTTTTCGAGAACTCGCCCGGGGCACACGGCCGCAGGTCGTTGATGATAAGCTGCAGATTACCGCGGTATTCCTCAACCCGTCCATCAACGGCCACAACATCACCAGGCTTGAAAAGACTGTCAAGCGCCGTTGCATTGTCCCAAGCCCTGCCTGAGATTGTGCCAGTGCGATCTGCCAATACCAGGCTCAGCCAATGCCCTTCCTTGTTGCGAAAATCAATAAGGCTTTTCTGATTGACAAGAAAAGTGCTCGAGACTGCATCGCCGAGCGACAATTCAGCTATCATCTGTTTGCTCATCGTGTTTTTCCTTCGCTCCTGCTGCGTCCGATCTCGAAACCACCGGAATTCAGTGACAGATTTCCGAAAATAACACCAGTCGCACTCTCGACGATCTCCGGTGCGTAGACAAGCAAGCGGCGCGATTTATGGTCAATTGCATGCAATATACCAATACAGACAAGACGACGGTGCTCATCGACAAAGCCCAGCAATGGGCCTCCATCGGGTGAAATCGGCGGCGCATCGGTTATAGTCTGTACCGCAATGTCACGCAGTGCAAGCCACCGCATATTGCTTCCCTGCAGGGCATCAGCGAAGCGTTCACGCCTGTTCTCGCGACGTTCAGCGGCGGTCTTGGTACGGAGATTATCGGCTAGGCCAACCGGTGTGACTGTGACATCCTCGTACCCCTGCCAACATTTGCGGAGCCTGCGCATAGCAGAACTATCTCCAAGAACGATGATGTGAGCAGGTGCGAGCATCTCAACTTTGGCAGTTTTAAGTGCTACTGCTCCGTCACCATCGACATAGCCGGTGGTGTTGATAACGGTGAAACGGGCGCCGGAGGCTTCGACGTCGCGCAGGCTTCGCGCAAATGCACTCAGAACTGCGGCAGGCCGACTAACAGGAGTTGTGTCACCAACAAAATATGAATGGCGCATCTGTTGGCCAACAAGCCAGTTGGTAACGACACCTGGAGGACCGAATTCGCACTGTCCGACGTCGCCATCAATTGCAGCGGTGGAGCCCCATTCTGGTAGTTTTGTCCGGAGCCATTGGGCAAGCACACTTTTGCCACTGTCAGCTGCGCCGATTATAACAATACGACCTGGCTGGTCTTTCACACGGTTGAGCATCTCCAGCCAAGCCTTAGAAACGCGAATAACTGGCTTTTCAGGCCTATCCATAGTGTCACCTACATCGCAAGTTTATCGCGTACACGTCCAAAAAGGGGCGTACCATAAGGCCGCCCCTATCAGAGGTCTAAGCGGTACAAACCTATTCTTCTTTGTTATTGTTTGTCTTGCCGCTCTCTTCAGCCTTACTATTGTTGTTTTCTGGTTTTCCGGAAGTCTTCAGTGTGTCTGCAAATTCATCCAGTCGTGCCTGGACACGTGCATTAATGGTACCCTTCGGGTACCGGCCAGATTTGCCACGTCGGCCGGCTTTGATGCCTGTCAGTATCTCTATTCCCTCGTCAATGTGTTTCACTGACCAGACGTGAAACTTACCACTTTCGACTGCATTGATGACCTCGTCATTGAGCATGAGGTGCGGACGGTTGGCTTCAGGGATTATGACTCCCTGTTCACCTGTCAGGCCTATGGCCTTGCAAACTGCATAGTATCCTTCGATCTTTGCGTTGACGCCGCCGATGGCTTGTACTTCGCCGAGCTGGTTGACCGAACCAGTGACGGCAATGCCCTGCCTGATAGGTACGCCAGCAATACTGGACAAGAGCGCGTAAAGCTCGGTGGAGGAGGCGGAATCGCCATCAAGCTGCTCATAGAGCTGTTCGAACGATATGTGCCCAGAAAGCGAGAGCGGAGTTTCCTGGGCGAAACGTTCACCAAGGAAACCGGTGATAGTGAGCAGGCCTTTGTCATGGATTCTGCCAGTCATTTTGGCGTCTCGGTCCAGATTCACGACACCAGAGCGTCCCGGGAATGTCCTGCAGGTCAGGCGGCTGGGCTTGCCCATCATGTAGTCGCCAAGCTGAATGACTGCAAGTCCGTTGATCTGCCCCGTCTTCTCGCCTTTGACGTCGACCATGATGGTGCCGTCGGCAATCATCTCAGTCAGTCGTTCTTCAATGCGGCTCGAGCGATAGATCTGCTGGCTGAGTGCTTCTGCAACATCCTCGGCACCGACGATCTCGTGCTTGGCCGTAGATGCCCAGTACGCCGATTCCTTGACCAGATTGCTGATCGTGGAGAAATTGAGGCTCAATTTGCGCTGATCGCCTGCGAGCCGGCTGCCATGCTCAACGATTTTCGCAACCGCCTCAGGCGAGAAATGTGCGAGTTTTTCACGGCGGCATATCTCACCAACAAGTGCGGCATACTGACGTGAAGTCGCGGCGGTACGCGGTACCTGGCTATCGAAATCAGCTTTGACTTTGAAAAGCTTACGGAAATCCTCGTCATATTCGTAGAGGAGGTAATAGAGCATCGGGTTGCCGATGAGTACGACTTTGACCTGCAATGGAATTGGTTCCGGCTCGAGACTGACTGTAGATATGAATCGGTACTGGTCGCGAAGCGACTCAATGCGAATATGCTCATTTTTGATGGCACGTTTGAGCGCGTCCCATGCGTAAGGGCGCGTGAGCAACTGATGGACTTCCAGCAGCAGATACCCGCCGTTGGCTTTGTGGAGAGCACCAGGTTTGATCATCGTGAAATCAGTGACGAGCGCTCCCATCTGGGTCTGGTGCTCGACTTCACCAGTCAGCCCCTCCAGTGTGGGATTAGCTTCAAAAATGACCGGTGCGCCCTCAAGTTCAGCATTGTTGATGAGGACATTCACCTGATAGCGATCCATCATCGGCACTGCGCCTGCAGAACTACCCTGAGGACCGAATGGCGTCTGCGTCTGGCCATCGCCATCTTCGGTGGCCTGCCTGACACGGCTGATGTTCTCGAGCAGATCATTTTCGACGTCATCAATATGCCTGAGAACAGCCTCGTAGTCCCGATTTTTCTCCCGGATTTCTTCGAGTAGCGGCTCAATGACAGTGCGCGCAATCTCGCGGTCCAACGCCTGCACCTGCTGGCGAGTGAGTTTCTCTTCACGCTGGCCTCGCCGCATGATCTCTGCCAGCATTCCCTGCAATTCCTGACGCTTGTCCTCGAGCGCTTTGCGCTGCTCTTCGGTCAGTTTTCGATATTCCTGCGGATCCATGACTTCGCCGTTTGCTGCGGGCGCAACGATGAGGCCAGCCGGCGAACGCCCGAGGGTGAATCCGGCTTCTTCGACAACCCGCTCAAACTCCTGGAGTTCGAGATTGCGCTCTTCGCGAAAACTGCGCAAAATGTCGTCGCGTTTCTCGTTGTACTCATCGCTTTCGAAAGCCCCCATGACCTGGCTGAGCAATTCGCGAGTAACCTTCTGCATGGTCGCTTGCCATTCGACGCCATGCCCAGCAGGAAGGTTGACGGCTTTCGGCACACGAGGATCAGCAAAATTGTACACATAGCACCAGTCATCAGAAACTGGCTCCTGTTTCGCACGAGCAACCAGGAAGTTGCGCGAACTTGATGATCGCCCAGTCCCGACCTGCCCCATGACGTATACATTGTAACCATCATTACCAATATTGGCAGCGAACTCGAGTGCACCCATCGCTCTGCGTTGTCCTATGACATTGCGCAGATCACTTAGCTCTTCGGTAGTCTCAAAATCAAACAGGCTGAGGGCACACTCTTTCCTCAGTTGCTTTGGGGTGAGTTCCCGCATGTATGCTTACCACTTTCACCTGGACTGTGTTATGATGTGTCGGCGATAGTCGGCGATAGTCGCCGCGTAGTTGGATATTCGCCGGAAGAGTAAAGAGTCCTCCCACAATGCATCAGACAATCATCTCGGGCGCAGTTGTCGCCCGCAAAAACGTCGGTGGCGACTGCTGAGATGTTGCTTTTCGCAGTGACAATATTGTTCAATACAGCATTCTCTCTGTTCGTGCGGGGGGCTCAAAGGCATGGGCATGATGCTGTGGCTGTAGGCGTGGTGAACTACACATTTGCATCCCTGTGTTTCTGGGTTTTCACCGCGGTATCGCACACTTCCTACGCCTCGCTTGCAGTTCAGATCGGCCTCATCGGCGGCTGTCTCTATGTGACGACATACTTCTTACTACTGCCAGCCATGAATTTCAAGGGCGTTGCTGTTTCGATGGCCGTAGTAAGACTTTCTGTTCTGGTACCGCTGCTGGGCGCAGTGCTCATATGGGGCGAGACCCCCGGCATGGTGAAGACCTTGGGTATTGCACTGGCGCTTGTGGCATTGCCGATGCTTACTTTTGATCATGGCGCAGATTCACCCAAATTCGACTTACGGCACACCACCACACTCGCTGGGCTGTTCATTTTCAATGGTGCTTGTCTGCTTGTCGGCAAGTGGTTCCAAACAACGCAGCTCATCGCTGAACGGCCTCTGTACCTGGCCACTCTTTTCTCGATCGCTGCGCTGCTATGCTTGGTGTATTGGATGTGCACGCGACGGCACGGTATGACCACTTCCGAGCTTCGCTGGGGCCTTGCTGCCGGTGCATCTAATGCGATTTCCAACTTTCTGATACTATACGTTCTTGATCTGTTCCTCGCCTCAGTGGTTTTTCCGGTTCTTGCAGCCGTAGCTCTATCGCTGGCTACCGCATTCGCTGCATTCGTCTGGGACGAAAAACTGGGCCGCCTTGGCTGGGCAGGGATAGGCATTGCGGTAGTCGCGATTGTTCTGGCCAACCTTTAAGGCCTGCCAAACAATGTGAACGGGAAATTCGTCTGCTATAAAACGAAGGCAGAATTGTCATTTCCTCCAGCAGCCTATCTACGCGTTTGGTTGCTCCTCCATATTGAAAAACTCTTTGGAAAGTCTCACAATACAAATATGGATATACCTCGTTTTGAAGATACGATTACGGCGGTTTCGACTCCACCGGGCCGAGCGGGCATTGGCATCGTTCGTCTGAGCGGTCCGGATGCATTGGCGATCGTCGACAAGCATTTTCAACCCGCGCGACGCGATCGCGCACTTTGTCAACTACGATCGTTCACGACTTGCTACGGCCATCTGATTGACGGCGCACGTGTGGTTGACGAGGTCATTGTAACAGTGATGCGCGCTCCCCACACCTATACAACGCAAGACGTTGTGGAAATCAACTGCCATGGCGGCATCGTACCGGTTCGCACAGCCTTGCGGCTGATGCTGGACGCTGGTGCGCGGCTTGCGGATCCTGGTGAGTTCACCAAACGGGCCTATTACTTTGGCCGCATAGACCTGGCGCAAGCAGAAGCAGTTGCCGACGAGATTAACGCACAGACTGAGGAAAGCCAGGCCGCAGCCATCTCACAACTTTCCGGCCAACTGTCAGACGAAGTGAACTCATTCCGCGAAAATATCATCTCGCTGCTTGTTCAGATTGAGGCATCAATAGACTTTTCCGAACACGATATAGAGCTTGTCTCCCGTGATGAGATAAGCCACCACGTTCTGATGCTCCGCGAACAGATTTCGCGTCTTCTTGATACTGCCGCGCGCGGGCGCTCACTTAGGGACGGTGTAATGGTTGCGATTGTTGGCAGACCGAATGTCGGCAAATCAAGCCTGCTGAACGCACTCCTGCGAGCCAATCGAGCCATCGTTACACACATCCCCGGAACTACTCGAGATGTGGTTGAGGATGAGATGACGCTCGCGGGTGTGCCCATTCGTCTGGCTGATACAGCTGGGATTCGCGAAACGCAAGACGTCATCGAAGCTGAAGGCGTCAATCGGAGCCGCCAGGCCATAGCCAGAGCTGATCTGGCGCTCGCTGTCGTTGATGGTTCGCAACCGCTGCATCCAGATGATCTGGCTCTACTTGCAGGCCTTGATGCAACACGCAGTATCGTGGTAATGAACAAAGAAGATTTGCCGGCAGGCACCTCAGCGGATAGTGTTGCCGCATGCACGTCTGCGCCTGTCGTCTGGCTCTCAGCACAGGTGGGCACACACATCCAGGACTTGGAGCAAATGATTGCATCATCTGTGTCGAACGGCGCAGGGAGTGTCAACGGCCAGACTGTGGTTACCAACGTCCGTCACGAGCAGGCATTGCAGCAAGCTGACAAGGGGCTGTCGGATGCGGCTAAAGCGATCGAACTTGGGCAGTCCGTTGAATTCGTGGCATCCGACCTGCGAGCTTCGCTGGATAGCTTGGACGAGATCATTGGCAAATGCCTGCCAGAGGAGATCATCAATCGCATTTTTGAGCGATTCTGCATTGGGAAATAGCTGAAAAATCCCGGTTTTCAGGGTTTGTCCGAACAACGGAGACAATGCAGCAAACCATCACCCGAGCCGAAATACACCGCACCATCCACAATTGCGGGCGTGGAGAAAATCTTCGCCCCAACATGCACACTGTGCACCTCAGCGCCATCCGATTTTTCATACACATGGAATATACCGTCATTTACACCCATCAGCAAATATTCGGCAGTCAGCACGGGGGAACTATCGGCGACTCCTGCGAGGCTCCGCTTCCACAATTGCCTTCCATCGTCAACCTGGCAGCAGAAGAGAGTACTCGTCGACGTATAGCCGCTTACTGTCGCGTAATACAATCTCCCCGCATCAGCGATTGGCGTGTGCATCACCGAATGCTGATCGTTATGCGCCCACATCTTTTCACCAGTGTTGCGCTCATATGCAATGAGATAATCTATTTTCGGCGCCCGCAGCGCCGAAGGTGACATTACGCCAAAGATGACGCGCGTTTCGGTGACGACCGGGGCCCGGATAATACTACCTTCAACTTTCGCCGACCACAGGAGTTCGCCATCATCAGCCTGTCGAGCGAAAACATTCCCCTCTTCGTCCCCGTAATACACAACGTTTTCTGATCCCGCCGCACTACCACTGACGGGCCCTGCGCTCTGCTCCCAGATAATGTTTCCATCCGCAGCATTCACGCATTTGAATGAGCCGTCCATTGAGCCAATATACACACACCGGTTCAATATCAGAGGCGAAGCAACCACTGGGAGCCATGTACGCACACGCCATCTGATTTTGCCACTCAGCGCATCGAATGCATAGAGACAGCGATCGACGGAACCAACAAACACGGTGCCATTATAGACAGCGGGTGACGACACGACGGCACCCTGCGTTGAAGTTCGCCAGATGCTGGCCCCATCCGCTACGTTCAGGCAGATTACCTCGCCCTCAGCATTTCCTACATAGAGCCGGCCCTGCGTGACTGCCGGTGAAGCATCAACGCTGCTTCCAATTCGCACAGACCACGTTTCACTCAGGATGGGGGGGAAGATGGTATCAGTGGAGATGCCGGAACGCATGGTATCACGCCTGAGCGTCGGCCAATCGGTGGCATCCACGCGCAGCGGCGCCATCGCGTAGAAAAGCGCCAACACCAATGAAACGGAGGAGAAGCTACTTTTCATTTGCAGTCCCGCCACAGAAAGTGGCGCCGCCCAATGCACAGTGCGCAGGCGGCGCCAGTTTGCATTTATCTGGGATTTGCAATGCAGTAGAGCTGCGAGAGATGCTCGCAACTCCGCCTTGCAATCTTAGGACCACGGTCCAGGCGGCTGGATGCCCGAATCGATCAGCAATATCGGGGCGCTCAGAACCGTTGTCTGGTCGGCGAAAACATTCACAAGGATTGGATCCGACGTAGGCAGCGCCAGCCAATTGGGTGGCCTAACGATGACCTGCTGGCTGACACCCGGCTGGATGTTGATTACCTCGAAGTGACCACTGCTGTCAGTGATAGCTGTCTGGCCACCGATTTCGATCTCAACGCCTCCAAGCCCAACACTGGTTGAAAAATACAATACTTCACCAGTGACCTTCCCAGTTCCCGCAATTGTGCCGGGATCAGGATCATTTCCCGTTTCGTCCGAGCCACAGCCGCAAAGGCCGGTCAGGGCCAACGCGATGATCCCCATCGCGAGCAGTAGCTTCCACAGGCTGCTTTTGGCCATGCTGCATTCACTCCTCAATAATCGGTCTCACGATATGTGCTTCAGTTGTGCCAGATCGGCAGAAAAAGAGCATGTCCCGTTTAGCGGTTTATATCTAACCGGGTCAAGGCTCTCGCCTGTTGGCCACTGCCTGTAACAGCTTCTATCTGGATCAGATATGAGCCTGCAGGAACTTTGGCGCCCGCATTGTTGCTCAAGTTCCATACCTCTGTATTTGCACCTGCTGCAACCAGTTTGCCACTGCTGATTACCTTGATGGCGCGGCCTGCCATATTGCGGACGGTCATGTTCACATTACAGCTCTGTGAGACGCTGTACGTTATAACCGCCCCGCCTGCCTGCTGAGTGGCTGCAGCGGTCGAGACCGTGAGACTCGCCATCGATCTTGGTGTGACGTCGATGCGGAAATGCCGTGTGGACACGGCGTCAGTTGCGCGATAAGTATAGGCCTGCATTGTGCGCGCATACACCGTCTTGTCTGCATCCACATCAGTCAGCAGTACGTCATACTGTGCCGGGACACTGCTGAGATCCGGAAGCATCACCGTTACATCTCCAGCACCAACTGCGCTACTCACCACGAACTCAAAATTGTCCGTACCGGTGGTTTCGCTTCGTACATCGTGTGCCAGCCGCTGTCCATCTTTTGCTGTGAAATATACGTCCACAGTTTCCGGTGCAGTGGGCGGGTTTGGTATGACGTAGTCTACACCACCTGGGACCACACCTGCAACACTACTTGTGTCGCTGCACCCTGCGGACGTTGCCATGATTGGGATTACGTACCCGGTGGATATGTCCGCCGCCTCGGGTTTACTGTCGATCGATGTGACGCCAACGGATGGCGAGACGCTCAGCGAACACCCACCAGCGGCACACATCACCCACGCACCTTCCCACGGCTGGATATTGTCACGCTGCACGTTTATGCCGGATCGTGCCGAGATCAGTTCGTAGCTATGGGTACTCGGATTGTAGATGAACGCATATGGTTGAATACCACCAGCAATGGTTGGTTGGAAGTCGGCAAATTTAGTCGGATTCGTAAACGGATTGGCAATCATGTTCCACCCAACGCCAAGACCAAAACTGAGAGCTCTGTCACTCGGTGTGCTCTCTGCGGCGAAACGCAGGGTTTTGGCGTTAGCGTACCGGACGAAGAAGCCAGCCCCAGGGCGAACCCGCATGAAATTCGTGGTTGCGGAAGTGGTTGCCAATGTATACGCTCCAGGCGATGCATCCGGATCCCAACGCGCGACGTCAAGAGTATCAAATACCGTCACTGGATTCGGGTCAATTGGATTGCCTGGCACGCCGATCAGATTTGTACCCGAGGAGAATGAATTGCTCAACTCGGTATAGGCCGTGAAATTTGCGCCAGTTACATCTGGTGGGACAGTGACTTCCAACGATGCGGGAAGCAGGCTGTAACCTAGCTTTGAAGCCGTTAAGGTATGCGTGCCGATCGCAACGTTGCTAAGTGTGTATTGCCCCGCTTCATTTGTAATAGCCACGTTGTCATCATAGCTTATTTCCACGCCCTGCACACGGGAACCAGAACTATCATAAATAGTACCCGATATACTAAACGTGTTGGGAATTGCAATGATATTTCCGACGAGCACGTCAGCATCGACTATTTCAGCCACACGATTTACCGGATCGAAGTGATGATATTGCAGAGTAGGCGTAATCGTATACTGACCTACGCGCAAACCTGCGATATCGTAACGGCCATTCGCGTCCGTCTCCACGTACTGCTCGCCATACCACACCTGGACGCCTTCAACACCGTTGTCGTCACGATCCACAATATAGCCGGAGAGGACATAGGTTATCTCAGTACCTGTGAAGTTCACACCTGCAACATCTTCTGGACCGGCCGTCACGTCCTGTGAGGTTGGTGCAAATGTCCAATGTGGCTTGGATGGCGTAACGGTGTAGGTGCCTGCCAAGACATCGGTCATCAAGTACGCGCCATTCCCATCGGTAGTTGTGCTGTGTCCATCGCTGCACTCCACGAGAGCACCGGCAACCGGCTGGTCGAGTGCGGTACGGATTGTGCCGGAGATGACATATGTCGGCGCAGCCTCAGTTGTGAACTTGTACGTCATGTCTGTCTCGTTGTCCACATTATCTTTGGCATACACGCGAACGAAGATGTCAGTCTCATACGGGAGGTTTGCAGTGGGAACGTACACAACCTCGATTGCACTCCCAAGTACGTTCGTGACGATCGAACCTGTTACTTCGCTCCCGTTCACCCAGAGCTTGATTGTGCCCGCATTCACACCAGACTGCGCATCATTCAGTCGCATGCTGATAGTTGTGGTCACCGGAACATTAGTTGCGTCTCTGGCCGGGGTGAACTGGTCGACTGTCACACCAGTGGAATCGGTCGGCGTGTCAAAGGTCCACGTTGTAGTGGCTGCGGGTGTCGCATTGCCAGCGACATCTTGTACAGTCACATCCACTTGATAGGTGCTGTTGTACAGTAGTGAGGTTGGCGGATCATATGTACAGAGAATGTCACGATTACCGTCAACCTGTTGGGCAGCTACGGCAGCGGTCACGTCGACACCGTTAAACAAAACCGTGACACTGCTGCTGGCCGGATTGATGTATCCAGCATCTATCGCGAGATTGACGCCAGATTTGTCGTCAGTGAGGTGGAACGATATGCTGTTAGCCACATTGACACTGGTCGCACCATCAGCAGGTGACAGATCAGTGACCTCAGGATTGACGTGATCCGCAAGAACATTGAAGCTCCAATTTGCGTTTGTCGGACCGTTTGCGTCCCCGTCACTGATACCTATCTCAACGGTGACTGTGTCATTCCATGCAAATGGAGTGGTTGGTGTATATGTGAAGTCAACGATATTGTTGCCAGAAACGGCTGATGTCACGAAATCTGCCGCCACGTCGACACCATTCACACTGGCTGTCAGACTACTGGCATCAACTCCACTCCCCATGTCTGAGACGCGGAAGCTAATGCTCGTACCAAGCGGTAATTCCGTTGCTCCATTCGCAGGGAACAGATTAGAAATCACAGGTGGCTGACCGTCACTGGTGAAGACATTGACTGTTGTCACACCAACCGGACCGGTTGGATTTCCAGCATCATCGACGGCCACGATAGCAAGCCAGTAATTCGTGTCCCGTGTCAGTACCCGCTGGCACAAGGGAAGTCCACATGTGCACACCGGCGTCTGACGTATTGGTGAAGTCGGCAGTAGCGTAGTAGACCCTGTAGCCGACGACATCAATCTCAGCCGCCTCATCGTAGCCATTGACACCATCCCATGTCCAATCTGCAATAGCCGATGTTCCCTCATCACCGCTTAGGACTGTGAAATCAGTCACAGCGGCTGGGGCGTAACTATCAGTGACATTGGCGACAACGAATGGAGCGTCCGGCGATGCATTATCTGCAAGTCCAGGATTGCCGGTATCATCTTTGTCGATGTATTGGGCAACGATCTGAATACCGGGACCGCCGGAAACGTTGAGCGTACCGTCGTATGCGGTGCCCGACATTCCTCGCAGTTGAATTTGACCGCGGAACACGCCGGTATTGTTCCCCGTTTCGACGAGGGTGACACTCTCCAGATCACCCCCGGAAATTGACTGGTAGAGGGTCACAAGAATATTGTCTACAGCCGCAGGGTCGGCGTTTTCATCTACGTCCGAAACCTCGACGTAGACATTGGCTGTCGGTGTCTCTACGTAGCCGGTCACGTTGGCCCATGCGATGTCGGTGAGGCGGATTGCGGCTGCTGATCCGACAACTGGTCCTGCACCAGTATCTGGGGCGTTGTTGGGCAGGCGCGCTCCGTTATCAGTCCAGAAAACCCAGCTGTGCATACCATAGCCGAGGTCAGCTCCGGAGATACCCACTGCGTAACGGACGCCGTTTCTGTAATCGTTGGTAGTTGGCGTTACTGGAGCCACAGCTGCCATTGTCAAGGTCTGCTCATTAGCAGTGCCCATGTCAATTGTGACTCGGACATTCCCTGGTGCATCGCCTTCGGGATCTGTATATTGGATCTGCAATTCATAATATGTGGCCAATGTCCCATACACTGGAGCTAACATCGGCTCACTGATGGGTGCTGCGAGGCTTGGTGGCTGATTGTTAATATCCACATTGAAAACCTGGATCGGACTCCATCCAGATGCGAGACCGCTGTCATCGACGGCCTTCACGCGCCAATACCATTTCGTGAGATCAGCGAGCGGTACAGTCGGTGTGACCGAAGCATTGCCAGCTGCACTGGTGTATTCGTAGTCCGGGTCAGCATCGAACAGTGCTGGAGTTGATCCACTGTTGCTGAACTGGACAACATAGTGGATATTCGCCGGCGCATCAGTCGGGTCCGGATCGCTGACGGCATTCCAGACACAGGTTGGAGTGTTATCATCTATGGTTATGTCATTGTTGGGCCAAAAACCGGACATTGGAATATTTGGTGCCTGGTTACCAACAAGGGTAAAGTGCATGATATTGGTAGCATCTGAACTGCAGGCATCCCCATCCACCGTATAAAGTACCCAGTAAAACTCTACATCGGAGTCGCCTGGGTCTGGCAACTCTGTGCCGTCGGGGAATGAGAATGTTGTTTCGCCCGGGTTCGCGGCCGTGCTGAATTCGAAAATGATGTTATTCATCAGCGGATCATTTGCGATTTTCAGTTCATAATGGAGCTCGGCCTGCGGCGTCGGATTCGGTGCATTATCAGTTGCCGCTCCCCAGGTAAACGTTGGGGAATGATCGGTTATGCGCGCGTCATTGACCGGACTGAACGGAGCAACCGGCGGATTTGGCCGCGCGATGATGTTACCTGTACCACTCACAAGCGGGAAGTTTGAGCCATCAACTGAGTCTGCAATACCAGGCTGACTCGGGTTTGTTATGAGTGATATATACCCTACGTTCTCTATCCGCAGCTCAATCTGAGCTCCTGGTGCATCCTGCTCAACGTCAACCGTCAGCAACCAGTATTCATCCTGGCCCGCAACAATGGTGCGCAGCGCGGGATCACTCAGATCATCAAGCTGCAGCAATGCCTGCGGATTGTTCGGTGACATGTCAATGAAGTTGGCCTCTGACAACAGGACATCAGTGCCAGGATCTGCAATACCATCATTATTTACATCAAGCCACAATTTGATGCCGGTAAGATCCTCGAGGGCATCTGCATATCCAGCTCCGCTGGTTGCGTCAACTTTGATCCGACCGACAATGACTTCATCGTCCGTTGAATGCATGCGCATCTGCATCAACGGAACATTTGCCATGCCCTGCTTGATAGCAGATGGTGCAACGACGCCTGCCCCTGGCGCAGGCGGATTGGCGGTGATCTGCAGCTCGTCGGGGCGTTCGACTGTCACTGCCGTAGTACCAACGATTGGGAAGCGGTGATTTCCGAATGCCCACTTCGCACCTAGACGTGCTCGTTCCTGAACAGCGCCCGGTGCTGCGGGTACTATGAATGTGTAGTCGCTGAGCTCAGCACCCACTGTGACTGCAGGTGTGATTTGAGCATTTGCCCGAATATCGTATGCAACATATATGATACGTGAGCTATTCAGTGGCACACTCAGTCCGAGATTACGGAATATCGCATATTCTTCTTTATCACCAAAGTCGTCCTGAAGTGAACCAAGCGTTGTAACTCCAATACGCGCGTCCGCACTGCCTGACGTCGTCTGCAGGCCCTCGACCCCGTTACTTTCCAGGTAAAGGTAAGCTTGCTCAACGACTGGATGTTGTTCGCCAACCTGCTGTTGTGAAGTACCACTTTCCAGAACTTTTATGCTGTCAATGACGACATCATCAGTTGATACATATTTGAAGTCTGAGCCATTGTATTCGGGGTTGTCCAATTTGATAGCAAGGACGCCCTGTTTCTCAGCGCCCTGCACAATGTGCCGCGCATCGGCGCCATCGTAGCCAACTGCGAGTGTATCATAGATGCCCGGATAATCCGGGTGGGCGCTTGTCGGGTCACCTGGTGCATGGCTAACATCAGTGACGATAATTTCTCGGGGTTTTACAAAAATATCAGCGGTCATGGTTGGGCTCGGATCGCTGATGTTAACTACGCGAGCGAAGCTGTCAACCTGTGTGTTTGGCTGCAGGATTGTGGTCCCGAGTGGGCCAGTCATTGTGTTACCATGGGTAACGCTAGTTGCTGACCAGGAACCTGTTGCGCTTATGAGCTGTGGAAGCTGGGAAAATTTCCGAATATTGTAAGTGCCGGGGAACGGATCTCCCGCCCAAGTGCTTGCACTTATGCTGTCGCCAACTTCAAGTTCTTCAAGCTGCTTCAGGCCGTCTGCTTGCACCATTGTGACCTGCAATGCTTCTTCATCAACCTGAACTTGCCCCTGCGGGTGATTCCGCGGGATGTACTTCACACCGCGTTCGTCAACATGGTAGATGTAGAGGCCTTGCGGGGTTGCATCACCGAAATATCCTGCTTTATTGTGATTCTCAACGAGGAAATATTCTTTCCATGTGCTGGGCGCGTTGCCCTCCAGAATATCATAGGGGTTTGCCGGCAATTTCAGAATAACCGGCTCACGCAGATCAGCTTCAATCTGTGGAATCTCCGTGTTCAAGCGATCTTCGGTGACTTCGACGGGCGTCGCCCATCCTGCATTGATTTTCGTGTATGCGTCCACGCGGACACCATTTGCGCCGCGGGCCATGACACTGTACGGTCCCATGGCAAGACACATTTTATGCAGAGGATCCGGTCGTTCGGCCGGTGGAACCATGTAGTTATTATAGAAGTCCCGATCGTACAGATCTATAAATCCATAATACGCATGACCGGTCTCATGTGCTATGAGGCCGAGCCCGGCATTTTCGGGCAGAAGCGCGACACCGCCACCACCACGTGGAATCATGCGCATGCCCGGATCACTCTCGTCTGAGGCTGATCCTCCGTTCGGGAACAAATAAATCACGCCATTGTAGCCAAGAGATCCAAGGTTTATACCTTGGTCGGCCATCGCACGGTTCACATCTACCATCATTGCATTGGCATCATGCCCATAGCCAGGAGAGAGATTTGCAGGCGCCCCCAAGGCAACGACACTAGGTGTTACGAGGTCAAATCCGCTGTTTGCATTTGCAGTACCATTCAGATTGAATGGGTAAGCACGGGCGACCCGTGTCCCCTCAACAGTACCACCAATGTCATCTCGAGCGCCATTGGCATTCATCAAGCTGAGTAGCTGATAGCCGCTTGTATCTGGGTAGTAGTAATTGTGATAGAAGGCAAATGTCTTCAGCCGATTGCCTAGACCATAGTCATCGCCATCGGCGCCAGTCACGCCCTGACCAAACATGCGCTGATCGGGCACTGAACCTGTTGTTGACCCGTTCTCATATTGTTGCCACGCCGTAGTCTGAGCGACAGACTTGGCTAAAACATCTTCCTCGCGGAATGTTGTGTTCGGTAGCGCTGCGCAGCCGCCATTCTGTGGGCGATAGGCATTTCCTGCGGCAGCCGGAAGGTCGTATACAAAACCTTGGTATACAATCGTATCGCCTACTCGACGTGTCGCCCCTGGCTGCCATGTGCACACTTCGACGGCTGCAGTACTGGCGTTTCGAAGAGTGACTTGAATTCCCCAGTCCTGACCTGTGTAGATGGCGAATGGTTCGATCTCTTCATCATCTGTCTCTGCTGGATCAGTATCAGGGTCATACTCATAATGCCAATCGGCACTGGTCCATTGATGGCGTCGATTATCCCGTGCATCTACCAAATGGCCGGTTGCCGGGTTGAATGTGGTCGATGTATCCGCTCCGTTCCAGATCGGTTCCGTGCCGGGATTTTCATTATCAGACACGGCCTGTTCAACCGTCAGACTTATAGCGCTCACATACCATGGAGTTGTGGACGATGTACTCGATGAATTGAGCGCGACATCTTTCCCAAACAGTATGGTGAGTGCATCTTGAGTAATGCTCGCGCGAACTATGAAATCAGCATCCCCCGGTTCGGCTGTGGTAGGTCGAATAAGTGGGGTGCCCGGCTGGCGCACGTAATCATAGCTCATCCCATAGGGATTGCGATCCAGGTAGTGATGACTGCGCACCCAGCCGATGACTGATGTCTGATCACCCTCAATTCGCTTCAAGCCATGCGAATTGGCGTAATAGTAATTCGTAAGGGAGCTGGAGTTGCTGAGATTAAAGAGGTTGTTCCACCAACTGTTGCGCAAATTGAAAGACGTCCAACCCTGCCGTGAATTCTCAGCTGAATAGGACGTCGGAGGAGTAGCGTTATTCGGGGAGGTAGTCCCGCTCCAGGGGCCCGTCAGGCCTTGTGCAGCACCACCAACAAACGGCCCGCCAGGGCTGTCTGCATATTCACTGGGCGCCCATTCGCTGCCACTAGTATCATCGCCTGCGCCCACTGACGTATCAAAGTTTGTGTCGGAGTTCCAATACATTGGATACTCACGCACTGTTGTGTCCAGCGCACCAAATGCTGTCCTGGAACTTTGATAGTAGTCACTGGCGGTTGGGGGTTTGTCGTCCCAGGGAGGAAATTCAGCGCCAATGACCGCGATGCGAATCGTGTCAGTCGCTCCAGCCAGCGCGCTTACTGCCTCCGCCGACTGCCCCGCTCCCAACATGCCTACTGGCACCAATATTGCCTGATTGCTCGGGGTGAAAATATCCCCGAGCCATTTGGCTACCCGCTGGATCAGCGGCATGCGAACGCGCTGTTGCCGGATATATGACTGCCCTAAAGGGGACCCGTGGGTGGTAACAACGGCCGATCCGTTGTAGTCAACAGGTTGTCCTTCTGCAGTGCCGTCAACGCGGTAATAATCTACTACGGCCCCTGTGGGCAACTCATAGTCTTCAAGTATGCGACTACCGGTTGATTGTTCAACCCGCGCAATTTGCCTGTTTGCAGCTTCAAGGCTGATGTGTTCCCTTGCAGCGGTTTGCTGGACAAACTCGTCGCGACAGTTGCCGAGATCAATCTGCATCCCAGCAAATGCACCCGCCGAAAAACACAATACTACAAAAATCATGGCGAAGAGTGCAAGCCCAGTCTGCCGCGTCACGTTGGAGTAGCTCATCAGTCTGCCTCCCGAGACGTCGCTCAATGCTCAATTCAACAACAATTGAATCATGCAGCCAATGGTACTTACATCCTGGCTAATGCGACCCCACTCTCCAGCCCAGATTCGAAAATCGTTATACAGCATCGCTACCGTCTATCTTCGGTCTACGCCCCCTCCATTCGATGGAAGCGTAGACCAGTTAGATTTGACAGTGAGTGTCTATTCCTGTTGTCTATGTACCGCTATCAGCGGCTTACCTGCACTGGGACAATCCCCTGTGTCTGTTGGCCGCT
>CAYSRY010000003.1:0-292 GCA_964433395.1 uncultured Armatimonadia bacterium | reverse complement strand
GCGACCCCACTCTCCAGCCCAGATGCGAAAATTGCTCTGCGACGCTGCCATCTATCTTTGGTCTACGCTTCCCTCCATTCGATGGAAGCGTAGACCGGTTAGATTGACAGTGAGTGACTATTCTCTCCTGTTGCTCTCTACCACTATCAGCGGCTCACTTGCACAGGGACAATCCCCTGTGTTTGTTGACCACTAGCGGCCACAGCATTGATGCTTATCAGATACCGACCAGCGGGTACACGGGCACCAGCGCTATTGGTCAGATTCCACACCTCACTGTTGACACCGCTTG
>CAYSRY010000002.1:10107-36775 GCA_964433395.1 uncultured Armatimonadia bacterium | reverse complement strand
GCAATCCCCACCGGGATCTGGCCAGCCTATACCTGTATCCTAACACCAGCCTCTAGCGGTGTCAATTGCCTGGCAGGAGTGATATGCGTCAGAAACGCAAACAATGATGAAATGCAGAGGGAAGAGCTGGTCAGACAGGGAATATCCATGAAAGTTACGAGATGGTAGAGGCACATTCGGAGGCATTGGCATGATCAATTGGACCGAGCGGAAAGTTCTTACGGTCGAAAGCGATGATTACGGTGTCTGTGCCTGGACGGCCAATAGTGAAATATACAACGCGATTACCCAGCTCGATGTGGCGAGGAATTATCTGACGCAGGTGAAAAACTGGGTTGGTGGCACGCTTGAGACGCCGGATGTACTGGAAAGGCTGTTCAGTTTCCTGGAGCAGTATCATGGGCGCGATGGACGGCCTGCGAATTTCGTACCGTGCTACGGCGTCGCCAATCCGGATTTCGCGTCGATCAAGGCAGGCGGTTACAGGGAGTATCATGACATCTGGCTGGACGAAGGTGTTCCGAGACGCTGGAAGCGTGAATGCGCGCTTGACAAGGCGCGAGAAGGCATGACACGCGGCGTGTGGGTTCCAGAATTTCACACACGCCTGCACCACGCCAATCCGTACAAATGGTTGCAGTCTGTACGTGAGGGCTCGCCGGAAGCTCGCACATTTTTTGAATTTGAAGTCTTCCAGTGTGAAGAACGGCGCCCGGAGTATGAAGACATGAGCAAGGAAGAGCAGATAGCGTGGATTGCGCCTGCGATCGACCGCTTCCGTGCGATGTTCGCTCGTGTACCTCGCGCCGGTGTTAACAGTGATGCGACTGAAGTAACTGAGGAAGTATGGAGGGCACGAGGATTGAAGGTTCGCATGTTCAAGCAGAACTCAATTGAGCAGAGGCATCTTGCCCCGGGGGACAGATTGCCAATGGGGCAGTACCGAGCAGATATTGACATGACTATGCTGAACCGGAATGTTTTTTTTGAGCCGCTGGGGTCAGGTGATCTGGATGGGCCACATTGCGCTCGTGAGGCATTGCGAAATGTCGAGGCGCATTGGGCAAAAGGTGAACCGGCGATTGTGAGTTCTCACCGAAAAAATTACAGGTCTATGGTCGGCGATGAGACACAGAATGGGTATGATCAAGCTGAGTATCTCTATGGGGAGTTGACTTTGCGGCATCCGGATTTACACTTTCTGACCACGTGGGAAGTGGCGCAGATGTATCGTCAGGGCGGATCGATCGAAGTCTTTGGCGACCACGCCATAGCGCGAAACTGGACTGACGGTGAACTTCGAGTGAGCGAAGAGCTCGTGGCAGGCGTGATGCCGGGCGCTTCATCGGTGCTCACTGATGGGGGGGTAGTGGATATTGATTTTGTAGATGGGCAGATGGCCGTGACAATGTTGCCGGGAGATTACCGAATTGAGCTTTTGCGGGAGGCATAGAGATGGCTGGTGACCGCACGAGACCCACGCAGAAGCAGCTTGACTGGGCTGAGATGGAGTTTGGGATGTTCTGCCATTTCGGGCCGAATACATTTATTGATCAGGAATGGGGAACCGGCAGCGAGAATCCAGCGGTGGTGAGGCCATCAGCGTTTGACGCTCACCAATGGGCAGAAACGGCTGCAGCAGCGGGAATGCGCTATCTGGTTTTCACTGCGAAGCACCATGATGGGTTCTGCAACTGGCCGACTGATTTGACCGAACACAGCGTGAAATCGAGCCCATGGATGGACGGCAAAGGTGATATGGTCGAGAAAGTAGCTGATGCCTGCAGGACCACGGAGCTGAAGTTCGGGCTTTATTTATCTCCTTGGGACCGACATGAGGCATGCTATGCCGATGCGGCTGTATATGACGAGTTCTACGTCGCGCAATGGCGTGAACTCCTGACACGCTACGGTGACGTGACATGCGTATGGCTGGATGGCGCAGGTTCAGCGGGGCATATCTACAATTGGCGCCTCATCATGGACACTATTCATGAATTACAGCCCGGAGCGTGCATTTTCGGAATAGGTGAGCCTGATTACCGGTGGGTAGGAAATGAAGATGGTCTTGCGCCAGATCCGTGCTGGAATGTTGTAGAAGCGGGGCAAATGGGGCACGAACATTTGACGACAGAGTTTGCGGCAAACTTTCCGCACTGGATTCCCGCAGAATGTGATGCGCGTATCCGAGCGAATTGGTTTTGGCATGAGCACGACCTGCCAAGCCTGAAGACCACTGAACGGCTGGTGGATCTCTACTGCAATTCGGTGGGGCATGGCGCGAATCTTCTGTTGAATGTGGGGCCTGATACGCGAGGACTTTTGCCCGAGGCGGATGTTGCACGACTATTGGAGATGGGTGCGGAGATAGAGCGCCAGTTTGGTAATCCGTGCGGCTCCGCATATGGCAATCCTGATGAGGCTATTGTGGAGTTCGATGAGCCGACTGCGGTGAACCGGGTAATCTGCCAGGAGGATCTTGCAGATGGGGAGATGGTTCGGCAATATCGAGTAATGGCGAAAATCCTGGGCCGCTGGGAGGGCGTGAAAGCAGGGACGGCCATCGGGCACAAAAAGATTGATATTTTCCCGACTGTGCTTGCGGACGCGGTGAAAGTGCAGGTGGACCAAGCTGATGGCCCGGTGCAACTTTGTAGTATGCAAGTGTTCAGGGGGTAGTTTTGGGACGTTTGCCTGCACGGAGACCGAAAGTTCAATTTTTGTTCACTAACGTTGAAAACTGTTATAGTCTCTGGTATTATTGATGTAAATTGAGATTTCAGTATCGCAAGTGCCTGGCGAAGCAATCTGTGTAGAGTTATGGTTAACGTTGCAGGAACGTGCAGCACACAATTGACTACCCAGGCTAAAGTCCATGATGGCATGTATTTCTATTGTAACGTGGGGACTGCGAAAGGGAGAGTGCGTCGTGGCACGAGACATGGATGCCTCAAACCGCGTTCTTGTAGTTGACGATCTGTCAGCCGCCTGTGAGCTTATTGCTGTAGTGCTCAATATGCGTGGATATGAAGTGGTGACTGCAGGGAATGGTGCGGAAGCACTTGAGCTTGCCGCGGCCGGGCATTATTCGTTGGCAATGATCGATCTTGGTTTGCCGGATGCCGATGGCAAAGCAGTGCTGAAGAAGATGCGAGGCCTCGACACCATGGCCGGTGCGAAATACGTGGTTCTGACTGGTGAAGTTTCAATGGCCTCAGAGGATCGCTATCGGGCCGCCGGGTTTGATGGCTGCCTGATGAAGCCTTTTACCCCCGAGGAACTGATAGCGCTTGTCACATTGCTCTGCCCTGTCTGAGGGACTACGCGCATCACTGCATGACAGATTGCGGCCTGCCTGAAAGTTGAGCGTCGGCAGGCCGCAGGTATTTCCTCTCCTCATAGCGAATTCCCCTTTGTTTGGTCTTGCGATTTGACGAGTTAAGAGGGAGCAACCATGGCAGTTGAGTGGTTTGATGCGTGTGTGCGTCTGGGGCGGACCAAAGCTCGCCCCCATTTTGAGTTTGCCGGAACGGTGGATAACATCGTAGCGGCTATGGATCGTTTTGGCATTGCCGAGGCCTTGGTGCATCACGCGAGTGGTGATGAGACACACCCGACCGTCGGTAATAGATTGTTATTCGAGGCATGTGCCGGCCAATCGCGTCTTTACCCTTGCGTCACCCTGTTGCCCCCGGGAACTGGTGAGTTTGCGTCTGCTGACGAGGCGGTGGCAGAGCTTTTCGCCCTCGGAGCGCGGGCAGCGCGCATGTCTCCAGCGTGTCACTCCTACCGGCTTTGCAGCAGTGTCTGCGGCGATACTCTGGCAGCATTGCAGGAACGCCGGATGCCGCTTTTTCTGGACATGAGCCGGTACAATGACTGGGCTTCAGTCGAGGCTGTCGCAGATGATTTTGCAGACCTGCCGATAGTGCTTGAGGCCGCTCCATATGCGGCTACGCGTAACATGTATCCTCTGCTTGCCAGTCACGCGAATGTCTACATTGAAATACACAGCTACGAGATTCATAACGGGCTTGAGCACATCGTGCCACGCATCGGCGCCGACCGCCTGCTTTTCGGTAGCGGTCTTCCGGAATTTTCGCCCGCCTCGCCTATGACTATGCTGGCTTGTGCCCGCCTCACCGATGAGGACAAACTGAAGATCGCCCGCAATAACCTGGTAGCGCTGCTGCAGGAGGTGAAGTAACTGTGGTGAAGGATTTCGCGGAAGTCATGAATGCAATCAAAGTGCTGCAACCGGTGAAAGACATGTTGGCGGATGTCCTGATTATCGATTGCCACGCTCATATTGGCCCGCACAGTCGCTACTTCGTGCCTGATGACAACATCGACGGAATAATCGGCGTGATGGACGATATGGGCATTGATAAAATCGGCATCAACAAGCTCGAAGCGCTTGAGGGTGATTTTGTCGCTGGCAATGACCAGACGGCACAGGCTATGCGCAAATATCCCGACCGGATTATCGGGCATGCGTGCATCAATCCGAATTATCCTGATATTGTCGAAGCCGAGACGTTGCGGTGCTTTGAAAAACTTGGTATGCGGATGCTGAAATTCCACGCCGCATGGCATCAGACAGAGCCGATGCATGCCAACTACCGCCCGGCAGTGGAATATTGTGCCGCCCGGAGAATTCCGCTGATTTCGCATCTGCCGGACTATGTGGGATCACTTCCGGCATATGTGCAACTTGCGCAGGAGTATCCGGAGATGCCATTTATCGTGGCGCATTCAACGGCCCCGTGGGCCGTTGATGCAATAGTTGAACAGTGCGCGCACATTGAGAACATGTATTTTGATACATGCGGCTATTCCAAATGGTATTCGAGTGTTGAGCGGCTTGTGAACGGTTGTGGCGAGGATCGAGTCCTCTACGGATCAGACGTCGCGTGGCTGAATCTTCCGCATGAAATCGGCCCGATTTTGTTCGCCGAGCTTTCTGATACGGCCAAGGAGAAAGTGCTCGGACAGAACATGCAAGGCATTCTCGAGAGGATAGATATGTAGAATGAAACTCAATGCTGACGTAAGCAGACTCATTGCGACCATGGCGGGAGCGCTGCTCGGTGGGGCGGCAGGCTTCTTCATCATGATGAAGGCCTTCGCTTATTTTGACACTGGCACAGGTATCAATGGTGGTTTTATGCTGTTGATCGTGCTTATCTGTTGTGGTGGTGGTCTGGCGGGTGGTGGCTATCTGCTCATGTGGCTGCACATGAAGAAAGAAAAGGCGGACAGGAAGAGAAAAGATGGTGGGCGCAAAACCTATTCTGAGCCGAAGAAAAAGAAGAAATAGCCTCACCAGGGTGGGCATGTTTTGGGTTGTGGCGATTGTCGTTGCCACATGCATTTTCGTGGTGCCGGCAGCTGCAGGCGAGCAAGCAGCCATTACCACCAAGAGCAGCTCCATCAAATGGCTGAAATGGAGCCTGAAGGAATATGAGTGGTTGCTTGATCTGATCAACCCGAAGTATCTGCCCCACGACCTGGAACATTATCAGCAGGCAGCCGACGAACTCGAGAAGATTGGTGCTGAGCTCGAGGCACTGTCGCGTGAAGCGACCCGTGCGGATCGCAAAAACACAGAGGACTGGTCGCAGATTGGTATGCGAGTGGGAAATCTGCGGAGTGATTTGAAGTGGCTGCGGGGATTTTCGTCAACCCTGAGAGCGTATGCGTGCGGAGTTCGAACCGGCACTAAACGCCCGAGATGGGGAGTATCACAGGTTGAAGCCGAGACGTTTGTACTGCCTGCAGTGCGCGAATTTCAAGGGCATTTTCCACAGACCGCGAGCATTGCTGTCCGACCGGGTGAACTTGCGCATATGCAGCTTGTACTCGTGCCGATTTCACTCCGGGGAGTCTCAAAAGCCGCGCAGGCGAGATCAATGATCTCAAGATGAATTGGTATCTCACTGCAATGCGGTCGTCTGAAGTCATTCCTGAAGATCGGCAATTTCCTGAATGCCCATACCGCCTGAGAGAAAACACCGAGGGTTTCCGCATTCAGCCTGATTTTGTGCAGCCAGTGTGGTTCACAATCGAAATACCGGCTGATACGGCTCCTGGGTTGTACAATGGGAGCATCAAATTTGAGGCGCAGGATGTGCACGGGCTTGAGATGAAGTTTGAAATCAAAGTGGGAGCTGCGACCGAGCAATGAACTGATGCCCGGTCTTCGATGGGGGAAAGCCGGGATCAGTTGAGAAGTTGTATCCAATCCCTGGAGGTTAATAATGTTATTCCGGCGGCTCCTGTCCTGTGGCGGGAGTCGTTTTGTTCTGGGGTACCGCGGAGACGATGAGCGCCTCGAAGCCATCCATGCGGATTTCGAGAAGCCTGTTGACGATGCTTGCCGAGAAGAGCGACCAGAACGCAAGTGGCCAATACCAATAGTGTGGGCCGATGCGATTAATAACCGGAACGCATGCTGCAAGGACAGCGACAAACAGAGCAAGTGACACTCCGCGATTACGGACAAGCGCGAGTACGAGCAGGCCGCTCCAGAAGACGCCCATGACAATGAGCTTGCTCCACTCGTTGCCAATGGTAATGAGTGCGAAATTCCCCCCGATCAACTGAGCGGAACCCAGCAGCCACAGGAGCGCAGTGAGGCCGATCCAGATGCCTTCGATACGTCGCCAGGCGAGGATCAATACCAGCGCAATGAGACCCAGAGAGGCGAGAATTGGGAACCAGTACCCTGTGGCCACAAATGCGGAAAATCTTGGGGCCACGTAATAGAAGAAATGCGAGAAAGTTTTCGCGCCTTCGAATTCAAGGCCAGAAGCGCCGGGTGCGGCCAGTGAGCGGATTGCAAAGAAGAGAATGCCGATGCCAAACGCGGTGGCGACAACCGGGACGAAGCGTTCGCGACGGCGGTAGAGCACCATCAGCGGGACCATCAAGGGGATGCAGAGAGCCATTTCCTTGAAAAGCAAGGCAGCTACGAATGAGATTATCGCTCCAGTCAGCAGGCTGCGCCGATTCGTAATGAGCCAACGATCGAGCAGGACCAGCGAGAGCACCCCGAAAAGCATTGAAAAGATGTCGGTCTGCGCGGGCCACCACGGCATCATACCCCATGTGACACGGGCAGCGGCGGCTTCCGGATTGCCGGGGCCCTGACTCAGTTGCGGGTGTCTGGCGATGAGGAACAATACAGCGGTGAGTGCGCCGACGAAGATTTTTGTACGCCGGGAGCCGCGCGCGAGTGATGCTCCCAGGAAGAAAAGCAGGACTACATTGATGGCATTAGCCAGCCATGAAACAATGCAATATGGCTGGAAATGAGTACCAAAGAGCTGAGCTTCAGCGAAAAAGAGCATACTGGAGAGCGGGCGATAGTACATCTCATGCTGGATCCATGAACCGGTCCACCAGCCCCCAATGTCGTGCCATGTTGCCTCCATACCTCGTTGTGCAATCAGGAGGCTGTCGGCGTTGCTGGCCCATTGCTGCTGAATGGCTGGATCGAAAACGAGCTGGGCAGTTGAAATGAGTGACGCCACCGCAATCAGCGCAGCGACGTAAAAGTACCATACCCGGTTGAGTTGCGGACACCGGGCAGTTTGTGTATCGTTGGTTGAGGTATCGGCCACCGCAAGGTCTCCTGCCACGATATGATGGCACAGCATATGGAAATTTGGCCACGGGAGCGTGGAATACCTGCAAACATGCCCGCTTGAGCGTAAAGAACCAGCGACGGAGAAGGAATTGTTGCACTGGCGGTGAATGTGAATGATACTGAACGGTCACATATCGCATGTCCAGGTGGTCCGTTGCCTGGGCATGCCGAATATTCTGCACACTGCAGAGGGAGGCTTGAGCCACATGGCATTCCAGCCCGCGTTGTCGAAGTTCCTCGACTTCCAGGATGCCGCCGAATGCGCACGTGTACGCGCGATCAAAAAAGAGGACATCACCAAGCACGCCAACCCGGATTTCAAGATCAGAGTCATCGAAGAGATAGAGATCTTCTATGCCGAGTTTGCACTTGATATCGTCTCGCAGATCGTGACAGCTGCCGAAGAGGGCCGCACGTGCGTATTGATCTTGCCGGTCGGCCCGGTTCCACAGTACGCAATTGCTGCAAACATCATCAATACGATGAAGATCGACTGCAGCCATCTGATCACATTCAATATGGATGAGTATGCAGACGAGAACGGTCAGACCGCTCCGGCAGACTGGGAAGGTTCCTTTGCCACAGCCATGCGGGCGAATTTCTTTGGTCGCCTTGATGAAGCCCTGCGTCCGAAAGAGGAGAACATTCACTTCCCGAACAGCGAGAACATTGATGGCTACTCAGACGCGATCGCAGCCGCTGGCGGCGCAGACTGCTGCTACGGTGGCATCGGATGGTGTGGCCACATAGCGTTCTGGGAGAGCAGTATTGGTCATGAATATGACAATGACGAGGATTGGCGGCAGGCCAAGGCCAGAATCGTCGAACTGACTCCGCTGACCATTGTGCAGAATTGCCTGCATTCATTTGGCGGCGACTGGTCGTGGGTGCCACCGAAAGCCGCGACGATTGGTCCGGCCGACATTCTCGGCGCCAAACATCGCAGTTTCTGGCTGGATGGCATGTGCGGGCCAGCGACGAACATGTCGTGGCAGCGCTTCATCGCTCGTCTTGCCGCACACGGTCCAGTTACTCGTTTTGTACCAGGCACATGCCTGCAGACGGTACCGACAGACTACACGATTCTCGGTGGTGTGGCCAACGACGTCGCAATCGAAATGTCCTGAGCCATTCGCTTTGCACAGGCTGAAAATACAGCCCCGGCCATGTGGCCGGGGCTGTTTGCTTGATGCCCGCACAAAAAAAGACCCAACCGGTGAAGGTTGGGTCCTGTGTGTCTGTTGAAAGACAGCCCCTCAGTACATCCTGCGGGCACCTGCATAGCGCGGAGCGTAATAGCTGGAGTCCAGACTGTCCGTTGTAACACCCCGACGGTTGTTGGCGGCGTGTATAAAACTGTTTCCGCCCATGTATATGCCAACATGCGAGATGCCTTGTTTGTAGGTGTTTTTGAAGAATACAACGTCGCCCACCTGAAGCTCATCTCGTGCCACGGGTTTGCCTCGCAATATCTGGCTCGAAGCAGTGCGAGGAAGCGTGACGCCATATTGTTTCATGACATAGTGAACAAATCCAGAACAGTCAAAACCGCTGCCAGGAGCGGCCCGGCCGCGCACGTAGCGCTCGCCCAGGCAACTCTTGGCGGTTGCAATAATCTTGCTGCCAAGCGAACCATCGCCGCTTGGTATCGCCTCAGTGGTCGGAGACGGGAAATTGACTTTTCCGGGCATGGTCAATGAGCCGGATGATGTCGCGGAATTGTCGGTGTCCAGCATGCCGCGGCGGGCGAGCCTCTGTGCTCGTGTGTCTATGAGGTCCGCCGACATCCAGCCAACTTCCCCATTGTCCATCGCAACTTTGTACCACGAGCCTTTTTGGCCAATGATGATGACACGCGTGCTCAGCGTAGCATAACCGATGCGATCGGCGTCAAGGCTGGGAGCCGCGCGAAGATTTACCTTCGGGCGAGCAATCCAGCCCACGTGCACCTCAACAGTTTCGCCGCCCTCTTTGGCGACCACATTCTGGCCGGGGGGCACGAAACTTATGACCCATCCGGCCGCCCATCCGACCTTGCCGTCTGAGGTTTTGATCTTTGCCCAGTGTCCGTCAAGTTCCGTGACGGTGACCTTGGTGCCACGTTCGAGTGAGAATTTTACGTCCTTGTTGGTATCTGGGCCTGAACGGACGTTTATGGTCTCTTCTGAAACCCATCCGGGCATGGTTTTGAAGCGACCCGGTTGCACTCTGCTTGAGGCCTCTTCAGCATTCTTTGGAGAGCTGGTGTCATCTGCTTGTTTGACAAGCCATTTTGCAATCCAGCCGGAGTTACCCCCATGGACTGTAACCTTGCACCAGTCCCCTTCAGTTTCCGTGATATAGACGGTCTGGCCCTGAACGACAGTGGCGACCTTATCGTGGCTTGTTCCAGGGCCACTGCGGAGGTTGACAGCTTTTCCGACAACGAACCCTTTGGCCGATGGTTGGGAATTGGAATTCGATTTTGCGGTGGCTGCAGGCGCGCTGGAGTTGTCCTCATATTTGAGGTATTTGCTGGCCATCCAGCCGGAGTTGCCACCGTGTACAGTGACTTTGGCCCAGTCGCCCTGCTTTGCGGTGACGTAAACAGTCTGGCCGCGGACGACGCAGGCAACACTCTCAGCGCTTGTGCTCGGGCCTTTGCGCAGGTTCAGCTTTTCGGCCTGAACATATGCCTTGGCAGTGCCACCGCTAGAAGATGAAGAGGATGAGGCGCCATTTGTACTGGCAAGTTTGCGCCCTTTGCCCGGATCGTATTCGAGGTAGTCACTGGTCATCCAGCCGAAGCCGTTACCAGTGGAAACCTTGCACCAGCCACTGCGGCGTTCGACAACATGAATCTTGGTGCCCTCGTCGATTGTGCCATATGATTTGTAGCCGATGCCGGGGCCTGAACGCACATTAACATTGGCGGTCGCCCATGCGGGAACCGGGTTGGATGTCGCAGCCTTGGCGGCAGGTTTGGAGGATGCCTCCGAGGAAAGCTCCCGGCCCTTGTCGCCGGAGAACTCCAGAAGCCATTCGGCACACCAACCCCACGAGCCATCAGGGAGCTTCGCCCAGCACCATTTGTTGGCAAACGCGGTCACATAGACCTTGGTACCCCGCGTGAGGTTACCAATGAGCTTTCGCTCTGTGCCAGGGCCGGAGCGGACGTTGAGCGTCTCGGGGATGACCCATGCGGGTCGTGCTTTAGCGGCACTCACGGATGATGGCAACAGCAGTGAAATGCTGATGACGAAAGCCATGACTATGAGTGCTGCGGATTTGAGCTGCAGTGAGTTGTAGTTATTCATGATTAGCTATGGAAATTATACCTTGGGTGAAACTGCGAAGTCAAAGTTTCCGGGACTGCAGGCAATGCTACAATCGACGCTACAGGTGGGCGAATGTTCAAAGATTGGTGGAGGTAAGGCAAATTAGGAACAGGTCAGTGTCTGTATCCAAGGGAAATAGCGTGGAAAACACCAGGCTTTGCGAAAAGCGCCCACCAATAAACTGGATGGACGAATTGGCAGCGACGTCACCAGATCGCTGTGGAAAAGCGGGGCGAAATAACTGATTATGTGTAACATTGCGGGATACGTCGGTTCACGACATGCAGCACCATTATTGCTTGATATGCTTGAAGCAGAAGAGGGCCTTGCGGGTGGATATTACACCGGAATCGCGACGATTCACGAGGGGCAGCTGTATTACAGGAAAGTCATTGGCGACACTGTGCGGTTGAGGGAACTGACTGATGCAGCCTCTCTGCCCGGCACTATCGGTATTGCCCACTCTCGCAGCAAAAGCGGTGGAGACGTCGAATGGGGGCAGCCGTTCATTGCGTGTGACGGTGTAGGTGGCGTAGGACACGAGACGTTGGCGTATCTGGCCAATGGTGGACTTGGATATTACAAAGACCTCAATGATCGTTCCGCTGTTGCGCGCGAGCTTGCCGAAGCTGGCCATGTCTTCCGGGCGGTCTCCGATGAGCCCATCGGCCAATATCCGATATTGCCCGATGGGCGCGGTGTTCATGTCAGCGACGTGATGGCGCACGCGATAGATCACGAACTTGCGGCGACCAGCGACCCAGAAGAGGCGATTCGACAGGCGTTTATCAGAATGCCAGCGGAAATTGTGGGCTTGTACATTACAAGCGATTTTCCCTGCGCTATTTACGGTGCACGCTATAATCAGCCATGCGTGGTTGCACGCTCGAATGACGGGACATATATAGCGAGTTCGCCGATGGCATTTCCAAATGATCCTTCATGGCAATGCTGGGTGCCACCGTGTTCCGTATTTTCAGTAACCGCTGATATGCTGCAGATGACGCCACTCGGCGTGCCGGACGACGCATGGCCGCGTGACATACAAGAAACGCAAGTCTGGCAGGTGGTCCTCGAGGCACTTGCAGAAGGCACTCCCATGGGAGTGGGTGCGCTGCTTCAGGCAATGAGGACCCTTTCGCCGCAAACCAATCGACGCGTCGACTGTGAACCGCTCTATCAGGTACTGTCTGATTTGGAGCAAGCCGAGTTGGTCACGCATGAAGTGGTGCGGATGGATGGAGCCGAAGCTGGGTTGACTGCGCCGCAGTTCAGGTTCAAACTGGCAGATTAGGCCGCAGTTCGCGAGACATGCCGAAGCATTTCTGTTCGCTGTAGACAGGCCATATTCTGCAGTGCTTGCACCACTTGGCGCTGCTATGTGCACCACTTGCTACCACCTTGTAGCAGTGATATAATCATGTTCAAAAGCTGGGCTTTCATGTCTGTAGATTCCGGTGCGGAGCAGCCGGGATTTTCGCAATTTACAGCATGCCCGCATTTATCCCTTCAAGCGCTGCGCGAGTGGCGACAGCAGGGGCAACCGTGCCAGATACTTTGAGACCTGAAAACATACATGAGCAGCATGGCACAGCCGAGGTGCGCGTCGGACGCGAGGCGGCAATTGCGGCGCTTGCCTACTATGGCATCCAGACTTGCATGCCGCACATTCGCGGAGTCGACCCCCGGATCGGAATGGTCGTCGGCACCGTCATTTTCCTCCTGCTCTCGCTGGCGGTTATCTGCAACATAGCACGGTGGAAATTCACGTGGGTTTCTGAAGTCCTGCTGTTCGGCTTTCCGCTTGTCGCATGGTACTGGATCAGTGGTTGGGCTGAAGATTTTGAGCAGGCGCGACCATTTTTGACGCCTTTAGCGGCCTATCTGTTTCTTGTGGCCTGCGCATTTCTGGGGCGTATTATCTCGCGGCTTATTCGCGATGCAAACATGCTTGTCCCGATCGCTGTTGTGCTGTTTCTGGTAGACATTTTCACAGTTTTTGTGGGGCCGACGGGCGAGGCACTCGATAAAGCGCCGGGGCTTGTTGAGAAGTTCTCTATTGGTCTGCCGGAAATGGGCTCAGCTGCGGAGGGGGCCGAGGGATTCGGCTTTATCGCCAATGCGGGTCTTGGCGATTTCATATTCATGAGCTTTTTCTTCGCTCTGATATGGCGTTTCGACCTGCGCTTCAGGCGCACGTTCCTGTGGATGTTTGGACTTCTCGCCGCGGTCATGCTGAGTGTGCTGCTCTTCCAGGCACCGCCAGTCCCGTTACTGCCTTTTATCGCAGTGGGTTTTCTCATGGCGAATGCCGGCAAATTTTCATTCACGCGGCAGGAGCGGAGAGACCTGCTTATCGCACTTGTTTTCATTGCCGTCCTGCTTGGTGCAGGGATGTTTCTCATGAAGAGCATCGGAGCCTGACGCCAGGAGTTGGGACGTAGACCGACGTATTGACAGACAGGGGAGTTTTACGTGGCTGACAGATATGATTTCGCATCAATCGAGCGCAAATGGCAGAAGTCCTGGGCCGACGACGCTCTCTTCACGACCGGGACAGACGAGGACAAAGAGAACTTTTACCTCCTCGTAATGTTCCCCTATCCCTCAGGCAAGCTCCACATGGGGCATGTCCGGAATTACATCATCGCTGACGTCATCGCGCGCCAGAAAGCGATGCGCGGCTTTAACGTGTTGCATCCGATGGGGTGGGATGCATTTGGCCTCCCCGCCGAAAATGCTGCGATTCAGCGCCACATCCACCCGAATGACTGGATGCTGCAATGCGTGGATCAGATGAAAGAGCAGTTTGCCGGGCTTGGCATCAGTTATGACTGGAAGCGCGAGATTAACACGTCGCAGCCCGACTACTATAAATGGACCCAGTGGCTGTTCCTGCAGCTCTATGAGAATGGTTTTGCCTATCAGGGCGATGCGATGGTCAACTGGTGCCCATCATGTGAGACGGTGCTTGCCAACGAGGAACTTGATGGCGACACGTGCGAAAGGTGCGGCAGTGAAGTAGAGCCACGACCGGTTCCTGGCCAATGGTTCTTCCGGATTACCGACTTTGCGGATGAGTTGCTCGAAGACCTTGATACCCTCGACAAATGGCCTGAGTCAGTTCTGACGCAGCAGCGGAACTGGATTGGCCGGTCACGTGGCTTTGGTTTCTCGCTCGACATAGATGGCACTGACAAGCAGATGGAAGTGTTCACTACCCGTATCGACACAATCTACGGCGTCACCTTCATGGTGCTTGCGCCTGAACATCCGTTGGTCAAAGAACTGACCGTGGGGACAGAATACGAAGAGCCGGTGCGCGAGTTTGTAAAGCAGGCAATGCGCGAAGATGCCATCTCGCGCACTGCCGAAAACACTGAGAAAAACGGTATATTCACGGGCGCTTACGCCACTCATCCACTCACTGGCGAAAAAGTCCCGATCTGGGTTGCTAACTACGTGATGATGGGCTACGGAACCGGCGCAATCATGGCTGTTCCCGCTCACGACCAGCGCGACTTCGATTTCGCCCGCAAATATGACTTGCCCGTGAAGGTAGTTATTCAGCCCGAGGGTGAGGTCATCGATGGCGACACGATGGAAGCCGCTTTTGAGGCCAAAGGGAACCAGGTCAACTCGGCTGAATATGATGGCATGCCATGCACCGAGGCTATCGAAAAAATCGCCGACCGCATGGAAGAACGCGGCATCGGGAAGCGGACCACGAATTATCGCCTGCAAGACTGGTTGCTGTCGCGTCAGCGTTATTGGGGCGCACCGATTCCGATTGTACATTGCGACAATTGCGGCGTCGTTCCGGTCCCGTATGAAGACCTTCCGGTGTTGCTCCCAACCGATGCGGAGTTCACGCCGACTGGAGATTCTCCGCTGGCCGGCGTCGCTGACTTCGTCAACACGACCTGCCCAAAATGCGGCGGGCCTGCAAAGCGCGAAACCGATACGATGACCACGTATGTGTGCTCATCATGGTATTTCCTGCGCTACATCAGTCCCCACAATGATGACGTCCCGTTTGTGAAGGAAGATGTCAACAAATGGCTGCCGGTTGATCACTATATTGGTGGCGTTGAGCATGCGGTTCGGCATCTGCTCTATGCGCGTTTCATAACCAAAGTGCTGCATCGACTCGGGCATGTTGAATTCTCCGAGCCTTTCGCCGAGTTGTTCACGCAGGGGATGATCTGCAGCCGCACGCCCGAAGGCCAGCTCGTCAAAATGAGCAAATCCAAGGGCAACGCGGTTCCTGCAGATGAGATTATCGAACGCTATGGCGCCGACACAGCCCGGACATTTGTCCTGTTTGTCGGGCCGCCAGAACTTGATGCCGAGTGGAGCGATGAAGGCGTCGCTGGTGTTCACCGCTTCCTGAAGCGTGTCTGGCGTCTGGCTGTCGAGAATGCGGAGAAGTGGGATCCTGATTTCGCGAGCACGCTTGACGGCGATCTAGCTGGTCAACAGCGCGACATGCGCCGAAAGACGCATCAGACAATCGCAAAAGTGACCGACGATATTGAGCGGATGCACTTCAACACCGCCGTCAGCGCCATCATGGAGCTTGCAAATGACATGAGCGCGTTCGTCGACAATATGGATGCTGGGAATGCGGCTGATTGTGCGGTCTTCTCTGAAGCGGTCAAGCACCTGGTCATTCTGCTGTCACCGTTTGCCTCACATATGTGCGACGAGCTCTGGGAGCGGATGGGCTACGAGGGCAGTCTGTACACTTCGGAGTGGCCGGAGGCGGACATGTCAATCGCAGCCGAAGAGAATGTTACCGTGGTTGTGCAGGTAAATGGCAAGGTGCGTAACAAAGTGGACGTTCCTGCAGGCTGCGATATCAACGCGCTTGCCGAAGAAGTCCAATCCTCGCCACAGGTCCAGAAATATCTTGAGGGCAAAACCGTGCGCAAGGTTATCGCGGTGCCCGACAAGCTGATCAATATTGTAGCGAACTGAGCATATTTCAGGATTCGCTGCGTGCTGCTGACTTTCTGGGGGGGCTGAAGTTGGCACTTACGAGGCTTCAGAAGCTCGTCATGGCGGCTGCATTGCTGGTGATTCTCGCCGGCGTGTTCGTGCTGAGTCTGCGCACTGATTCGCATGGTGCAGATGCGATTGAACTGGTTGTTGACGAGCAACCGCAGGAGCCCGTGACAATTGTTGTTCATGTTACAGGCCAGGTCATGCGACCTGGCCTGTATCGTGTCGGGGCAGGAGCGCGAGTCGCCGATGCAGTCACCGCCGCTGGAGGTTTTTCCGTCGTTGCGGACACAGAGACGGTGAATCTCGCAGCGGTGCTTAACGATGGCCAGCAGGTCCTCATCCCGAAGAAGCCGGAGACCGTCTCCGCGCCATTGCCGGCGCACGAACAGTCTGTTGCTGCCCCGGTTGACAGCCAGCCAGTCGCTGATAGGCGGCCGCCACAGAATACATTGTCCGCTTCGGGCATGTCACAGGTTGTTCCTCAATCAGCGACCATTCAGCGCAAGATTAACATTAACCACGCTCAGCCAGATGAACTCCAGAAGCTGCCCGGCATTGGCACCGAACTGGCGCGCCGCATCTGCTACTATCGTTATGAAAACGGTTATTTCACGCGCGTTGATGATCTGGCGAAAGTTGATGGCATTGGAGCTGCGACCGTTGAGAAACTCCGGCCTTATATCACACTATGAGCGACCAGAGCTCGGTGCGTCCCGCCCATTCTCCCCCTGATGCCACACCTCGCCCGAATCTGTGGCAAAGCCTGCGCAGCCGGCCGCTGATACCTGTGGCGATAAGCCTGACTTCAGGCATTGTTTGGGCTGATGTCGTCACGCCCAGTCCGCTCCATGTGGCTGCTCTTGCAGGCGTGGTGATTGCCATTGTGCTGCTCGAAGTTCTGCTCAAATGGGAAAGCCACGGGGTGTTCATCTGTCTGGCCGCTGCACTTGTTGGCGCGAGTCTCCATGCGCAGCGCCTCCAGCCAGGTCCGGATGATCCCGCTGGGTTGTATGAGCAGCCGGCTATGCGGATGCGGGCTACTGTTACGCATGTTTTGAAGGCTACCCCATATTTTCAGCGTGTTCAGCTGCTCGCTTCAGCCGCGCAAAACGCCAGCGGTCCAGTGCGGGTTCGTGGCCGCATCGTGATGAGCATTCCGGGGGAGCCGGTCGTCTCCCCCGGAGACGAAGTGCTCCTGCGCGAGGTCACGGTATGGCACCCATATGGACCGACAAGCCCCGGTCAATTCGACCTTCGCAAAACGATGGCTCGACAGGGAGTGCATGCAGTCGGCAAAGCAGGCAGTGTGGCGGTGACGGCTCCCAGCCCGGCGCTCCGCTCCACGCTTGATGGCGTGGTCGCGACGATGCGCCGCCATGTTGTTAGCGTGCTGCGAGCGGCAATGCCGGGTGACGACGACCTGTACGCAGACTTGCTGGCAGGCATGGTTTTCGGCATGTACAACGTGCAGTTGCCAGATGAAATCATTGAGGCGTTTCGGCGCAGCGGGACATTGCACATGATGGTTGTCTCGGGTGCTCATGTGAGCCTGCTTGCGGGGGCCATCATAATCCTGGCCACTGGTCGTCGCGTCAAACTGCCATTGTGGGCTGTCCTGCTTGTCGCAATACCCCTCATCATATATGCGCTTGTGGCCGGAGTCCGGGCTTCCGTGGCACGCAGCCTCGCAATGGTCATGCTCTCCCTGGTAGCATTAGCGACAGGGCGAAACTATGATTTCCCGAGTGCGATTTCGCTGGCAGCCATAATTCTCTGCATTGCAGACACCTCATCGCCATTCTCTGTCGGAACCCAATTAACTTTCGCTGCCGTAGTCGGTGTTATAGTTTTCATCCCACGCTCGCGAGCTGGCGAAAGCCGTCTGCGCGCTAACGCCAGAAGTGCGGTGGGAGCTGCATTCGGTGCGTGGGCAATGACTGTGCCAATTATCGCGTGGCATTTCAACACGCTGCTGCTCATCGGTTCGCTGGCCAACATAGCTGTTACGCCGATGCGCGTAGCATTGCTGCCGATTGGCTTCATCGCCGTCATGCTGGGGACGATCTGGTTGCCGCTTGCAGTCGTGCCGTGTGCCATAGGGCGGGCGCTCACGGCTTTGACGCTATGGATCGTGCAAGCATTTGCGTCGACTCCCGGGGCGGCGCTGGATGTGTTCCACATGCCGGCTATTGGGGTATTTGCGTGGTATCTGGCGGTTCTCGTTGTATGGTGGTGTTTGCAAACGCCGCATTCCACCGAAAGCGCGCTGCCGTCGGCCAATAACCGCTCAAGGCGCATTGTCTGCACAGCATTGTGCTGTGCCGGGTGGCTCGTGGTGGTGCTGGTCGCTTTGCCCGTTTCGCGCCAGCCTCTCCGCATCACAATGCTCGCCGTCGGACAGGGGCAATGCATGCTCATTACGGATGGAGCAGAGCACACAGTGATGATTGATGCGGGCAGCGGCACATCCAGCGCGTATCGTTACCGAGGGATCGCACAGCGTGTCATAGTGCCATATCTCGCGCATCGTGGAATTCGCCACCTCGACGCGTTGCTGATGACACATGGCGATGCCGATCATTGCAACGCCATACCGGACATCATCAAAAGTGTGCGCGTTGATCGAATCATAACAAACGGGCTCTGCACACCCGATCGCACCGACGCAACAAACGCTTTGGCGGCTGCACGTAATGCCGGAGTTGACTGCCTGACATTTCGCGCGGGCTCAAAAATAGAGTTAGGGGATGGCGTAGTACTCGAAGCGCTGTATCCTCCGGACTTGCCCAATGCAGTGTTGGGCGCAGACAGAAACGACACCAGCGTGGTTACCCGGCTGGAAGCAAGTCGTACAAGTGTATTTCTCCCCGGGGACATCGAGGCTGGGGCTGAATTACAGCTCGTGCAGATGGCACAGGTGAACGGTGCTAATCTGCGAAGTACGGTGCTGGTTCTGCCCCATCATGGGCGCAAAACAAGTTCAAGTGCTGTGCTGCTCGATGCTGTGCGCCCGCAACTGGCAATTGTCAGCGGGGCCAGCAGGGGCGGGCGGCCAGCTTACCCTGCGGTCGCCAAACGCCTGCGAGACCGCCACATTCCGCTTGTTTCCACCGATTTACTGGGAACGGTAGATGTATATCTCCAAGGCGACAGAATTCGCATTGAATGTGCTGCGGATGATTATTGGCGCGAAGCCTCATAGCGCCGGATGGCCAGTGACATTTCGGCAAGGAAATGTTCAGAGCTGGGCCATGACGAGAGCGCTACACCGATTGACGAGGCGAGTGGCAGCGCGATACGCATGGCGATTTCCGCGCGCACCTCAGGTTTAAGATCCGGAGCCCGCTGGATAAAGCGCTTCACCGCTTCTGTGTCCGCAGGAGAAAGCTGTGACACGCGCGCCAGGAGCTGGTCATTGATGGGGACGGGTGGTGGAGCAGGTGGTGCAACCGGTGCGGTTGCGCTTGTTCCGATGCCCGGTTGCGCTGATGGTGCTGTTTGTGGCAAAGTGGATTCAGGCATCTCCGAGGAACGCTCCTTAACCACAATTGTGCCGGCTGCATAGTCGCCAAGCCGCTTTGATTTCGCACTCACCCATATCAGGATAAATCCAACGCAATAATAGCCGATGAAGTCGACAATTCGCACCAGGTTGCGTAAGATGCTGTCCCAGAGATTGATGGGGGTCCCATCATCACGGATAACACGCAGACCGACGGCGCGTTTGCCGATGCTCTGACCACCAGTGTACATCTCCACGATCACCCAGTAGCCGACAAACCAGATGAGGCCAAGGCTCCCCAGCACGATTGATGGAATGAGCTCCAGAGGATTATCCCAGTTCAGCAGCGAAAAGAGATACATCAGGTATACGGCGAGTGTGCCTACTGCAATCCCGATGAAACCTTGCACGATGGTATCAAGCAGCGCCGCAATGCAGCGCGAGCCAATACCTGCAAGTTCGTATTCGATCTCAACGTATTCCGGTGTCTGAATTACCACGGATTCGTAGCGCATAGGGCAGGTGACTCCCGGTTGCTGAGTTTTGTAGACAGACACAGACCGACATGGGCACGGCTCGAAGAGCTGCTGTCAAAAGCGCGTTCATTGCAGGGCGTTGCTGGCCTCAGTGCTGCCGAACTGCGCGAGCTCGGTTCTCTCTATCGACAGACTGCGTCTCACCTTGCCATCGCTCGCACGCGTACCATGGATCGCGAGATTGTCGAATACCTCAATTTGCTCATGGGGCGAGCGCATGGTATTGTGCATGGTCACCGTGCCAGCAGGCGAGTGCGGCTGGGCTACTTTTTCGCGGTCGAGGTCCCTGCTACCTTCAAGCGCTGCCATAGCTACTTCATCGTAAGCTTATCGATTCTCATTGTATTTTCGCTCGTGGCTGGTATCAGCACATCGCTCAACCCCGGCTGGGCCGAGCTCTTCATGGGCCCCGGGTTTCGTAGTGTAGTCGAGAAATTCCTCGAAACTGCTGAGCCTGCTGGCTCGTATTTCGCCGACTCCGCCGCAGCGATGGGGGGCCACGCCTTCGCCGGCTACCTCATGACCCACAACATAGGCGTCGCATTGGCGTGCTTTGCGGCTGGCATTACATTCGGTCTTGGTACTGCCTACCTGCTTGTCCAGAATTCCCTGATGCTCGGGGCTTTTGTGGGGCTTGGCGCGTTTCAAGGCAAATTACTCATCGCGGGGGCGGTTGTCGTGCCGCATGGCATCATCGAGCTTTCTGCCATCCTGCTTGCTGGTGCAGCGGGGTTGAGAATGGGCTATGGCCTGATTAACCCAGGCGACATGCTCAGGCGTGATGCACTTCTCAAGGCCGCCCATGAGGCTGTTCGGCTTGCTGCCGGGACTATACCTATATTCATAGCCGCGGGACTTATCGAGGGCCTTCTCAGTCCAATTGACGCAGGGCCGCTGGCTTCCAATATCGCCCGCTATGCAATCGGCATTGCCAGCGGTGTTGCGCTTTATCTCTATCTCTATCGCGGCGATATTGTGTTCGCGAAGTATTTCCCCGCAATGCAGAGCGTTCGCGATTCGGACGACTTGTTCGAAGATATCCCTGAATAGCCCCTACAGCATGTGACGGTCTTTTATCTCCAGATACCGGTTGACGGTCGCCACTGTCAGTTCCTGTGGCGTGCTGTCCATCACAAGCACTCCGCTCCGTGACAGCGTCGAAAGCGCGTGCCGTCGATCCTCAATAGCCTGTATCGCCATGGCTTTTTCGTATGCGTCGGCTTCCGTTTCCGGATATTGAGCTGCTGCGACGCGCAGGTCTGGGTCTTCTATGGCTATAAGCAGTGGAAGATGGCGCGGGTAAAGCGATGCCATACCAGATAGAAGCCTCGCGGACGCATCCGTATCAATAAGGTCAGTGAAGCAAACCACCAGCGAGCGTTTACGCGACCGACTGAACAGCGTGCTGAATGCCAACGCGTAATCCGGCTCATGCAGATGGACTGGCAATGCGTACAGAGCGTCCGCAATTCTCCCCACCTGGCCATGATCTTTGCGTGCCGGGACGAACTGCTCAACTGTGTCGGCAAATGCCAGCACGCCGACGCGGTCATCGCGCCGCACCGCCACGTAGCTCAGCATCAGCGCCGCGTTGATAGCGTAGTCGAGCTTGGACATGCGCCCTGCGGTCCCCGCCATCATGCGCCCGCTGTCGATCAGAAGCATCAGGCTCTGGCTGCGCTCCGCCTCATATTGCCGTGTAATCGGTTGATGGCGGCGCGCGGTGGCTTTCCAGTCTATGGAGCGCAGTTCATCATCAGGGACATACTCCCGCAGACTCTCAAACTCGGTTCCCGTCCCCAGGCCCCGAATGGGCCTGAATCCTGCGGTTGTCAGCTTCCCAGCCCGGGAGAGTTGCTCATATCGGCTCACGTCCGCCAGATTCGGGTACACGGCGACTTGGTGCTTCGCCGGGAAGCTCCGCTGCCACCATGTCAACCCCAGCGCCGTCAGCCCGCGAACATGAATGTCTCCGAATTCGAAGTCTCCGCGTTCGCGTGGCGTCGTCTGGTATGAGACTTCCCCGGAGGCGTGCGGTCGCAGCCAGATGCGCTGTGCACGGTGTGGCGTACTGAAATCCTGAGGCGGATCATCTTTCACCACCAGGCGCAGACTGAACACAGAGAGGTTTCGCACCGCAATATGCACTGCGTTCGCTGCGCCCACCGACAGTTTCTCACCGCTTGCGTGGGTGGCAAAACTGCGCGACATTTCAACGCGAGCGGCGGTCCGTGACAACAGGTGATCAACCAGCATCAGACCGAGCACAGCAGCCATGCTCAACTGCGCCGCCCGAACCATTCCGGGATCAACGATCGCCAGCGCCATGAGCGCCGCGGGTACCATCAGCATCAGCAGGCCAAACAGTGTGATCACGTGGGACTCCTCACCGTGGCACTGGAACGGAATTGAGTATTTCAGAGATGACATTGTCAGCGGTCAGGCCATCTATTTCCGCCTCCGGATGCAGCAGAAGACGGTGCCGCAGGGCTGGCGGGGCAATGTCTTTCACGTCATCAGGCGTCATGAAATCGCGGCCTCTCATCGCAGCTACAACTTTTGCGGCCTTCAACAATTGTGCTGAAGCGCGCGGGCTGCAGCCGAGCACTATGGATGGGTGCTGCCGCGTCGAGCGCGTCACTGTCGCCAGATACTGCATTACCTCGCCGGTGACTTTCACCGCGAGCACCTCCGCAATTGCCGCGGCGCGCTCTTCGGATGTCACCACTGTTTCTACTCCGGCCGCTGCCAGATTTGCGTCGTTGAAACCGGCGTGATGGTTCTGCAGCAGCCGCAATTCATCTTCCTCCGATGGGTAACCAACATGCACTTTCAGAGTGAAGCGGTCAAGCTGTGCTTCAGGCAGCGGATACGTCCCTTCGTATTCCACCGGGTTCTGCGTGGCAAATACGGTGAAGTCCACAGGCAGCTTCTGCGTGCTTCCCTCAATGGTCACCTGTCGTTCCTGCATAGCTTCCAGCATTGCCGATTGCGTTTTGGCTGGCGCGCGGTTGATCTCGTCAGCCAGCAGGAAATCCGTGAAAATTGGCCCGCGACGAAGCGTGAAAGTGCCCTCTCTGATGTCGAATACATGCGTGCCGACGATGTCCGATGGCATCAGATCCGGCGTAAGCTGGATGCGCGTGAAATCGCCGCCCAGACAGATCGCGAGGCCATTCACAAGCATTGTTTTCGCAGTGCCAGGTACGCCTTCGAGTAGCGCGTGACCGCGCGCCAGCACTGCCACGATCATCTGCTCAATGACAGACTCCTGTCCGGCCACCACTTTGGACAGTGTCTGACTGATCCGTCCTGCGATTTCCCGTGTGATTCCACTAGTTATTTCCACGGTCGGACAACTCCCTTTCCATAGCCGCAATGGCTTGGCTCAGGTGAAGAAATTCACTACGATCTGGCTTGCTTCCGATGGCGGTATCGACAGCATTCAGCAGGCGCACCAGTTTTCTTTCATCGAATCCCGGCTTCATGGCAGCGCACGCATGGGCGAGGTGCTCATTATCTGCCGACGTCGCGCCCGTGACGGCTGTGCGTCCGCAACGTGCCGCCTGTGCGCGCAGAGATCGCGCCATATTTGCCAGCGCCGGTCCCCGTGCCCCCGCCTTCATATAAAGGCCTGCAACTGCCCGGACGAATTCACGCGCCGAACGACGAGATTTGCGACGTAGCTCAACCGGTGCGCCGAAGCGTGTTGCAGTACCTAATATAAACACCAATAGACCGCCGATGACTAACCAGATGACTCGTTGCCAACCTGAGGTCATCGCTTCGGTGCCCTGTATTGAAAGCAAGCTTCGACCTTGATGGAATTTATCAAAATACAGAGTCTTGGCGCCGCTCAGGTACGCGAAGTTCGCGGCAAGCACCACATTGTCATCGCGATCAATCCAATAGTTGGCGATCATATCTGCTTCAGCAAGCACCAGAATGCGGCCTTTGCCATGAATTACGCTCGCTATTGCCGCCGCCCCGCTCAGTCTCCCCAGTGTGGCGACATTTTTTGCAGGCACTTGCGGGGTGAGGAAGAAATCATAGCCTGGCGCGCCAGCTTTATCTTTATAGGCCTCTTTGAGATTTTCTGTGCTGGCGACCATCACTCGCAAGTGAGACGGAACGTATAATGCCTGCACACCACGCAACAACGGCTGGTCACTGCGTATCCGTGCCGAACCTGCGATGTCGCCCTCGTTGCGAATAAGCAGCCCCAGCGGCCCAAGCAACTGCTGGGCTGGCGGAATTGTCTCCGCGTGCAGCTGCAGGGAAAGCGAACTCGTTTGGCGGCTGGGGGCGATCAGCACGAAGCCACCCTCCGAAACCCATTTCAGCAGATGCTCAACTTCCGCCCGCGTAAACGATGCCGACGGGGAAAGTATCGCAATGGCCCGGTGCGTTGGCCCGAGCGACGTCAACCGTGGCGCGAACCACTGCGCATCTTTCCCGTTCGCTCGCAGAAGATCACAGAACCCTCGCGTGCCATACCGATTGTATGAGTCCATTGCATGGTCTGTCCGCGTGTCTTGCGCGTGGGTAAAGCGCTGAGCCAGAAACGCGACTGCACTGAGTACCAAAGTCAGAGCCACCAGCCACGCGACGGTTTCCATGCGGCCACTGAAACGCTTCATCGTGCCAGCACCTCCCCGACTACTCTTCCCGCATGCTCGAAATCTGCATGGGTGGCGGGATGGTGCCCGTAGCTGATTGTTTCCACTTTGAGCGACAGGGGCTCAATGCGCTGCATGAGTTCGGGCTCTGCGCGCAACTGCAGAAGCAACTGGCGATTTGTGTCTGCATCTCTGAATCTGATGATCTCTCGCTGATCAAGATGCACGAGGGCCGCCAGATACATGTAGATGATTGCCTGTGCAAAGTCTCCGCTATTGGCGGCTCTGTCGGCAGCTTCCCGGAGTTCATTCGCAGCCTTGCGGGGCGGCAATTCGACGCCCATCAAGGAACGCTTTTTCGCGGGTTCACGGAATGCGCCTGAAATCGTGGTGAATATATGATAGATCAGCAGAATGATGATAACTGTGAGGATTGAGACGATGCCCCAGTAGATGACAGGCGAAGTATCGTACATTGCGTCCCGAGCTTTAAATATTGGTGCAAGAACGCGGGCGATGAAATCGATAATTGCCTCAATGATGCGTGCGCTTAGATCGGGTTGAGCGTCGCGCATCTGCCGCTGATATTCTTCTCCGGCCAGTATGTCGCCAAGCTGCTTCTTCAGATGCTCAGGAGCAGGGCGGGCATCCAGCGTGCCAGCTGCTGCCGGTTCTGCCGCGCCAGGATTCTCGTGCAGTGTGGGAGATCCAGAAACCGCGGTGCCTGCGGCAGGGGCGTGGACGGTGCAGCCGAAACTGGCTATCAGGAGACAAGCCAGCATGCATAAGCAGGCCAAATATCCCCGTCTTGGCGTGCTGGAAGTCGAGCGCCTGTGCGTGCTGATACTCACCGCGCCCTCCCTGTTAATAGTACTGGCTGAAGTTGCTTTCGAATTGCGCTCCACCTGCGCCGACGCCGAATACGCGCTCGTTCGACGGAAATGCCTTAATTCCCAGGTTCACCCGGAACTCGCTGAGTTCCTTGTTATATGAAACGCTTGCGCTCATACAGTGCAGATCGCGGTAAAGCTGGAAATCAAGCTGGTCAAGTTGGTGAGTATACCCAGTGTAACCGGCAAGAAGGTCAATTTGCCATAGGTCGCTGATGCGCCACGTTATCTCCGTTGTTGCACGTGTCAGCTTGCTGTCGGGCAGATCATAGTAGGCTGTCAAAGCGGAATACCAGCTCGGCGTCGCACGCAGCCAGCGCGCATTCAGTGGGCGCCACTCTCCGCGCTCGATGCTGTAGCCACCTTGCAGCTCCAGGCGGCTGCTCTTGGCGAGCATGAACTCTGCGCTGAATGTCGCATCGCTGTAGTAATCGTTCCTGAAGTCATAGCCCGTACCAACATCGATATTCATCTTATCGGCAACGCGTCGTGTCGCGGCAAAGTTGATATTGGCAGATTTGCTGGAATACCCCGACCTCAGTGGCGAAAAACCATCCGATGTCGAGTATGCGCCGACAAATTGGTAGTCCCACGTGCTGCCCCAGCGGCCCCGCAGTTGGCTGCGCAGTTCGCCGGCCCACTGAGCCGAACCGTCGGTGAAAAATTGCTGACGGAATCGAGCGCTGTTGTGCAGTTCCTTGCTGCCGCCGACATTTCTGCTGTGTCCCGGCAGGCTCAGGTCGATCCCGGCGCGCGATACTTGCGTATCGTCCGGCTGCTGGTCAAATCGGCCTATGTTCACTGTGGCCCGCATTCGCGCCTGACCAAATACTCGGTAATCATCCAGCTGACTACTGTCAGTGCTGATGCTGATTTCAGGCATCTGATCGAGTGCATAGAAATTGTCATCACCGGTATAGTCGCCGCCATCAAGGTCATAGCGTTTTGCAACCTGCGCATCCCAGGTATACGATCGCTCGCGACCGCGAAAACTGAATGATGTGTTCAGCTCTTCATCCCCAGCCTGATCGGAGCGATAGGCATTACGGCGCATGACCGTCCGCATTTCCCAACTGTACTTATCCGAGACATTCTCTCGATGAGTGGCGTTCAATGTTGTACGACGGCTCGTATTCGTCCCGCTTT
>CAYSRY010000002.1:0-10097 GCA_964433395.1 uncultured Armatimonadia bacterium | reverse complement strand
CTGCTGCCATCCGAGAAGCGAGTCACTGTCATCGGTTCGGCGGCGGAAGGTCAAATCGTTGTTAAAAGACGTCGAACCGGCGCTGAAACCGCTGTAGCGCTGGATGTTGCTCCGCAGATCAGCGGTCAGGCTGTCTGAGAATTGGTGATGATCGCTCAGGCGCCCAGACCAACTCCCCTCCTGAGGCTCAGTAAAGAGCGTCAGATCGCCGTAGTTCTCGCCGAAATCAAAACTGTGGTCCACGCCATACCCTGTCCCGCGCTTCTCCGTCGCATTCAGACGTAGCACGCCGGAATTCTCCGGATTCAGCAGATACGCGTAGGCAAATTTCGCGAAGTACCCCTCCACCTCGTTTTGCCCGACTTCTGGCAGAAAGCGGTTGGTGTGGCTTTTCAGCGAAAGCCTGAGGTCGAACGGATAGCGGAATACCCGCTGCCCCAAAAAGTAGAAAGTGGGCTTCCGGAACACCACATAGTCCTCGGGCACCAGATGCACGCTCGACGTGCGCAGTTCATAGTGCGGGTCTTCAGTGTACTCACATGATGTTCCGCGACCGTCGCTCAGATCAATCGAGCCCGGCTGGCCGTGAATGTCACGCCCGGTCAGATACAGGGGCTCTGCAACGGTAGTCTCAAAGAAGGATGGCTGGATTGTCGTGAGCGAGTTCCGCGCGTTCCAGTGCTCATTTTCGAGGTTCAGTTCCACCCACTCAGCCAGGGTTCTCACGTTCGGGTTGCTTACGACGACATTACCCTCCAGCGTTGCCAGTATCCGGTCCTTATCCAGCTCCAGAGTGTTTCCGGCAGCCTCGTAATCCTCGAATGCCAGATGGATGTTCCCAGTCGCTCTCGTGAAATTTTTTGTGCGGTAGACCTTATCCGCTGAAAGCGAGATAACATCGCTGCCTTTTGCTGGCACTAACAGAGCAGGAAATCCCTCCCCGTTTTCCGCAGGGGACTGTTCTCCGGGCTGCGCAGATTCTCCATCGCCCACTGCAGGCGGTTGTGAGCCCTCTGCAGTCCCACTACCTGCGCTGTCCTGAGGACCTTGAGCCGGCTTGTCTGTATTGGCATCCGCAGCGTCATTTGCCGCAGGTCTGACAGGTGCACTATCATCTGTGGCCGTTTCGGACGGAGGCGCATCAGTGTCGTCAGGTGCCGGTGCGGGCTTCTCAAACGGGCGCATGGCCTCCGAAAACGCATCAGACTGGCTATCCCCGTATGCCGGATAGATCGCGGCGGGTGCGATGATAGCGATAATCACAAGCCATGTGAAGAAAGCGCACCGTTTTGCACGGAGCGCCAATCTGTGTCCCGATATTGCCAGTGTGGTGTTTATCGGCGTCGCCATAGAAAAACAAGTGAGACGAGGATGATCAAGCCATTCAAAGTCCAGACGCCATACGTTGGCAGCGTCCCGGATTCCGCAAGCATCCTCAGCCATAGCATTATCACGTAATAAACGAAAATTGTCAGAAGAGTTACAAGCAGTCCGACCAGATTTTGACTTTGCCCGAGCGAGCCAGCCAACAACCCTGCAAGAACCGCAAATACCAGACATGACGCCGCAAGTGCCAGCCGCCAGTTGAATTCAACACTGTATTGACGGTATCCATTGCTGCCTTGTTCCGCGAGCTTACCAGCCTCCGCTCTCAGATCTGATAGTGTCATGGCCTGCAGCTTGTGAGACTCCCGAATCGCAACTGAAGCCACCTCGGCTAAATTAATTGTCGTCGAAGATACTTCGCCCGACGTCAGGTCATCCTCAGGGGTAAGTGAATAAAATGTTCCACGCCTGATAGCAAGCTGTCCCTGCAGTAGCGAGGCTTGACGGGCACTGAAGAGCAGCGGAAAACCGCTCGGCTGATCGTAGAAAACGCGGATGCCGTGCAGCGTATCACTATGCTCGTCGACGTCCTCCACAAAAAATGTCACTCCATGCCCTGCATCAACAAATTTCTGTGGGCGCACGGCAAGCGCGCGCTGGCTGAAAGCGATCTGACGGATAAGCACGTCGCCGCGCCCTTCGGCCCAGGGGACCAGTTTATGGTAAAGTCCCAATGACAACAGGCTCGCGATAAGCCCCAGGTAAATACCTGGCATCAGCATCCGGATACGGCCCACTCCAGACGCGCGCATTGCCAGCAGTTCGTGGTCATTCGCCAGCCGATTTGTGCTCAGACCGACCGAAAGAAGCGTTGCCACTGGCAGCGCCAAGGCTGCCGAAATGGGAAGCTGGTAACTCAGATAGCGAAGTACATCCACTAACGGTACCCGGTGCTCAACCATCACTTCCACTGCCTGAAAAAGCATATGGCCAGTGATCATGACCACGAAAGCCAGTAGACCGCCCACAAAAGGCCACAGCATTTCCATCAGAATGTAGCGGTCGCAGAGCTTCATAATGCTGCCAGAGCGCCTCCACAGGCGGGTATTGTGTGCATAGTACAGGATATCATACTTCGCGTCTGGACCTCGGAGTACCTGCCATTCTCACTGGAGCTGAGGCACAAAAGAGGCCACCATATTGGTGGCCTCAGTGAATGCTGCTTTCTGTTTTATACTCGTGCTTATTTGCTGGTCTTGCGTCGTCGCGTATAGAGCGCGCCAAGTCCCAGGACTAACAGTGCCAATGTTCCGGGTTCGGGAGCTCTGCTGTCATAAAAACCAGCGTCCGGCGACATGTCATCAGGATTCAGGGCGCGGTTGTCATATGCCCAGCCCCACGAAATCCAGCCATCGCCGTTTGCCCATACATCCTCTATGGCAGCACGTGAGAAACTGATCTCAAAAACATCGTACTCATATTGGGCGTCAGAGCTTGCGGCGCGCGAAATCGTATAGCCACTTACTGGGGTCCACGTTGAAAAACTCGAATTCCATTGGCGCAACGAAACTGAATCAGAGCCTAGTATCCAACTCAGACGGTAGTCAGAACCTACCAACCCATAAGATCGATCAACCTCATTGCAACCAGTTGACGTGTTCCGGTCGGCATCAATAAAAAGATAGACGGTCTCTTCGTCCCAATAGCCAAGGTTGGGAACGATGCTATCGTAGGTTTTCATCATCCAGTACATATCCTGCGACGGTGAATCATAGCGATAATATAATTCATCCATGTCCCAGTAGTCTGGAATATTCTTAAGAGGATCTGGGTCGGTTTCGTTAGGGTCATCAATAGCAACACCTATCGATGACCAGTCGCTGTCATCCCCATCTACCGTTATCCGAGCGGACGCAATGGATGCCGAAAAAACGGCCACAGCATACGCCATGGCCAATCCAACCGCATATTTTTGTAATGAATACTTATCCATGGTTGTTTTCACGTCCTTCCATGGGAACATGCACAGCGTATATTCTATGTTGGATCTGCAACGGAGTCAATAGCAAATCAATGCCTGAGCAATGAATATTAACCACCTTTGACATCACGAGTACGCATTTTGCACTCTTGACCACCGAATGACTGTGTGGTAGACTTTCCCCAACTTGTAGGGAGAATGCCATGATATACACAACAACACCCAAAATCTCAGAAGCTGCAGCCGTGCGACGCGCCAGGCGTGTGTCGTACAATTTGGGTTGTGTATAGCAAGGCATAAATAGACTGAGAATCCGTAGCTTACTACGTAATCTATAGATGCCGCCCGATATTCGGGGGGCATTATTTGTGTATGGGGGTACCGGTTATGAACTCCACAGATACAAAGAAAATTGCGATTATGGGCGCATCTGGCTATGGCGGCGTCGAATTCCTTCGCCTCTGCGTTGGACATCCAAATCTCGAAGTCACCTACATCGGCGGTCACAGCAGTGCTGGCGAGAAGATCGGCGATCTCTACCCTCACCTGCCTGCTCCGGTCGCTGACATGGCACTCGGTGGGCTTGATGTCAACAAAGCAGCAGAAGTCGCAGACATCCTCGTGTTCTGCCTGCCTCACAGTGCGGGTATGGACATGGTCGCCGAAGCATATTCGATGGGCAAAATAGTCGCGGACTTCTCCGCAGATTATCGCCTCAAAGATGTCGCCGAATATGAAGCATATTACGAGGTCACACATACCCACCCAGAACTCCTCGATGTTGCTGTCTATGGTTTGCCCGAACTTCACCGTGAAGAACTCAAGCAGACCAAGCTCATCGCTGTCCCAGGCTGCTACCCGACCTCAATCATTCTCGGAATGGCGCCAGCCATGAAAGCAGGGCTTGTCACCACGGATCTGCTCATCGCTGACAGTGCCTCCGGTGTTTCCGGCGCTGGTCGCAAAGCCTCGCTCGGCACTCACTATTCTGAAATTAACGAATCCTATAAAGCCTATAAAGTCGCTTCTCATCGGCACACTCCTGAGATGGATCAGGAGCTCGGCGGTCTGGCGCCCGTCGATGGCGATAAGCTCAAGACTACATTCGTCCCACACTTGGCACCAATGATCCGCGGCATCCTCAGTACATGCTACTCATACCTAAAAGAGGGCGTTACACTTGAAGAGGTGCATGCCGCTTACGCTGATTTCTACGCTGGTGAACCGTTCGTAACGGTCCTGCCGCTTGGCAAATTGCCCGCAACAAAAAATATCACCAACACGAACCGCGACGAGATCGGCCTCGCAATGGACGAGCGCAGCGGCAAGCTCATCGTCGTCTCTGCAGTCGACAATCTCATCAAGGGCCTCGCTGGCGCTGCTGTGCAGAGCATCAACACTGTCTGTGGCTGGGATGAAACAACTGGCCTCCCACTCATCAGTAACTGGCCCTAGAGCGCACGGTATCATCTATCCGTGCTGTTCCGATGAGTACCCGCTATTGGACTACGTGCAATGAGCAGAAGGAGACACTTCGATGTCCAAAAACATTGAGATAAAGGAAATCAAAGGTGGAGTCTTGGCGGCCGAGGGGTTTGTCGGCGCTGCGATGGCTAGTGGCATTAAGCCTCCACCCGCTCTGGATCTTGTCATGATCCATTCTCAGTATCCGGCGAATGCTGCCGCTGTCGTTACAAAAAACCAATTCCGCGCTGCTCCTACCTATGTCACGCAGGAGACGATGGCTGACGGCAAAGCCCGCACCATCATCTGCAATTCCGGCAACGCGAATGCTGGCACCGGGCAGCAGGGCATGAAAGACGCTCGTCTGATGGCAAAAATCGCTGCCGAGGCCACCAAAGTCGAGCCGACGGAAGTAGTCGTCTGCTCCACGGGCCACATCGGCGACATCATGCCGATGGATACCGTCGAGGCGGGCATCAAGCAGCTCGCCGGTCAGCTCAGCAACAAAAATCCTGACCAGATTGCCCATGGTATCCTCACCACTGATACATATTCCAAACAGTGCGCTGTCGAATTTACACTCAGCGGCAAAACGGTTCATCTGGGCGGCATCTGCAAAGGTGCTGGCATGATATGCCCTGACATGGCGACCATGCTCTGCTTCATAACCACTGATGCAGCCGTCGAGGCAGCACGCCTGCAGGCGATGCTCACATGGTGTGTCGATCGCTCATTCAACTGCATCAGCGTCGACGGCGACATGAGCACCAACGACACTGTTGCGTTGCTCGCCAATGGTCAGGCCGGCAACAAGCCTATTTCCGAGGCCACTTCCGATGACGCCGCGATTTTCCGCGCCGCGTTGCTGCACGTTACCCAGACGCTCGCTAAAATGATTGCCGCTGACGGCGAAGAGTGCAGCAAATTCGTTACTGTGCAGGTCAACGGGGCTGCCAGCTATGAAGAGGCGCGCACCGCAGGCCGTGCAATCACTAACTACAATCTCCTGAAAACTGCCATTTATGGTGGTGACTTCAACTGGGGGCGACTGGCCGCTGCCGTGGGGGCCAGTGAGATTGCATTCGACCCTGAAAAAATCGCGCTGAAAATTTGTGGCATTACAACATTCAAAAATGGCAAGGTTCAGGACTTCGACCTCGAAGCAGGACACCGCAAAATGGCCGAGAAGGAAATCGACATCGAGGTCGACCTCGGCATGGGCAACGAGGCGCTTACACTCTGGACGTGCGACCTCACACCAGGCTACGTCACCTATAATTCCGAATACGATGCATCTGCGCTGGCCGGTGCAGAGGAAGAGCAATAGTCTCGCCTCTCCCGGGCTGCTCCCTTGCTGTTCAGTACTGAAAGGTGGTCTCAATGGATAATCAGGATTTTGCCGAACTGGTGAATGAACGGGTTGGCACGCTTGTCGAGGCGCTTCCTTATATCCGCGAATTCTCTGGCAAAACCATTGTCGTAAAATATGGCGGCGCCGCAATGACTGACCCAGAGCTCAAGCGCGCTGTCATGAAAGACCTCGTGCTCATGCATTATGTCGGTGTCCATGTTGTACTCGTACACGGTGGCGGGCCGAAAATCAATGAGATGCTCGGCAGGCTGGGCGAAGAGCCGGAGTTCGTGAATGGCTTACGCGTCACTGGCAAATCCACTATGGACATTGTCGAAATGGTACTTGTCGGACATGTGGGCCAGAGCCTTGTTTCTCTGCTGAACGCCGAAGGCGGCAGAGCCGTCGGTCTGTCTGGCCGCGACGCACGCGTCGTCAGGGCATGTAAACTCAAAACTGACCAGGGCGATCTTGGCTATGTGGGCGAAGTTGTGGAAATCGATACGTCACTCATCAACACGCTCAATCAGGCTGGCTATATCGTTGTACTCACCCCGGTCGGGTCCGGCGAAAGCTGCGTCAGCTACAACATAAACGCGGATACTGTCGCCTGTGCCGTGGCAGCTGCGCTCAAGGCTGAAAAACTCATCATTCTGAGCGACGTGCCCGGTATAATGCGCGATCCGGCGGACCCAGACAGCCTTATCAGCGCGATTACCACCGCTGATGCTGATGCCCTCATCGATGAAGGCGTCGTCACCGGTGGGATGATCCCCAAAGTCGGTGCGGCTGTTAACGCTATTGAAGATGGTGTCAAAAGCGTGCATATGATTGATGGCCGAATGGAGCATTCACTCCTCATGGAGCTTTTCACTTCTGAGGGTGTAGGAACAATGATTACCGGAGAGGAAGGCGCTTCCTGTGAATAATCAAGAGGCAATCGAGCTCACAAACAAGTATATCATGCCGACGTATGGCCGGCTCCCCATCGCATTTGTCAAAGGTGACGGTGCCAGACTCTGGGACGCGGACGGCAAACAGTATCTCGATTTCGTCGCTGGCATCGCCGTACTTGGCCCTGGCCATTGCCACCCGAAGGTCGTGCAGGCAGTCTGCGAACAGGCCAAAACGATCATGCACACATCCAACCTCTATAATGTTATTCCGCAGGCACTGCTTGCCAGAAAGCTCTGCGAAATATCCTGCGCAGACAAAGCATTCTTCTGCAACAGCGGCGCTGAGGCCAACGAAGCCGCACTCAAACTTGCGCGTAAATGGGCAGGCATACACAAGGGAGAGGGTGTCCGCGACATCATCACCGCCTACATGAGCTTTCACGGGCGCACGCTCATGACACTCGCCGCCACCGGGCAGGCCAAATTCAGCAAAGCGTTTCAGCCTCTGCCCGCTGGTTTCAAATATGTCGATTTCAATGATATTGACGCACTCAAAGCGTCTGTCGACGACCGCACTTGTGCGGTTATGCTCGAGCCTATCCAGGCTGAAGGTGGCGTCAACGTCCCAAGCCCCGGATATCTGGCCGACGTCAAACAATTATGCGAAGACAACAATCTTCTCCTCATTTTCGATGAGGTTCAGACCGGCATGGGCCGCACGGGCGACTGGTTCGCTTACATGGATGAGGGCGTCGAGCCAGACATTTTCACCCTCGCGAAGTCACTCGGTGGCGGGTTCCCCATTGGCGCATGTCTGGCCAAAGATGAGACCGCAGAGGCCTTCGTACCCGGTGACCATGCCTCCACGTTTGGCGGCAGTTTCACCGCGTGCGCCGCTGCGCTGGCCACCATTGAAGCCATGGAAGAAGAGGGCATGGTCCAGAATGCAAAAGACCTCGGCAAATACTTCATGTCCCGCGTCGAAGCCATGAAGGCCGGGCACGCCTTCATCGCTGGTGTCCGCGGTCGTGGCCTGCTGCTTGGCCTCGAACTGCAGAACATCGACGGCAAAAAGCTCGGCCTCGAATGCCTCGAAGCCGGTCTCGTCGTCAATGCGCTGAGCGAAAGTCTACTCCGCATCGCTCCGCCGCTCAACATCACCAAAGCCGACATCGACGAGGCGCTCGACCTCATTGTCAAAGCTGCCGCAAACTGCTGAGCAAATTCGCAAATCGCAGCTCAAAAGGGGAGGCCCGCACAGGCCTCCCCTTTTTGTGTGCCTCTTCTCCCAACCTGACCTGGGTTTGCGTCGCATCCGAAAGGTCTCTCGCCTCTTTGCGGGGAATACATAGATGCTCTTGTATCGTAGTCTCAAAGCACAATGGAGGCACTGTATGTCGTTCAGAAGATCTGTGATTGCCATTCTGTGGATTCTGCTGGCCGTCGGCTGCTGCATTGCTCAGGACAATACTGCCCCGGCCGCTGAACAAAGCATTGCTCCCGAAGACCTCGTCGCGAAGAATCTCCTGCGTGCAATTCTCCCGCCGGACCTGTACGCAGTGCCCGGTCACGAGATAAACGTCTACTTTGACAATATTCTGCTGTCCTCGAATTTCCGCATGTTGCACATCGATGCTGACTGCCCCCGTGGTCGGCAGGGCGACGAGCGTTGGTACTGGACCCCTGCTCCTGAGGATGTTGGTGATTACACACTCACGATAAAAATCAGCACCCCGGACGAGGTCCCATGCGCAGAGGTCTCAACCACAGTCCATGTCGTTCCTGCTGATGCTGGTGCGCAGGCTGATATTACCATCCTCAATGTCGGCGACAGCTTGACACATGCCGGATATTATCCTGGAGAACTCTTCATACTGTTCCAGGCCGAGGGGAATCCCACTGCAAAAATGATCGGCAATCTGACAGGACGTGTGGAAGGCTCATTCCACGAAGGCTATGGTGGCTGGCAATGGGCAACGTTCTGCACCCGGTGGACCGATGGAGAGGATCAATACGCCAAAAGCCCGTTCTTGCGGCTTGAAGGCGACAAACCGGTCCTCGATTTTCAGGCCTACTGTGACAAACTCAATGGTGGCGTTGGCCCCGATTTTCTCACCGTCCTGCTCGGTTGCAATGATACATTCTCCGCTTCCGATGAGACAATTGAAGCCAAAATTGATGTCATGATGGGCTATGCGGACCAGCTCATAGCCGAATTCCAGCGCGTCAGTCCTGGCACCCAGATTGGTATCTGCCTGCTCGTTCCACCATCCACATCGCAATATGCGTTCGGGGCGAGCTATAAAGCCGGCCAGACCCGCTGGCAGTATCGCCGCAACGTTCAGCGCGTCATCGAGCGCCAGATTGAAAAGTTCGCCGGACGCGAAGACGAGAACATTTTCATAATCCCAACCTATGTTAATCTCGATTGCGAAAATAACTATCCCGGACGCGAAGAACCGGTCAACGCGCGCAGCACGAAGACGGTTTTCCGACAGAATAACGCAGTCCATCCCGCGCCAGAAGGCTATTATCAGATTGCAGATTCAATTTATTACTGGCTTAAATATCGCCTTGCACAGCAGTAAATACATGCCCGTGGTGTGTCCTTGATACGGGCCGAAAGGATGTCACAGATGAGGATTCTCATAGTTGGCGGGACTCGCTTTCTAGGCCTCTATATCACTCGAATGCTGGTCGAACGCGGCGATGAAGTCACCGTTGCCAATAGAGGCATAACTCCATGGGACAAGCCGGATGGTGTTGAACAGCTTACTGTCGACATTTCTCAGCCAGGTGCGCTTGAATCCGCTCTCAAAGACCGAAAATTCGACGCAGCGATGCATATGATCGCCATGTCGGAAGGTGCCGCCCGCGCTGTTGTCGAGCCGGTCATCACCAAAACAGACCACTACATCCAGTGTGGCTCAATTGGTGTATACGCTCCACTCGAGCGAATTCCCGCCGATGAGACGCACCCCACCACTCAACGGATTATCGGCCCCAATACATACACTGGCTTCTCCCACAAAATCGCTGCCGACGCCGCCGCTGCGCAGGTTTGTGCCGATGCAAACGT
>CAYSRY010000001.1:39967-51941 GCA_964433395.1 uncultured Armatimonadia bacterium | reverse complement strand
AGCAACACTTTTGATTTAAGCGCGCCGCCCAATCGCTTCCACGCTCTGTAACGGCTGGGATCGCGCTGTTGTGAGCCGTCCAAAGGATATATTGTTATATCCTTACCAACATGTACTTATACTACATTCCAAATCCTTTTACAACCCTGTCTGACCAATTCTCGCACCGTAAATTCGCCTGAGGAAAATCTCCACCGAAACCACTCGCTCACAGTCGAATAAGACCCGCCGCAACCTCGCTATAAGCCTAGATCCCGCTCCTCTGCATAAAGCCGCATCAGCGCGTCCGTAAGCCGTTGCGGATCATGTCGCGCAAAATCTGTGTCCGAAAGAAGCGGTGCTTCGACAGGAATATAGCCCATCTTGGCAATCGTCGCCGAATCCGGCTCAACGAAATGCTGCCCGGCTATCTCATACCGCTCATGAATTGAGCGCGCAGGGCGCCGGTTATTCAGAAGCACATATTCAAAAACCTGCTGATCGACGTGGCGCTCAATCGCTTTGATGTGATCAGATGCTCTGAAATTATCGGTCTCGCCCGGCTGGGTCATGAGGTTACACACGAAAACTCTCAAAGCATTTGTTTCCGCAAGCGCCTCCACCACTCCGGCAACGAGTAAATTCGGAATCACGCTCGTATAGGTGCTGCCAGGGCCAACAACAACAAGAGCGGCGTCTGCGATCGCCTGCAACGCCTCAGGCACAGCCAAAGGGGCTGCGGGGTCAAGGTACACATAGTCAATCACTTCGGGTGAACTTGTTATCAGCGTTTCGCCGCGCAGAACAGTGCCGTTGACCGTCTTTGCGCAAAGCTCGACGTGTTGCAGAGTCGGCGGCAGAACGCGCCCGCGAATTGCCAGAACCCGGCTCGTCTCCTTAACCGCTGCTTCAAAATCCCCCGTGATGTCTGTAAGCGCCGCAATCAGAATGTTCCCCAGGCTGTGACCCTCAAGCTCGCCGGCATCCGCGTCAAATCGGTAACCCAGCAACTGCGTCATCAGCGGCTCTTCATCTGCAAGTGCGACAAGGCAGTTGCGGATGTCCCCCGGCGGAAGCTTCAGCGAGTCAATGTCGCGCGTGAGACGCCCCGAACTCCCGCCATCGTCCGAAACTGTCGCGATGGCGGTCAAATTCGAAGTCCGGGTCTTCAGACCGCGAAGAAGATGCGAAAGCCCCGTCCCCCCGCCAATTGTAACGACCACTGGCCCCATCGCTCGGTGACGACGCATCAGCATGACGTCAACGAGCTGGTCCTGGCTCTCGTCAGGCAGGAGCGCTGTAGCCACTGACTTCACGACTTGCCGCAATGAGCTGATAGACAGTGCCACACCAACTGCAATTGCAATCGAACCGATGATGCTCGCTGACAGCGGCCCGCCGCTGTAGACGGTAAGCTCATAGGCGAAAAGGTTCAAAACCAGCAAGGCGCCGAGTGCTGCGATTGCAATCCCCACAAGCATCAACGCAAACCAGCGCTTGACGCGCAGGCCAGGATGCAGCCATCGTATTGCACGCTGAAAACGCAAATTCATGTAGATGCCAAATCCCCCCGCCAGTCGCCAACACAAATTGATGACGGGCGGGCGGCCTCTCTTCTACCACATTTCAGATTCCTGAAAATGCGGGTTGAGCAGCAACCCGGACTCGCGCGATTTTGTCACCGTGATCTCGGTTGCGAGAGCTTCGGCGGCTTCACGGCTCTCTGCCTTCAGAACCAGAGTCCAGAGAATGCCTGCCGAAACGCCGCTGACGACCTCGCCATAGCCAAGACGCCCGTGAAGAGCGCTCAGAATACCTGCCGCCGAACCGCTCTTCGGGTCCGTAACAAGCATGTTCACCGCGTACGTGCCCTCAGTGGCCTCTGCGCCGCTGTTGTGAATTCCTGCGGCAACATTATATTGATGCTTGTTCGGGTTCACGAACAGGTTCGTCTCTTCTGCGAGTTTCTTCCCAATTGCGACGGCCTCATCTGCACAGTCAGTGGTGACGTCCAGGCGGTAATAGTCTGCCCGGCGCAGTTCAACAAGTACATCCTCGTAGCCAAGGCGCCGACGAAGCGCGTTGGCGGCTGTCAGGGCGGTTACATCGGGAATTTTCAATTCAACTGTGAGTTCGATTGTCTGCATCGTTATTTCACCACTCCAAAGGTATATGAAGCCAGAAGGCGAATAGTATTCCCGAGGCAAAAAGTCCGCGCAGCGTGAACAGCAGATGCAAAAGTAAAACGCGGGTGTCGGGCCTCTGCAACACCGACTTCGTCGGTCTGACATTCAGCACGGACCTCTAGTATAATATACCGACCGCCTGTGTCCAGCATTATCTTCGAAGCTCGACATACGGCTTGAACAGGGGCGGAAGTCCTGCAACTTCAATTTGATCAACTGTGGAACTACCATATATATAGGGCACCAATGGTGCCGCGAAAAGATGATGTGCCGATGATATGGTCTGCAGAGATGGCCGTCCAAGCCTCAACCGAATCGGCGCAAACTGACGATGCGGGCGCGACGTCTGGCGCAATGCACTCCCCGACTGAGCCGTCATGCTCGCCGCATGAAGCGTCCGAAAATGGGCAATGTGATCTCCGGGGGGAAGGGCATAGCGCAGACGCCGACACGACCCAGCCGGCTCCCGAAGCTTCTGACGAGCACCAGCCCGAAGAGGTCGAAGAAGACCAGATAATTAAACTTGTCGCCAAAATCCTCGCTCAGGCTGGCGCATATTCGATTCTCAACCCGGGATGCGGACATGGCCACTGCGCGCGGTTCCTTGCGCGCTCCGGGTTTACTGTTACCGCATTCGATCTCCCATCCCGCACCGTCCATCTGGCACAGGCGCATGAGGATGAGGCAACAGCTTCACTGCGCTATCATGTCGATGACCCGGGGCTTCCGAAGCGGAATCTGGGCTTGTTTGATGGCCTGTTCGCACACAGTCTCCTTCATTCCATGACCAGAAACAGCCGCCACCGCGTATTGCGGCTCCTGAGCAATTACGTGCGCCCAGGCGGCGTCGCGCTCTTCTCCGTCCTCTCTGAGCGAGATCCAAGGTATGGCCTCGGGCGCGAAATTGAACCCGGCACATTCGAAATCCTGCCGGGACAGGTGCTCCACTTCTACACCGACGACGAACTCGCCTACGAGCTTGAGGCGTATTTTAGAATCTCGTTCATGGAGCTTGTTACTGAGGTCGAAATTGACCATCAGGGCAATCGACGCGAGTATGCCATGATACTCATTGGTGGTGTCAAAAAAATAATCTGACCACCTCATCAAGACGGTGATGTCCGCCTATGCCAAACGCCAGTCCCTCACGGGACTGGCGTTTCTCCGGTATCTATCTGCTGCGCTGGCCCACGCAGTTACTTCTCCACAAGCTGAATCTCGGCGATCGTCATGTGCACTCCTGGGGCATCGCACGGATCGAAGCGGAATGCCGTCACCCGCCCCTTCCAGAGTTCGTGCGCGCTCACATCGACGCTGTAATCATGGTATTTGCCGTCCCCGGTCACTTTGAAACGAACGCTCGCCGCCTCATTCACACCGGACATGGTCGTTGCCCAGAAAAGTTGCGCCATGGCATCACTATCAGACTTCATCCGCACCACGACATGGCTGTAACGGTCAGCATATGCTTTGGCTACCGACACGCCGATTGCTGGGTCTTTCGTCGCGGATACGAATCGGATTTCTCCGTCTGCTGCCACGAAATCCCCAATCCCCATCTGCGCCTGCCATCCTTGCGCTCCATCCTCGAAATCCCATGCAGTCCGACTCAAAGGCTCTGGAAAATCATACGGGCCAAGGCCGCTGTCCTGCGGTGTGATGTTCGCCGGCCATCCGCCCTCGGGTTTATTGCAGAGCTCCTCGCGGATCGCATTGTACATCCCAAATCCGTACTCCGTATTCGGCTCGGCATATGAACCCTCGCCCCATTCGTTGAGCGGGCCGAGTGTGAGTATTTTTGCCCCGGTCTTATCCGCAAAACGCTTCGCATCCCGCAAAATCTCGCGGAAAAGCGGCACCGTGCGCCCTGTGATGGCCGTAGCTCGATCTTCATGCCACGGCCGGGAATCCCAGCCGGTCGAAATATTACCCATATTCGGCAATATGCCAATATCCCGGAAGCGCTCCCAGTCCAGATGGTTTGTCTTCGCGACCAGTTCGAACGAGTACCGTTGCGGATCGGTCGCCATGCCGCCATGACCCATATAATGGTATGTCGTCGTCATGTCATAGCCTTCATCGGCCAGTACCCGCACATCGCCCTCAGTCGACGTAGACATTGCGACAAAATAGATGCCGGCGAAGCCCGCCGCCTTCGCAACTTTTCGGCACGTGTCCAGCGCCTCACGCGCGCCTGCTGAGCTGCCCATGTCCGCGCGAATCCGGTACGGACTCCAGATCACCACCACTGGTTTCCCGTCAATCTTGTAGTACTCATCGGTCCCGAAATAATTCTCCACCCAATACGTTGCGACCGCCCGCATGTCGTCCAGCGAATGCGTGCCGGCGGGATTATGATTCGCCCACATCACACACCATTTCAGATACTCGCGATAACGGGCGTTGGCATAGGCATTCTCCACCCAATGTGTCAGCGAGCGGCTGCCGCCAGACCAGTACCAATCGACCATGAAAAACGAAATTCCGTTCTCCACCGCCCACTTGATCTGCCAGTCAGCGCACTCCGGATTCGCCTCGTCATACCAGCCCAGAAGCGGCTTGCGCTCCGGGGCGATACGCCGGATTGGAGCCCATTTTTCCGCGGCGTACCAGCCCGGAAAATAGAATGCGCCTATCTCATAATCAGATTGTACCGGCTGTGGTTCCGGGACGTAATCTGCCTTCGGAAGGCCGGGGTCTGGTGTAAATTCGATCATGGCTGAAATCGGCGCTGCGGGCGCACCGACACCCTTCAGCGTGATTTTAGCCTCTCCGCGAACAGGCCGATCGGCCATCAGATTGATAGTGAAATCCACTGGGTCAAATGGCTCGCACGGTGGCACAGCAGCCCAGTATGATGCGCCGATAGCGCCTGTCACATCCAGGCCATCTGCAACGCGTACACCCGGTGGAAGAGTAATGTCCGCGATCCGCAGATTGCGCGTCGTGCGGCCGCCGCGATTGGTCAGATGGAGGGTCATCGGAACACTCACGCCCGGATGGTTAATGGCGTTCGTAAGGCCGACGTAACCCACTTCAATATTCGCCGGTCCTCTGGGGCCATCAGCCACGTAGATCCGCCTGACAGTCGCGGAGAAGCCATCATCGCTTCCAGCGGCAAGCCACAGCATCACGGCGTCCCCACCCCAGTTTGCATCGCCCATGAGGTTGATATTGTAGGTATGGTAGCGGCCATCGGGGTGGACTGAAAAGCGGCGCGAATAACGCCCGCAACGGAAAGAAGAAGCCCATTTGAGGATCGCGCATTCGCCGCTGGTGACCGCCATTTCAATGCCCACCCAGCGGTTTGAATCGGCACTGACCGCTAAACGGTTGGTACATAGGACCTCCCCGTTTGTACCCCCCCACCTGGCCCCTTTGTCTTGAACCACCCCCCCTGAAACGCCTTTGGACCCCTGAACCAAACTTGTACTTCCGGGGGGTGTCAGGTCCACGAACCTCACCGTTTCAAGGTCACTTTGCGCCTGAGTTATCCGAATCGAATCAGCATCAAATGTATACCTTCCCAAATCTGATTTTGTCAGATGTGGAAGATCGAGGCGAAGCTTGATGAGGGTACCGAGTGCTTCCCAGTAAGGCTGGACTGTATAGTCGTGCCATTCGCCATCCGCGATAAGCTGGAATGAGATACTCTGGCCTGGCGAAAATCCACCATATTGCGTCTCGGTTGTATTTGTGAAAAAAATCTGCGCGGTGCCGGGGGCGTCTGTCCGGAGTCGCAGTTCGATCTGCTGCGATAAACTTGCGGGAACGGACATAAGCGGGCTGTGGACGAACGGGTCGTTCCCCGTAATTCGACCGTGCATCGCCCCATTTTCGACCCGCAGATCAGCTATGTGCTGCAGTCCACCGGGCGGGCCCCAGCCCTGCAGATCAGAATCAAAATTCCATTCCGCGACGGTCTCGGCAGCCAGAGACTGAACACAGGCGAGAATCGCCAGCAGTGCAAACGCGAGATTGCGAGTCATGGGAGCCTCCCGGAATTGACTGGGCAACAATGATGCGGCAGCTTCGGCAATGTCCGAGTCATTATATGTTATCGTCGCAGCAGAACACCACCTGGAGATCGGCGCGGGATTAGTGAGGACGGCGTTCCGGCATGTGAAAATCATGAAAATCCGGGCCCCACAGTGGGGCCCGGATTTATGCGGAGGGCAATGAAATGATGGCGTGCATGGTATTTGCGAATTAATGTTTTGCAATTACATAGGTGATGCCGTAGGAAATGTCAGTCATTTCTGCCAGGCCGAGTGAGAAAATGCAGTTTTCTCCGTGTCCGGAGATGGCCAGATCCCAGAGCATGCAGGCATTTATACCTATAGAATCGTACTCGGCTGAGAATGCCAAGCGCTTGCTCGCCATAAATGAGAGGCCGCCAAATATGCCGTCATAGCGACAATTTCCGACACCTATAGTGGCGTAGATTGGGGTGTCACCGTCGTCGATTTCCTTCGTTGCGACAACGTAGAAACTGCGGCCTCCGTCGGCATAAATGTCATCGAGCGTGTCAGTGCGTTGATTATCAAGATCGATGCCCCCAATTGCAATCGCGGGGCTTTGGCTGGTGTCTTCACAAAGTTGCCACTGCGCGCAATATGCTGAGTTGCCCTGATCATCCACCACCATATTGGCAACATAAACTCCTCGCCCAGGATTGCCAAAGCCTCCTGCAATATTCAATGTGCTGTTGACCTCGTCGCCGTGATATTTCAGCGAGAGAGAGGCATTTTCACAGCCAATCTGCGGAGTGATAAGCCAGTTTCCCCGGCATGGTGTATAAGCGACTGGAATAGCCATCTGGGTAGCGCCACACATTCCTATGCGCCCTTTTGGCGAAACAGCCAAGCCATTCCCGGGAACGCCGGCATGATACCGGAACTCGGGGTATTCACGCAGAGGTTCAGCGAGAGCTGGGACACAAATCGTACAGATGAATATGAAGGAAAGCATACCCAGACGATGTAATGGCATTTGCAGGCACTCCTGACACTGTGGCAGACGCCGCCAGTAGTAACGCGGATGACAGCGGATAATGTTGCTTGTGCGGTGCAACTGCAGCGTGGTGCTGCAATAATCAGGCCTTCTTCCACAGTTGCTTTCAATCTACCGGAAGCAGTTGCATTGCATGGCATCCGAGGACGTGAAAAAGCCGGGCCCCAGTGTGGGGCCCGGCTTTTTTTGTAAGCATGTGATGCGCTGGCTGATGGGTCTAATCAGCCGGTCAGGTGAGATTGCGAATGATCAGTGGGCGTGAGTGTAGGTGAGCCCGTACGCAGCGCGGCTCATGTCGCCGACGCCGAGGAACATCACGTAGTTGTCGGTGGCTTCAGGGCCCTTGAGGCCGTAGGTAACACAGCTATTGTAGCCAAGCGTGTCATATTCGAGTGAGAGGGCGAGCTGGTCGTAGAACCGGTAGCACGCGCCGCCGAAATGGCCCTTGTAGCGACCGCTGCCAAGGCCGAGAGTGAGGTAGAGATCGTCATCGCCCTCAAGGTCGACGTGTTTGGTGGCGACCACGTAGCCGGAGCGCCCTCCGCCATCGAATTTTTTGTACTGCGAAACTTCGCGCTGGTTGTTGAGATCGAGACCGCCGATTGCGATGGCAGGTGTCTTCTCATCTTCGGCCAAGACCTGCCACTGGATCTGGTATGACGGTTCGTTGTCCTCGCTGACAGCCATGTGGCTTGCATAAAGGCCATGGCCGGGACGCAGGAAGCCAATGCCGAGATTGAGAGTCCCGTTCTGGTCATCCTGATCGTAGCCGATGGTGAAGCCGCCATCAATCATACCCAGATTAAGATCAAGAACATAGTTGCCCTCGCACGGAGTGTAGGCGACTGGGATAGACATCTGAACGGCACCGTCAGCGCCGACACGGCCGTCTGGCATCACGCCGGAGTTATTGCCCGGCAGGCCAGAGTGGAAGCGAAATTGGGGATAATCTTCGAGGTTGGCGGCGCCCGCCACGGTGCTCATGAGCGCGAAAACAGCGATGACAAGTGTGAGACAAAATGAAGTCATGCGCAGGTGCATAATCGGAGTCCCTCCCGGCATATTGTGTAAACAGCAGTGATTGCACTATCACTATGTATACAACCGGTACCGTGCCATCGGCGTGCACGCCAATGTCATGCCCATTATTGGGCATTTTGGCCAATGTGTAAAGCAAACTGGCCTGAGTTACGCTTCGTGGCCCTCAGCGACAGCGTTGAGAATTTCCCTGTGATACGCGCAGATCCGGCTGTCTGGCCCGACCTGAGCATTGAGCATGCCCTGCTGGGTAGTGGCCGCATGCAGCGGGCATGTGGGGCTGGAGCAGGACGCGTTGCCGGTGGCTCTGTAGACGATGGCCTGAAGGATATACCCCTTGATAAGCTCATTGGTCCGCGGATCACCATAGGAGACTGTGCGGTCCGCGAATTCCTCGTCGATGTCTTCGAGGTATTCGGCGGCACCGAGCATAACGTACTGCACGCGCTTGAAATGGTACTCTTTTGGGCGCTCTGGAGCTTCGACGAGCCCGGCAGTGGAAATGATGGTTGGCGCGCCGAGGGCAGCAACCCCGAGTTTGAGTCCGCCAGCGGCGGTGAGTTCGGCGAGAAATTCGGAAGTGAAGACAATGTGGAGATGATCGAGTCCAGATTCATCTTTGAGGATGGTTGATCGGAAAGCACTCTGGAGCGGCGCAGCCAGAACGACTTCGTCAGGGTCGTCGACCGGCAGCGGAAACTCGCCATCTTCGAAGAGGGAAACTGCGCGTGTCGCTTCGAGACGGGTAGAGAGGTCTGCAACCATGAGGTCGCGCTCTTTCTCGTCGCGATTGCCGATCTGATGGGTGAGAAAGTGTGTCCGGACGCCGACATCGAGCCCCGGGACCTCAGAGACGAGGAATCCTGCGAGATAGTCGATGTCGAGGCCGGGCGAGTCGGCGTCGTCATAGAGATACACGCGCGAGATGTGTGTCATTGGTCGAGTGCTTTCTTGAGTCTTTTGAGGAAGTCTTCACGCTCGCAGCCTTCGATGACCACGAGTTTGTCGCGCGACGAATCTCCCGAGGCAATCTGAATGTCGCAGGCGCGGAGGCCAAGCTGTTTGGAGAGGAGCTTTATGACCGCCTCGTTGGCAGCTCCTTCCACAGGTGGCGCAGTGACCTTGACGGCCAGTTGCTTGCCGCGCCATCCAGCGATTTGATTTCTGGATGCCTTGGGCGTCACCCTGATTCGCAGTTTGATCGGCGGCATGTGGAGGACCCTGTCTGGCGTGACGTCAGTAGTTGAGCAGCAGAACCACAGATATGACAAGTAAATTGTTTATGGCGTGGCATACGATGCACGGCCACACCGAGTGCGTTCGCTCGTAAAGGACCGCCAGGACGATTGCAAGCGCGACAAGCGGGAGCTTTGCCGGTGAACTTATGTGCATGAACGCGAATACGACAGAGCTTGCGATGACCGCGGCAAATGGCGTGAGGTATCGGCGCAATGCCGCATGTATGAAACCTCTGAAAACAAGTTCCTCGACAACAGGCGCAATCAGGCCGAGGAGCGCGATATAGATAATTGCAGAGAGCCAGGTCTGATCGCCGAAAAGCTGGACGCCGATCTGCGCAGCAGGAATTTCGACGCCGATAAGATATTTGAGCGCATAGGGCAGGATAGCCAGAGCTGCGAGATAGACGCCATAGCCGAGCACGCCAGCCCATATCAGTTGGGCAGGTTTGCCGAAAGTGCGCAGGCCCAGGACAGAGAGTTTCTGCTTGTCCGAGACATTGAGCCTGAAGCGCATGACCGCAAACATTGTGAGGGCGAGCAGGAGATAATGGGCGCATATGATGGAGGCCCGGATTTGTGGGATGTCTGCGGTGGGGCCGAGCGCCGCGGTAGCGATGCCTTTGAGCTGGCCGAGCAGAACAAGCGCGAAAAGGCTGGCGGCGATGAGCTCGGCCACGTCGATCAATTTCCACGGGACGACCATTGGCACGCTGGAGACAATGACATTGGGCGTCTCACGCTTCGGCGGTCTGATGCCGAACCACATGGCGCGAAGAATGACGAAGAGCCCGAGAGCCACGAGAATCGCGACAGCCGCGCCGAGATAGAGCGCCATGATGCCGAAAAGCCACTGGTGATTTGCGGCGGCCAGTTCGGCGGCATCCAGTGCATCGTCATCGCCGATGAGCCGATAGTATTTTGGCAGCGTCAAATCCTGCATCCAGCGCGGGAGTTTTTCGAGTTCCGGCAGGACTTCCTCAATGCTCCTGTCTTCGTCGGCATTGGGAGAGAACAGGCGGGCGAGCGCAATGTGCATCGCCTCGTTGCCTGTGTCAGCGCGGGCGGCGTCCAATAGGAGAGGTTGCGCTTTCTCCGGGAAGCCCCTGAGGGCATATATGATTCCGAGGCGGTAGCGAGCGAACGGGTTGGTGTAACGTTTGGAGAGCGCGATGCGCTCGTACCCGGCTACTGCGTCATTATAGTACGATTGGGGGTCAAAAAGGCCCTTGGGGTCGGTTTGATTTCGGATTCCATACTGTTCGATGAAAAATGACATGCGCAGCATGAAATCATAGCGTACGAGCTGCTGCCGGGCGATTTCCTGCCACGCCGCTGCACCCTCTGTGCCAGCGGGAGCAGAGGTGATTGATCTGGCGGTGTATATGCCGTAGGCGGCAGCGAGAAGCGCCACAATAGCAGCAACTCTCAGGAGACGAGCGCGCATATCAGGCGAGGGAGAGGCTATAGGCACCGGCATTCACCCTCTCCGCTACATGAACGCAATTCGCATCAGCAGTTGTTGAAGCACATTGATGGCCAGAAAGACCACGAGGATGGAGAAATCGACAGGTGAGTTGCCCTGATATGGCCTGAGCCAGTTGCGGACGGGCATGAGGACAGGTTCCGTGAGCGAATACAACGCAGGTATTACCGTACGCATGAGCGGATTGCCCGGTCTGAGGGGAATCCAGCTGAAAATTGCGCGGGCAATAAGAATCCACACGTAAACGTTGAGGAGGCGGCGGATGATAACTATGAAGATGAGTGCGCTGGAGAGGCCAACTGGCATGGCGTTGTCAGCTCCCCAGTTCGCGTGAGCGTTCGGTGGCGCTGACTACAGCGTCGATAACCGCCGAGCGCATCGCACCGTCTTCGAGTGCGCGAACTCCTGCGATGGTTGTGCCGGCCGGCGAAGTCACCATATCTTTGAGCACTGCGGGTGAAACATTGTTTTCCTGAAGCCAGCGCGCGCTTCCGAGGACAGTCTGTATTGCGAGATTGGCGGCCTGCGCGCGTGGAAGGCCACTGGCGACGCCGCCATCGGTGAGCGCTTCAACGAACAGTGCCACGAAGGCTGGCCCGCTGCCAGAAAGCCCCGTGACTGCATCCATGAGCTTCTCATCGACCTGAACGGCGCTGCCGACAGAGTTGAGCAGTGAGCCGACAAACTCTGCCTGTTCGGCGGAGCATGCCGCATTGGGACAGTAGGCACTGGCAGCCTCGCCGACAGTGCACAGGACGTTTGGCATGACGCGTACGATGGCTTTGTCAGCGCCCAGGGCATTTTGGTATGTGGCTATCGGTACGCCAGCGGCAATTGATATGATGAGCTGGTCGGAAATTGCGTCAGCGATGGAAGCGAGAACGTTTGCGAGGACCTGCGGCTTGACGGCCAGCAGGATGGTGGCGGCGCTTTTGACAGCTTCGCTCGGGTCAGCGGTTGTGGCGATGCCTGCTTTGGAAATAGCGTCGCGGCGGGTCTGGTCGATGTCAGCGCCGATAATCTGATTTGGTTGC
>CAYSRY010000001.1:23682-39957 GCA_964433395.1 uncultured Armatimonadia bacterium | reverse complement strand
AAGGCTCGTTGCCATTCCCGCGCCCATAGCTCCGCAGCCGATGACGGCGAGCTGGAATTTCGGTGCAGTACTCATGTCAAATACGCAACGGCAAGCATCGCCCGATGAACAGGAGTGTTTGTCGGGGCAATGCGCGCCTTCCTCTCGGGAGAGAATGACTGGCTAGTAAGCGTCAGCAGCGGCGAAGACGTCGCTTCGCTCGCGGTCTGCGGCAGGCTGGCTGCCGAGGACAAGTTTTTCGACTGGCATGTCAAATGGGGAGCAGATGTAGACCCATTTGGCGATGCAGCGCATGTGTCCGTTGAGTCCGTAGGTAACGCCGCCGAGGAAGTCTCTGATGCGCATTGCTTCGCTTTCGGGGGCATTCTGCAGATTGAGTAGGACAGGCAGGCGATGCTTGATTTCGTTGGCGACCGCAGTAGCCTCTTCCATGTTTTTGGGTTCGGCACGGATAATGGTGACTCCGGCGAACTCTGCGCGGTCGGCCCGCAGGGGTATCACATCCAGAGCTTCCTCTGAGTGCTGGTCGCGGGCGTAGCCTCGGTCAGGGTCATCCTCACCGTAATGATCGTACGGGTCCTGGGATGAGAGGCCAAATAATTCCATAGTGCGCGCAAGAAGACCTGCTGGCATCGTAACGCCTCCATTTCTGTATTGCTTACATTGTCATTTGCTGCATTTCGGGGCATTTGGTGGTAAGACCGTTGCACCCGGAGCTGTGATTACGTAGCGTCGTACGGCGACTGCGAGCATGTTGCAAGTGTAGTGATTGCGCGGACCTAGTTATTGTGTGTAGTTGCGTGGGCCGAAAATTGCAGTTCCGACCCTTACGAGAGTTGCCCCCTCTTCAATGGCGACCTCAAAATCGCCGGTCATGCCCATTGACAGGTGCTGAAGGTGATGTTGTGAGATACCATCGCACGCCAGATTGTCGCGTATTTCGCGGAGGCGCGCATAGTATGGGCGCGCATCTTCCGGGTTCGGGCTGGCCGGGGCAATGGTCATAAAGCCCTGCCAGTCTATATTTTCGGAAGCAATAGCGGTTTCAACCATTTCAGGGACTTCGTCTTCGGAAGCTCCAAATTTGGTTTCCTCACGAGCGAGGTCGATCTGAAAGAGCACAGGTTGAATACGTCCTGCAGATGCCGCCCGTTTCTGGAACTCATTGAGCAGGCGGACGCTGTCTATTGAATGGACAAGATGGCAGAAATCCGCGATATATTTTATTTTATTGCGCTGCAGGTGGCCGATGAAATGCCACTTAGGCTCAGCGGGCAGATCCATGGTGGCCATTTCAGCATGTTTGGCCTGCATCTCCTGGACATAGTTCTCGCCCAGATGTATGGCGCCGGCATGTATGGCAGGCATCATTTCTTCGATCGTGCGAGTTTTGCTGACCGCCACGAGCGTGATTTCGGATGCTTCGCGGCCGGCCTTTGCTGCAGCCGATGCTATTCTGTCAGCGATCTGGTGAAATCTGGTGGCGGTATCCGCCTGTGGCATAGGTGAATGCATCTCAATTCAGCGCGGGCGGCGGTATTTCCATTGCGCCCGCAGCGCTTACTCCTCGTCGCCAAACGTAAGATTCCATTCGCCGAGGTCTTCTTCGTCTTCCTCGGCCTGCGGTGTCTCCTCGGCAGGTGCTGTGGAAGGTTCGGCGTCTTCTTCGTCCTCGAAAAGAGGCTCCGCTATTGAGCCGGTGAAACCGGGAAGGTCACCGGGTATCGGCATTGCGAGATCGTCTTCTGTGATCTCGGCATCTTCATCGACGGCGATGTCTTCAGCGGACGCGGATACTGACGGGGCTGGCACTTCATCGGCGTCGAGATCGTCATCCATTGCGAGGCTATCATCCATCTCAGAGCTTTCGCCCATTGAGAGTTCTTCTTCCTCGAATGCTTCGGCGATGCCAGACATTGCGATTGAGGTTTCACTCTCATCGTCAATTGTGGCGGCCATCACAGGCTGATATTCCTCTTCTTCAGCAGGGACAGCCTCGCCGCGGATTTCGGCCTGTTGGCGCTGGAACTCCTCGAATGCCTCGCGATCTTCGTCGCTCATCTCGTCGGGGGCGTATTCATCCTCATCATCTTCATACTCCCCGGTTTCTCCACCGGCGGCTTCCCAGATGAGTTGTGCCGCAGCGAGCAGTGCAATTGGGCGCGCACCTGCTATCTCATCGGTGATCTGGCTTCCGCAAGCGCTGCAGAAAACTGCATCTTTTGGGTTGTCCGCGCCGCAGTCAGGGCATTTGGTACCAGTCGCGGCTTCGTCGAGGTAGGTGTAGCACATGAGACAAGCGCCGCGTTCTTCGGGGTTTTCGTAACCGCATTTTTTGCAATACTTTTCCGCCAAAGTGATTACCGCCCTTGGTTGCAGTCCACGAGAGCGCGTTCCCCATTGGTGAGGCATGGGGCAACGAAATCCCGCAGCCATGGAAAGTGTTCTGCGCGCATTGCGAAGATACCGGGTTGTCCAGACGATCTGGCAACTTCAGAGTTGCCAGATATGCCGGCCTTACAGTGGCGAAACACAGGTATCTGGCCACATTATTTCAAGTGTGAGTATAGCTTAGCACCGATGCATTGTCAAGCTGACAGGAGGGCGTTCGGTCGCCGGAATGATCTGAGAGAATCTGGTGTCTGCGCTGAATTTGGGATTACGCCTTGAGTGGCGGGAGCGTTGGGTTATGGTTTGACGCGGCCTTTTTTGGGCAGGTGTCGCGCAAGCGATGTGAGGCAGACGATGAGGAAGACAATACCCTCATCTGGCATCAGTTTATCTTCAGTGTCTTGCACATAGGTGATGACGGCATATGCAGCTCGTTCTGCTATTGGGTTAAGATTGTCGTAGTGGAGCGTGAGAGCTGCGATATCGCGGCAATGCTGGGCGAGTTCCGTGTTGCGGTCTTCGTCGAGATCAGCGAGTGCTGCATCAATAGCGCCGAGCATCTGAGAGAAGAACTGCCAATTTCGCAGGTCGGATTCTCTTATGAGCTTGCGGACTCGTTTCATCATAGCTTCGCGTAGAGACGCGCGCTGCAGCGTGTTGGCAGTAGCTATCCGGTAGAAGTGGTTTTTTTCACCGAGTACCCTGCCAATGGCATTTATAACCTGGAGTCTGAGGACCGGATTATTGAGATGCCTGAGGCCTTGCATTGCAGGTTCTACGAGACGCAGATCGCCGCTGCGGGCGGCCGCATCGACGATGACTGGGAACGTGTTGCGGTCAAATGGGCCATTAAGCGCGTTGAGAAGGACTTCGGTTGCGTAGGGGGTCCTGAGGTGCCCGAGAGCCTGAATCGCAGATGTTCTGACGCGCGCGTCGGGATCCTCAATCGCCTGCAGCAGCGGTTCGAGCGATGCGTCATGGCCGATTTTGCCGAGAGCTTCGGCAGCCTCTGGGCGGATGTCAGAGTCATTGTCTTCGAGTTCACGCACGAGCGGATCGACAGCCTCGGGGAAACGCCCTTCGCCGATGCCCTTTACGGCTTCCTGGCGCACGAGCGGGGAAATATTGTCAAGAGCATGGAGGAGGCTTCCCAGCCCGAGAGGGCTTCCGGATCGACCAATGGCCCTGATTGCGCCAGCCCGGGTTTCATCCTGTCGAGCGACGGAATATATTGCCATGTTGTAGGACAGCGACAGGAGATTCCCGCGGAACTGGCTCAGTAGGTAGCGCGGGCTCGCGGCTTCATCTTCGATGAGGAACAGTGAGCTGATGATGCCGAGAACGTAAATCCCGGTTGAGAGAGCGAAAATTGTCTGGAGTGCGGTCATAGGATATCCGAAGAGAATGGTTTCTGCGGGCAGCCAGTTGCGAAGAAAGCCGCCGGCAAACGGGCCGACGCCAGCGCCAATGGATGCGACAGCCATCCACACGCCGAAATACGCGCTGTTTTCTTCTCCTGAAGGGATGATTTTGAACAACAGATTGCTCGTTGCCACGAAGACTCCAGAGAGCGCGAGGCCATTGAGGATGAAAGCGCTTGGCAACAGCCAGTGCATGTTGCTGGTGGTGACAAATGCCCACATGATCGGGACGACGGTAATGGGAACGCTGAGTATCTGAAGAATTGGGCGCGAGCCGTACCTTTGGGAGAGTTGACCAAATGCGATGTAGCCAAGGAACATGCAGATGAGCGTCATATTATTGTAGATGGCGATTGCACTATAGGATATTTCGAGATGGTTGATCATGTAGACGCCGTAGAATGCTCCGGCCATCTGCATGGGGATCATTCGGGACATGAGGTATATGCAGAGACGTGTAAAGCCTCGGTCTTTGAGCGGGACGGAAAGGCTGCCAATAATGCTGCCCTCCTGGGGGGCAGGCTCATCTTCGGTTATTCGCGGGTATGGCGTCCTGCCAAGTACCAGATAGCCGGCGACGCCAGCAAGCCAGCCGAAGATGAATACAGTGAGGAAGCCTTCATAGGATTCCTTCATGTAGTCAATCCAGAGGCCTGCCAGGTAAAGGTGGACTGCAGAGACAATCGTGAGGACAGCCATCTGCTTCCCGATGAAGCCGCCGCGGAATTCGCCAGGGATGACATTAGCCATCCATGAGTTATACATGGGGCTGATGGTGTGGCCGATGAAACAGGCGAGCGAGAGACATAGCGCAATAGCGATGTAGCGGTATTGCGCTGGCAGCAGCGCGGCCAGGATGACCGCACTTGCAAACGTGATTTCCACGGGACCAAATCTGGTGGCAAAGCGCGCTTTGTCAGGCACGACGCGTCCAATATAGAAGCTGACAATCTGCCAGACGCCGAAAAGGCCAGTCAGCCCTACGAGGAAGGCAATCTGAGCTTCGGTGACGCCGATTGAGAGGGCGTAACCTGAGAAAACAGCGCCAGCTGGAATAGCGTTGGCGCCGTAAATTGCCCATAGTGACGGCGTCACAATGAAATGACGCAGGGCATGGGCAGTAGCTTGTTGTGGGAGAGTGGTGCGTTCCGGCATAAATGCGGAAATCCTCCTGGTATCGGGTGTTTTCAAACAAGAGGGAACCGGGGGCACGGGTAAGCTGGTGGAGCGGATCACGATGTTTCTATGGTTTGGAGTCAATACCAAACGGCGGTATTTGTCAATAGAGGTCGACGCAGAAGCCTGTGACTCGCATACCGTTGGTCGTCTATTGCTCAGGTGGCCAGTTCAGCGGCTGTTCTGAGCGGTTCTGTGCTGCGGTATAGATAGCTTCTGCAACCTGCATGACATACAACGCGTCAGCCTCTGTTGCGGGCGGCGCGGTGCCTGCACGGAGAGCCTGCAAGAATGCTGCCAGAAGTTCAGATGCATAGCCGGAACGGTTGTGTCCCGGGACTGCAATTTCGAGGCTTTCCGCGGCATTTTCGAACCCCGGGGCTCTGCTGCGCAGCCGGAGTACGCGGTCTGCCCCTGAGGGGGTGAGGGTGAGCGAGCCGCGGGACCCCTGAATGTCGAGCAATAGATCAGAGGGGGTATAGCCGGGGAACGGATCGAGAACATACGCAACCCGGAACGTGCCGATGGCGCCATTTTCGAGCCTGAGCGTGGCGCATGCGATTTCCTCGACATCGACTGAACGACTGAGAGTCGAGGTCATCGCAGAGACAGCAGCGACGCGGCTGCCTGTTACGAACCGGAGCACGTCGATCCAGTGGCACCCGAGCCAGTAGACAATGCCGCCGCCAGCGTATTTATGGTGGAACAGCCAGTTTTCCGCGCCACGGATGGTGCTTGTTGAGGTGAGCCAGACTGCTGAAAACGAGCGAATATTTCCAATGGCTCCGCCCGCGATCAGATCGGCCATCCGCGTAGTTTCATCAAACATGCGTCGTGTGTAGCAGGGGCAGAAATGTGCTCCAGTTGCTGCTGCTGCGTCGACGATTGCCTGCATCTGTTTGAGAGAAGCAGCGCCGGGCTTGTCGGCATAGACCCACTTGCCATGCTCAATCGCCTGAAGAGTGAGCCGTCCGGCAGTTGCGTTGTCGGCGAGGATGCATACCGCAGGAATATCGGGATCAGCAAGCATGGCATGCCAGCCGCCGGTGTGGATGTATGAACCAGGGATTTTGGCAGCGTACCATGCCGCAGCGGTTTCGTCAGGAGAGCAGACGGCAGCGCACCCGACGTCGGGAGAATTGGCGATGTCGTTTGCGTGCGCATCTTCATGCGGATGCCCGGCGTAGTAGACGCCGAGTGTAATCGGAGAAGCGGCGGTCGATTGCATTGACATCGCCTCCGATGAAGATAGTGAGGACATCGAGAGCGTTATCGCTGGACTTTTTTGTCCTTGACGAGTTGCGCGAGCTTGCGCTCGGAGCACTCAGCGCAACGGTATTCTGGATTTGCATCATCGGTTCGGTCATAGCCGCCTGGGGCCAGAACAAGCCTGCGGACGAGGTCGGTCTTACCACAATCCACGCACGTACCCTTTTTGAGCACTTCCCAGCTTTCAATAGCCTTGCTTCTGAAAATAAAGCGGTCGACCCAGAAGAATATGCAGCCGCCGATGAGATTGGCGATTGCGGCGGCCATCCAGTCCTCGCTTGTGCCGAACATCGCGTCAGAGTGCTTGAAATACGCGACAATGGGGGCGAGGATCGGCGTAGAGAGCTGCCAGCGGATCAGATAGAGAATGAATCGAACCATGCAGTGTCTCCATGAAATGGGATCAGTTGCAAATACGTGTTTGTGTGCGCCTAAGACACAGCCTTCAATGCGGGATGACAGTTATTCTCTTTATAATATTATTATACATCAAGCTGCATTCCATCGTAAGAGACAATGATGCCATGTGGCGCGAAAAATTCAGCCATCGCATCGTAGTTCGTACCGCAGTTGTGTGAGAAATGCGTGGCGATGACTGTGCAGTCGGGAGCGAGCGCGCCGATTTCGCGTGCGTGAATGGCGGTGTCAACGACGCTCATGCCGCCCATGTGGCCATCGCGCTTGTCGCGGATGCCGTATGTGGCGTCAATGAGGAGATAGTCGAGTTGACAGCCAGCGAGATAGTCCCATGTTTCTTCCGGGAACCAGCCGGTATCATGGCCGATAAGAATCTGGGAATTGCCAGTGTCAATGTGATAAAGCAGGCACTGCTGAGACTGGTCGTGGGCTGCAAGCAGCGGCACTGCGACCGCTTCGTCAATATCAATTGCCTGAAACGGGACGGCACGTTTGAAAGCCATCGCACAGTCGGCAGGGTCAGCGTCGAGCTTCTCGTCGAGCCATAGTCCGGCCTGTTCGTTGCCGTATATGTTCAGGAATGATTGGGCAGGAATGCGCGAATAGCCATTTTTGCGCCAATAGAGCTCCCCCGGCATCCAGTGGTCGGAGTGGGCATGGGTGATCAGCAGGTGGCGGAGAGTGGTGTAGTCGAGTTGAAACTGAAGCATCGAGTTGTATGAATCCGGGCCCCAGTCGATGTGGATGGTGTCTCCAAGCTGGTAGCTTGCGCGTCGACGGATGTTTTTACCGCCCAGCGTCCTGGCCTCGACACAGGTCTCGCATTCACAGAAGAGCGCCGGCCATCCTTCTGCAGCCGCGGTGCCGAGAAATGTGAATTTCACGCGAATTCCTCCGGATGTGTTGGTACCGTAACAGGTCATGTATTTTATTCTTTAACGGTCTTGCTCATGCGGCATTATACTATGCTGCAACAGATGGTCAAGCGCGGATGGCATGCAAGTCGGCTGAGCAGACAATGATTTTGCTGGGAGCGGTGCTCAATCGAAGTACTTTGGAATATTCTTTGAAAAAATCCCACATCAGCAAGAGGGGAAGAGAAATTGTAGAGGAACATGATATAACGATGGGGGCGCATGTTGATGAATTTTGCTTTGCATTTCGGCGCCAAAGTCTGGCGAAATTTCCGTTGCGTGACATGTAATGCGTGTGATATATTCTGCACACCTACGGTTACAAGCTGAGGGCAACTGCCTCAACGCGGTGAAACAACGCGGAATTGACACAGTAGATCCCCGGATAGTTATGTATTTTACACATACTCCGGAGCTTCGCAGCAATTTCCACGGAATACACGATTTGTTGCGCATCTGGCCAAATAGTCTGGCAATTTTGTTGTAACTTTGCCATATACTGCCAGCTTGCAATCGCTTCGAACCGCCATTTCTGTTCTGCCACTGTTGCTCGGTCAGTTGTTGCTTTGAAGCATTTCCCTGTTGTCCGCCATGTTATACTCGCTTCCGTTCTGTGGTTGGATGAGTGTAGATGCGGCCATCTGGTGTCAGTGAGTGTGCTGACAATCAGGTTGCAGGGGTGATCCCGTCAGATGGTCGCATACTAGCCTTTGGGGGAGTTGACGCCGCGGGCGCAGCGTTGCTCTTTTCGCAGCAGACGCTTGGGGAGCGTGCGTGGGGAGTTTCCGAATCGGGAAAGTGGGAGGGTGTTCAGACGTGCCCGAGAAACTTATGTCGGCAAGTGAGGCATTGTGGGAGCAGGTCATGCCCCTTTTGAGGCAAAGACTTGGTGGTGCGACGTTTGACGGGGTTCTGAAGCAGTCGGTGCCTCTTTCATATGATGGAGATACGTTTGTTCTTGGCGTTGCAAATGAGTTTTCGGCGAATATCCTCTCGACGCAGCATCGACCTCTGATTCAGGCTTCTCTTGAGGAGATCGTGCACCAGCCAGTCGAGTTAGTGACAGAGGTTACGGAGCTGGCGCAACTCAGCCAGAGAGAGCGTGCCGAGAAGTCTGAGATATCGCCTTCTTCTCCCCCATCATCCAAGGCTCCAGCGCGTAAGGGTGACGGTGGGCGCGGGATGCTGAACACGCGTTACACTTTTGACAATTTCGTGGTCGCCGACTGCAATCGTTTTGCACATGCGGCGGCGACGCAGGTGGCACGTCAGCCCGGCACAGCCTATAACCCACTTTTCATCCACTCAAAAGTAGGGCTTGGCAAGACACACCTTATGCAGGCAATTGGTCATGAGGTTCTGGAGCAGAAGCCGAATGCACAGGTGATGTATATATCGGCGGAAGAGTTCGTCAACGAGCTTATTTCCGCCATCCGCGACAACCGGACCCCTGGCTTCCGCGCGAAATACCGAACAGTTGATGTGCTGCTCATGGATGATATCCAGTTCATCGCGGCAATCAACACTCCAGCCTCTGAGGAAGAGTTTTTCCACACGTTCAACGCTATCTATGACAGCGAGAAGCAACTTGTCATAGCATGTGATGCGCCCCCACGGCAGCTTCAGAGTCTGTCGCCACGTGTACGCAGCAGGCTTGAGGCGGGCATCGTGGCGGACCTGCGCTGCCCGGACGTGGAAACCCGGATTGCCATCCTTGAGAAAAAAGCTCTCGCTGAGGGCATCAGCCTGCGTCGCGAGACCTTGGAATTCGTGGCAAAGAAGATTGAGTCGAATATTCGCGTACTCGAGGGTGCGCTTCTGCGGATCTGCGCTGAAGTGTCGTTGAATCAGTCACAGCCCTCGATTTCTGCAGTTGAGGAGATCATCGCTGACTATTCGACAAACAGCGAAGAACGGCGCGTGGACGTCGATGACATCGTGGCATATGTGGGTGCTCAGCTGGACACTTCTGAGGCTGCAATTCGTGGTCCGAAGCGTAGCAAGACCATCGTGTGGCCCCGACAGGTTGCGATTTATTTGACGCGTGAGCTCACGGATTTGAGCCTGGTGGACATTGGTCGGCATTTTGGCGGGCGTGACCACAGCACCGTTCTGCATGCGTACAATAAAGTCAGTGAGATGGTAGATGCGGACGAGAAAGTCATGTGGTTGATCAACAACTTTAAGAGTTCTCTCCAGCAGCACTAGCGCCATCGTCGAGCACGACTGCGCGGCTGGCATGGAATCCACACGGGCAACCGGGTGGGGTGATGGCAGAAAATGAAAAGCACACGGCATGCATGCCGTGTGCTTTCTTGTTTTGATCTGATAAGTCGCAGCTGCGTTATTTGCCCATTTCGCGGAGCTGCTGGAGACACCTGTCGACGCATTCGAGGGGCGGGAATGCGTAGCTCTCCTGCTCCACGATGTACCATTGCGTGGCGCCGGAAGTCTCGCAGAGGTTGAAGATGACATCCCAGCGCACGTCGCCCTCACCGATGATCGCTTTGTCGTTGTCGGCAGCATACTCTTTCAGATGGACGGTAAGTGCGCGGCCGGGGTAACGCTCGAGATAGGGTACGATGTCGGCGCCGCCATGGAGGGCGTTGCCGGAGTCAAGCTGCATGACGACTTCCTTGGTTGTGTTGCCAAAGAACGTGTCCCATGGCATCTCGCCATCCAGCGGAGTGAACTCGATCCAGTGGTTGTGATAGCCGGTGTACATTCCGAGCGGGGTCAGACGCTCTGCAATGCCGTTGAAGACGTCAGCAGTTTTGCGCCACGCATCGCGGCTGTCACGATATTCCTCGGGCAGTCCGGGGCAGATGAGAAAAGGGTTGCCGAGAATTTTGTTGAATTCGGCGGTCTTCATGAGCTCGTCGCCGAGGAGGGTGTTGATGCCCAAATGACTGCCGCAGCATTTGAGGCCGTTATCGTCGAGTATTTTGCGCAGATCTTCGGCGCTGTAGTCATAGTAGCCGGCAAATTCGACACCGTCATAGCCCATTCTGGCGACGGCTTCGAGAGTACCGGGCAGATCATTTTTGCAGTCCTCGCGGATTGAGTACAACTGCAAGGCAATCGGTATGTTAGCCATTGAACTGTCCCTCCAGGCGGGATTTTGAGAGTTTTGTTCGCGAGCATTGTAGCGTCTTAGCCGCGACAATGCCATTGGAATTTATGCTATCTGCGGCTGGCGATCTGGCGCAGATATTCAACGTTCCATTTGAACTTCTCGGGGATGGTCTCAAACGCTGAGAAATCCTCGAGCATGTAGTAGCCGTCGTAGCCGGTGGCTTCGATGGCGGCGATGATGTCCGGCCAGTTGAGAATGCCCTTGTCGAGTCGGATCTGCTCGACGGGAAGCATCTCATCGACAGCAGTCCCCGAGTGCGTCATCGCATTTTTGACATGGACTGCCTTCATGGCGTCGCGAAGCATGTCGATTTGAACGCTCGGGCGCTCGTAGCCTTCGCGCAGACAGTTTCCGGGGTCGTATACCACGCCGAAGTTATCGTGGATCAGGCCGCGGAACAAGTCCAGAATCTGGCCAGCGGAAGCAGTAAGCGCACCGCCATGTTGTTCGACCGTGACGATGAGGTCGCGCGCTTTCGCCATTTCGCCTATTGTGACAGCCTGCTCGCGTGTGAGCTGGCGTTGCCTTTCGTAGCCGGCCTCTGCATCGTAGGCTGGCCCGGAGATGCGGAAGTATTTTGCACCCATGGCGATGGCGAGGTCCATGGAACTCTCGATGCCATTCAGGTTGGCAGCAGTTTCTGCGAAGTCGGTGCAGCCAAGACGGTAATATGTCGTGAGGCCGGAAATATGCAAGCCGTAGTCTGCAACAAGCTGGCGGCAACGGTTACCATCCGATGGTGGAGCGCCATTAGGGAGATGCGCGCCATCCTCGGCCTGACGGATGTCGACGGCATCAAAGCCTGCGTCGGCAGCATATTTGACGGCTTCCTCGAGCGTGTAATCTTTTGCAAGCAACGTGTATAACGAGAGTTTCATGGTGATCATCTCCACGTGTGTGATCGACCTGGATACGGCGCGAGTACTTCATAATACTGTATTGCGCAGCCCTGTGTGGTGCAAAACAATGCACATAGGACTATCATAGTATTATTTCGTCACCAATGCCCAATCTGTCCTGCAACCACGCGTATGCAAGTGCACGATTTGGTGCGTTAAATGAGTGTTGTTCGGAATGATAGTAGCAACCAAAGTGACCTTCTGCATCGAGAGCTTTGTAGACACGCTCGACTTGATAATAGATTTCGGCGAATGGCTCAAAAATATTGAAGCAGGAGTCATTACCGACAGCCGAGAGATTGAGAAGGTATCTTGGGGCGATAGCAGCCATGATCTCGGGAATGTCAACGGGAACTGGCTGGCCGCTGATGAAATAGTCGAGGAGTTTTGGGAAATGTTTGTAGCGGTCATACGGGATGCGAGACCAGTTTCCGCGCAGTGGATCACACTGCCAGGAAGTGATTCCGCAGCTTGAGACAGCGGCTTTAACACGTTCGTCGGCGGCGGCAATAAATACAGACCCATAGCCGCCGAGTGAATGACCAAGTGAGCCGATATTGTCATTGTCAACGCAGTCGAGTGCGCACATGACATCGAGGGCCTGTTGATGGTCGTAGACGTCCTTGCCCATCTCTGACCAGTTTGGCCAGCGGTCGTAGAGGAATCCAGTGCCATATGGCGAGCCGCCTTCGGGGAGGCGCTGGCCTGCGCAGAAATGGTCGGGGGCAAATGTGACAACCCCTCGTTTCGCCAGATGGACGGAGATGCCATTCGAGCCGCCGGGGTGGCCTCCCTTGCCGAGGCAGGCATCTTTTGCGTCAGCAGTGGTGCCGTGGATGCAAAGGACTGCCGGCCGCGGCGTCGAGAATCCGTCGGGAATGCAAAGCCATGCCCAGCCAGTGTCGTCTTCGTCTATGTCATAGGATACGAGCTGGCGCGTGTATCCGTCTTCGGCGTATTCCGCATGGATCTGCATATTGGGGGCAGGTCGTTTTTCCGGTGCGCCCTCGCCCATCAGGTCGAAGAAACGCTCGATGACGCCCGCGCGCCACTGCTTCCATTGGTCTTCGGTGACGGAACTATAGTCTTCGGGAAAAATATCCCTGAGTTTTGGCTGGTACATGAGAGTAACCTCCTAGAGTTTTGTACGCGAGCCCCTTCTCAGAACGGATGCGCTTCTCCTTCCTGGTTGTGGTCCACAGGTGAAATATTCGGCGCGCTTCAGAGAAACATAGAGGTGAAGCAGGATACAACGAGAATAGGGGCAGATATGGAAGCAACCTGAGACGTGGAGGTGCATCGACATGGCAAAACTCGCAATCAATGGCGGGCCGAAGACAGTGCAAGGCCCCTTGGGGAAATCAGTCGGTCTGGACTGGCCGGAAGTAGGGCAGGAGGAAAAAGATGCGTTGATGTCGGTTCTGGAGTCCCGCAGGTGGTGGCGCGGGGCTTATGGCGAAGCGGACCTGACCGATTCGTGGGTGGTCAAGTTTGAAAACGCTTTCTGCGACTATCAGGGAGTGGAACACGGCGTGGCCTGCACGAATGGTACTCAGGCCATTGAACTCGCGCTGAAAGCAGTCGGGATTCAGCCGGGCGACGAAGTCATCGTGCCATGCTCGACTTTCGTGGCGAGCGCAACAGCAGTTGTGCTGGTCAACGCAATCCCGATTATCGTTGACATCGATCCCGCGACATATCAGATCTCGCCAGCGGCGATCGAGGCGGCAATTACTCCGCGGACAACCGGGATTATTCCCGTGCACAGCGGTGGCTATCCATGTGACATGGACGCAATCATGGACATTGCGGCACGGCATGGTCTCTTCGTTGTCGAGGACTGCGCTCACGCTCACGGTTCACAGTGGCGCGGCAAAGGCTGCGGATCCTTCGGTGATTTCGGCACTTTCTCACTGCAGATGGGCAAGACACTGACAAGTGGCGAAGGTGGCATCGTCGTCAGCAACAGCGAGGAATTGATAGGCAAGGCATTTGCTTATCATCATATCGGCAGATTCCCGGGGCGTCCGTTCTATGAATTCCATCTGGTGGCCTCCAATCTCCGCATGACCGAATGGCAGGGCGCAATCGCGTATTGCCAGACCCAGCGGTTTGCCGAGCAAAATGAGCGGCGCACGAGAAACGCGATGTACCTTGAGGATGCGCTGCGTGAAATTCCCGGCATGGCTCCACTGGAGCGTGGCGAGAATGTGACACGTTGGGGCTTTTATTACTATCCATTCAAATTCATTTCGGATGAATTTGAGGGCCTGAGCCGCGCGAAATTTGTGGAAGCCATGGCGGCTGAGGGCGTGGGTCTCGGTTCAGGGCACATGCACCCGATCCAGGATAATCCACTGTTCACTAACAGGCATTTCGGCCCGGTAGCGTACCCGGATGGCATTGAGCCACCGGATTATACCCAGGTCGAAACTCCAGTTGCGCAGCGGGCTCTGGAAGAGGAAGCTGTCACGCTTATGCATTCGGTATTTGCCGATGCGGACACGCGCACGATGGATATGATCATCGCGGCGATCCGGAAAATCAGGGAGAATGTGACAGAACTGTTGTAGACCGAACTGCTGAGGCTGAATTGCCAGTACGTGCACATACTGAAGCGGCGAAAACAGGCCAGAAATGGTCTTTTCGCCGCTTTTTTTTGTTGATGCTAAAAATGCTCGCAGAGCTGCGTTTGTGCTGCTGACGGAGTGGATGCTTACAGACGCGTGGCGAAGATGGTGTCGAATGCCGCGGCGAAAACGCTGGTGGTCAGGGCGTCGATGTTTATCATGTCTACCTGGTGAACTGAGCTGGCGGGATTTGCAGTCAGCCAGTCGTGGGCTGTGGTGAGCAGAATGTGCGCGCACCGATCCTTGGGGAAGCCGAATATACCGGAGCTGATGGCAGGGAATGCGATGCTTGAAATGCCGAGGCGGTCGGCTTCGTCGAGGGCATTGGTGACGCAGGAGGCGAGCTTGTCGTCGCCTTCAGGATCGCCGCCGCGTGGTCCTACTGCGTGGATGACATAGTCGGCCGACAGAGTGCCTGCTCCAGTCGTCGCGATCTGGCCTTCCGGGACGAAGTCTATCTCATCGGATTCGCGCTGAATCTGCGGCCCTCCCGCCCGGCAGATTGCCGCGGCGACGCCGCCGCCGTGGCTGAGGTGCGAATTGGCCGCGTTCACAATCGCGTCAGTGTCTGATGTGGTGATGTCGCCGCGCATGACGCGTAAAACAGCAGCGCCGATGGTGATTTCGCGCAATACCTCGGCCATATTCTGTCTCCCGATTTCGTTTAAGATGGCTATTCGGGTGCACGTGCTATGGGCTGCAGCGCCTTCATCCAATTACGCACGCGCTGGCGAATGACCGGGTAGGCGCGCGCTTTTGTCCAGAGCAGTTCGTGGGTGTAACTCGTGAACGTTGAAGTCTGTTCCATGCGCATTTGTACGGCTTCGACGAGGTCATCGCCAGTCTGCCAGTTGTGCGCAGCTCCATATTCGGCGAGCATGAGAAGAATATCGGCGGATTCCGAAAGATGAGTGAGATATTCCGGACGCGCAGGTACAAGATCGTGCAGAATAGCGACTGCCCGCCGAAGAAGCTCCATGTCATAGCCACCCGCTAAAGTTCCCTGCCACCATTCGTTGAGCAGGTCGAGTGCTTCGACAAATTCAGCGCCGACGCCGAGGAATGCGGCAAGATCGGCGAGGGCGTCGTGGCGCGTGCAATTGGGGAAGAGCTGTTTGCGGAAAAACAGCCAATCCTGTGGAAATTGTGTGAAAGGCGTGAGGCGATAGGCCATCAGGCCGTGGCCTTCGTGCCCGGCCAGCGCAACTGATGCTTCGATTTGATCAAATTTGGTTTGCGGCAGAATATTATTTGTCTCATTGCCACTTTCCGGATCCATGAAAAATGCGCAACTGAGCACTTTGAGCCCTTTTTCGCGGGCGATCAGGATGCTCTGGTGGTCGCCATCATAGAGGAGAACCCAGTCGCCGGAGGGGATGGCTCCCAGTATGTCGCGCCGGATGCCTGAACTGATCGGGAGGCCGTGTCCACCATCAGGATAGTCTTCGCCTCCGTCCATCCACCAGAGCCACCACGGGCAGTGATGCAGCTGGGCGCGATTGCCGATGTAGTCTGCGTAGGTGCGCATCTGGTCAAGCACAACGGGCGTATATGGCTGGCACTTGTCACAGACACAGAGTCCAGGATCGGCGTACCAGACAACAAATCCATCAACCACATCGGCGAAATAGTCGATGAGATGCTCACTGAACTGGAGGATTTCATCTTTGCCGCGTTGCCAGCAGAGATGGATGCCCACATAGTCAATTTCGTCGGCGCGCTTGTCGGGGTGAGCCTGCCAGACCGACGGAGGCACGCAGTTTCCGGCGAATCCGACATGGGTCTCGAGGTCCAGCGTGTGGGCATAGCGGAGGACTTCGCGATAGAGTTCATAGCGCCATTTATTGTGGTGGGTTTCCGGAAAATCGGGATGGTAGTACTGGGTTGGCCAGATGAAAATTTTGAGCATATTTGCCCCGGCAGCCTGGATGAGGTCGAGGTAGAGCTGCCACTCGCGGAGAGTGAACATGTCGGGGGTGAGATGGGTGAGTTGCCAGTCAATCGGGTGCGCATACATACAGC
>CAYSRY010000001.1:11416-23672 GCA_964433395.1 uncultured Armatimonadia bacterium | reverse complement strand
TTGCGTATATGGCGAAGCAAGCGCCTCAAAGTCGAGGATCATCTGGTGATGAGATGTGGGGCCACCATGGGCCGAACCGCTCTGGCCGACAATGCGGAAGCCGTTTTTGCTGTAGGTGCGCAGTGCGCGGTGATTTGGCTTGTCGACGCACAGACCGAGGCCGGGCTTAGCATTGCGGCGTGCCTCCGCGATAAGCGCCTTCATGAGATGGGGGCCGAGGCCCTGATTGTGGAATTCGTCGATGATTCCGCAGCCGACGCGCGGGTATTTCTGGCTCTCGGCGGTCTGATAGTAGAAGTAGCCGACCAAGGGTCCATCGGCAGTATCTGCGAATGCGCCTAAGCGGACATTGTCGACGCCATCAGAGGTGTCGACGATCTTGTGCGCATGTTCTTCGTCAAACGGATGCGGGCAGAACCATTTTCGGCTTGTTGGTGAGAGGCCTTCGAAATATGCAAGGACGCGCTCGTAATCGTCCTTGCGAATGTGGCGTATGACGGCGGATCGTCCATCCCGGAGTGAGACCTCTGCAGGCAGCATTGCGACCCTCCACGCTGCTGAAAAAGCCGGGCCAGCACGAGCTGGCCCGGCTTTTGATTTATCGTCAGCCGATAACCCAGATTCTGGCTTCACCGGGAAGCCCGGCGGGAGTCTCAGCCTTGGAATAGAGATTGGCCAGTGTGCCGGTGACTTCGACGCATATCTCATTGCGGCCGGCTTTGAGATGGTTTGTGACATCAATTTCGTACGGGTCCCACATGCGGATCGCGACTTCTTCGCCATTGACGAGGAAGCGGGCGACATCGCGCGGCCTGCCGACATCGAGCACCATCCGACGATTGCCCTGCATCGTCTCTTCGGAGAGGTCAAAGCTCAGCGTATGCGCGCCGATGCCTGAGTAATGCGGGTAGCCAAGCTCGGAGAAATACTGGTTGACCTGTGTCGGCTGAGGCCGCAACTGGCCGGATATTTCGGCGAAATCGCCCACCAGGTAGGCCGGATAATCGAGTGAATCAAACGGGACATCAAGCAGGCAGACAGTGCAGATCTGGATTTCGTTCTTGCCCTGCTGGATGAGGGCGGATATGTCAGTGGCCTCGAAATAGTGATCCTGCCAATTGGCATTCTGCAGCGATGGCGCGGGCTTGCCGTTGATGTAGATTTCGAGGTTGCGACGTTGCGCCAGAGTTCCGGCATGGGCTGGAATGTACTGGTGCAGGTCGTCGAGTACCAGCCTGACATTGCCAATGCGCCCATCAACTTCGAATGTCGTTACATATGTGTTCACGCGCCCTGGCGTATCGTTTACGTGCAGTCTGTCACCTGCCACGCGGTCATGGGCTATGAACTGCCAGCGGTCGAGGATGGCGACGTTGTCTTCGCGCGCCTCAAACCGCCATGTGTCACCCAGCGGGATCTCCTCGATGATTTCCGGCTCAACTGTGCCCTCAATGGAGATGCTTTCGCCGCGCGCTGCGGTGTCGAGCACAAAAATGCGCGTTTCGTCCGGATCGAGTTCCATATACCATGCAGTCTGCGCTCCGGTGACCAATTCTGCACTATCATCAGTGGCTTCGCCAGTAGCGTCGGCGATAACTCCGGTGTCGCTCGCGATTGTGGCAATGCGGCGAACTGGCACAGTGTAGTCGGCGTCCGCCAGCTGCGTGTCGCCAGTTTCGAGATCCCATTCGCTGAGCTGGCCGAGTATGGGTATTGTGACTGTCGCCTCCTGCCGCTCTGCTGCCCGGTTGAAGAACATGTAGATTTCATTGTCTCCATCCCGGCGGTGACAGTGGAAAATGCCCCTGTCCTGGGCTGCATCTTCGCCTTGAATGACAATGTCTGCGGCAATCAGTTCGTTAATCGTTGCGCACAGCCATTCGCTGGTAATCTCAGCATCTGATGACCATACGGCGTTGCCGCCGGCTTCGTTTGCAACGGCCATTTCAGCGCCAGCTTCGCCGCTGAATATGTCGGCTCCCTCCACAGCCCCCAATATACCGCGGATGATGTTCTGGAGTTCTAAATCCTGTCCGCGGACCAGTGTCTGGCTTGGCAGATTGCCGAGGAAAATGACGTTGCCGCCAGCCTCATAGAATGCGGCGATTTTCCTGGCGGCGGCGACTGACATAACCCGCGCTCCCGGAATTATGAGAAGCGGATACTCACATTTTGATGTGACGAATGCCAGCCGCTGATCGTCCACTACGGCGTTCGACAACTGATCATCATTCACAAGATCGTAGTCGCGGTGGATGCTGAGGAGCTCATCGGAAAGGAACGCCAGCAGACGCTCGCATTGCGGCTGATGCACGGGTTTGCCCTGCTCCCATGCATCGACCGCCATGGTCTCGGCGGGCAGCAGCACGAGTGTGTCGACAACCGCGTCACCGGATGCCTGCATGAGGCACAGGCGGGCGCTGTAATCTGCGAACTGGCGGAACCATGGCCAATATCCATTGTGGTAAAACTCAGTGGGAGGCCAATCTGCCTTACGGAGGCCTTCGAAGCTGTAGTAGAAGGCATGCGGGATGAGCATGTTGCATCCGAGCACGCACATGAAGTTGAGGTTGGCGCGCATGCGCTCCAAGGTGACATGATGACCGCTGCCGCCGATGGCTTCGCACATGACGCGTTGCTTGCCGCCGATGTGCGCGGCCGATGTGGCACATTTGGCCGAAAGCAGCCGCCGCGGGCCTATGTCATCGCCGAGATAGTCAAAACCCGGGCGATCGAGTTTTGCGAGCACTGCGAGTTGGTCGCCCTGCGTGCGAACTTGCCCCCAGAGAGGGTCTTCGAGCGTATGGCCAATGTAATCGATGCCGCGGTCGCGGCACCAGTCTCCTAGCTGGCCATGGTAGTTGTGAATATACCATTCCGATACCGCACCGTGATAGTCGGATCGGACTTTCTGGGTCTCGGGGCCTAATTCGTAGAGAAGATGCATGAGCTTGGGGCGCAGCTCGTAATCGGCGAATTTCTCGAAGCGGTTGAACATGTCGCGCGTCCATGCGAGAGTGACGCCGGGAAGCGTTCGTTTTGGCTCGTCCGCAGTGCCCGCCAGAGCATCCGTGTGAACGAATGCGTCATGGATCATCAGGCCGGGCTCATCGGTGAACATACCTTTGACGGTCTTGCCGAATTCATCCTCAAAGCGCGTGTATGGTTCGTATGCGTGATTGCGGAAATCGCGCACAGCTTCGCCATTCATCGTGTCAAGATAGTAGCCGTTTTTCCACGTGACACCCGCGGGCGTCTCGAACTCAAAGAAGGCCACGAGAAACCAGTCTCCAGGAGGCGCCTGCCAGCGGAAGCGGTCATCCTCCCAACAGTCGAAAAGCTCGCGCGGTTCGCCGACAAATTTGAGGTCGCCACCGTCTGCGCTGTCCGGGGTGATGCGGATGGCCTGAACACTCAACAACGTGTCACCATATGCAGGCAGGCGCACCTGATACGTGACTCCGCCGCTGACGTGCAGACTCTGGACGCGCAGGTACCTCATGCGGAATTCCGGATGATCACGGGTGACTTCGCCGCCATGCGTGCCGGAGGGCCAGTTCAGCTCGTCATAGAGCCAGGCTTCCATGCCATATTTACGCATCTCATCGATGCAGACGTCGATGGCGTCGAGCCATTTTTTGGACATGTATTCAGTGACCAGACCGTGGCGTGGATGCAGTACCGCCCCGCCGATGCCCTGCTGGTGCATCTGTTGGATCTGCCACCGCAACTCGTCTTCACGTAGATCATGGTTGAGAAACCAGAACGGCTGCATGCGGTAGCTGTTTGTCGGCTGAGCGAACAGCTCCTGGAGTGTGGCCATCAGTGCAATCACCCTTGAAATGCGTTGAGATGTCAGCTTCGATATGCGAGCACCACCAAACGGCGGACACATTGCACCCGCTGTTTGCATGGCACATTTTCGCATTGTGTTTCGCGTCAGTCTGCAGCGAGAGACGGGCTATTTCAGCGCGGCGATTTCCGCGGCCATTGCGTCGATGGCGCTATTGTCCTCAAGTACGCCGACTTCGAGCCAGTATTCGCGCGTCTCGCCCGGCTCAAGTACCACGAGGCGGCCTTCGTTGCGGTCCTTCACGCGGCCCTCAACATGGCAGTTGGCGGGTTCGAGGCCTGTGACATACTCGCCCTGGCCCGGCATTTTCCACTGTACAAATTCAGGCAGCGCCTCTTTGCTGAATCGCAGATAGCCGCCAAAGCCCTGACCATTGTTGAAATCTCGGTTGACGATGGCTACGGCCGATGCGTTATTTTCGTCGCAGGCCAGATCATGATAGTAGACCCATTCCTCAACGCCTGGAATCGGTGCCGGGAATTCGGCCCACGTATCGAGATGCGGGACAGCCGCAGCATCGCGTGGTGTGACTTTGCGCGAATTTATGAGATATTGTGAGCCACCTGCGACCGCGGGGAAGCCGAAATTGCAGTGATAGACGAACATGTGCTCCTGCGTGTGGAAGCCTTGATTTTCAACGACATCGTTGATCCAGAGCTTGTTCTCGCCGAGCTTGGCTTTGACTGTGCGCTTGAGTACGATATTGGGATTGAAGAGTGCGGCCTCTCGCATTTCGCCCGAAGCGCCCATCCAGTAATCGTCGCCTTCCCACCACTCGCAGAGAGACAGGTGTTTCGCAGGCGTATTGGAGATGCGCCCATGCAGGCCCATGCTGCCAGTGGCGCTCCACAGCACATTGCCATCTTCGTCTTCATAACTGAATGGGCTGCCCTCACCGGTTTTGAGATCCGTGTGCGGGCCACCCGCATAGGTCAGACCACATGTGCAGACCAGGCCGCCGGCGAAATTGCGCAGCCAGCCAAGGCCATCAACCTCGAAGTGGCTGGCTTCAACATCACCGGCAGGTGAACGCCAGCACAGGGATTGGCCATTGTAGGTGGCTGAGGAAACATCCAGCGCGCGCCCGGCCATTGCTGTGAAGTTCAGACCGCCACCCGTATTGAACAGGACGGCCTCGTTACCCTTTTCATTGCCCTCATCAAGAACGACCTTGCGGACGCCGCCAAGCTGGTCCATGCGCCCTACGTGCTGCAGAAGTTCCTGACGCGTATATTGTTTACCGAAAATCCTCGCCATTTCAAGCCCTCCGTACTAAATACTTGTCAGTCGTACACAATGTTATATGTATTGTGCATTCCATTGTAGGAACGCTATCTATCCATCTCTCATTTCCACAATATTGGCTCGCTTCCTTCTCAACTATGCAGAGGAGACGAAATGAGTGAGGAAGAAATTGCAGATGTAGTCTGCAACGTGGTTTTTCTCCGTCAGGAATAGGTTATAAACGCGACTTCAGGATAATAGCGCAGGTGATGAATTGTGTCACGACCAGACCTGCATGTGGCCACAGACCGCGTCATAAGACTGCGGGCAAAATGTCTCGAACGCGCAGTGGGTTCCAGTGTTGAAAATGTGAGATGGCCCGGATTTGAGCGGGAGCTTTATTTTGGCGAATCTCTGATGCGCACTCGTGCCGAAATCATGTGGATAAAGCGGCGCGGGCAGGCAGTCGCCGATACGTTGAGATACGCCACGGTGCATATAGATTCAGATGAACTGATTGTGGGCCGCCCGAATCTCGATGAACCGAGTGAAGAAGAACGCGAACGGCTTGCCAAAGTCCGAGAGTTCATTGCGGCGCAGCCACCTGCGCATGGCCAGTCCGGGCATATGAGCGTGGACATGGACAGGGTTGTGCGGATGGGCGCCCGTGCCATACAGGATGAGATCGGCGCGAAGCGTGATGCGCTGGACCCGGCTGCGCCAGACAGCGTGCTTCCCAGTGCTTTCTACGAGGCGGCATGGGAGGCGCTGGAAGGGCTGATGGAATTCGCCGGGCATCATGCCCAGGAGGCAGAGCGATTAGCGACTGAAGCCAGTGACCCGCGGCGACGCGCGGAGCTTATGACCATTGCGCAGACATGCCGGCGGGTGCCCGCATATCCGGCCCGGAGCTTCGTCGAGGCTCTGCAGGCCGTGCATTTTGTAAATCATGCCTGCATGTGGGCTGACGGCGCGTCACTGATGTGTCCGGGGCGTATGGATCGGTGGCTGTGGCCATACTATTGCGAGGACGTCGCGGCTGGAGTATTGACGCCAGCAGCCGCACAGGAGCTTATTGATTGTCTGAGTATTCTGATAAATGAGACGGTGCCACGCGGGCTGGCCATCGGTGCAATGGTTGGCGGGCGCGATGAAAATGGGAATGACGTGACCAATGAACTTTCGTATATGGTGCTGCAGACGACGCGCAACGTGCGATTGTCATATCCCGGGACGGGCCTCTGTTACAGTGACAGTACGCCGGATGACCTGCTGGCGCTCGCATGTGAGATTAACGCCGAAATCGGTGCTAATCCCGCAATTTTCAACGATGTGACTATCCCTGACGCGCTTCAGAAAGCCGGCTGCACTCGCGCTGAAGCCTGTGAATATCAGAATAGCACCTGCGTGGAGATTTCGCCAATTGGTTGCAGCGGCGTCTGGGTGGCCAGCCCATATTTTAATCTTTCGCAGATACTGCTTGACGTGCTGCGGGATGTGGCCGCTGGCGAATTGGAAGCCGCGGATTTCGATGCGCTGATGCAGACATATCGCACGCGGCTTGGGCAGACAATTGGCCAAGGAGTTGCTGAGCAGAATGCATTCCGTCACAGTTGCATGGCTCACCGTGGTTTTCCGCTGGTCTCGTGCTTCGTGAATGACTGTATCGAGCGGGGAATGGACATCGACTGGGGCGGTGCGCGGCATAGCTGGATTGAGTGCTCATTCGTCGGGCTTGCAAACCTCGTGGATTCGCTTGCGGTCATGCGGGAGTTCGTCTATCGGCAGGAAAGTGTTTCCCTGAGAGAATTGCTGGAATTGTTGGAAAGTGATTTTGCGGGGAATGAGGAATTTCGTCAGAAATGCCTGAATGCAGTCCCGAGCTATGGCAACGATGAGCCGGAGGTCGACAAGCTGGCGGTTGAGGTGACGGATTTCGTAGCCGGTGAATGCGCGAAATATGAGGTAGCGTTTGGCAGCGGATTCAAGCCGGGGTTCTTTTGCTGGGTGATGCATGAGCGACTTGGCAGCCAGACTGGTGCAACTCCGGATGGCCGGAAAGCGCATTTCCCATTTGCCGACGGCGCCGGACCAGCTCAGGGACGCGAAAAAAAAGGCCCGACCGCTGCGGTGAAATCTGTGACATGCTGGGACCATCGCCCGATGCTTGGCGGGTTGGTGCTGAATCTGAAATTCTCGAAAAGCGCGTTGGCAAGCGCAGAATCGCAGCGAAAACTCGCGGAATTGGTGAAGACGTATATGCGCCTTGGGGGCTTCGAAGTACAGTTTAACGTTGTGGATCGCAAAACACTTTTAGAGGCGCGCGAATGCCCGGAGGCATATCGGGATCTGGTCGTAAGAGTCGCCGGCTATACTGATTATTTTGTGGGCCTGACGCCGGCGATGCAGGAAGAGGTCATCATGCGCACGGAATACGCGGACGTGTAGACTGCCTCACATATTGGCCAGCGCGACTGCAACAAGTGCGATGACGAGCCCGCTCCAGCCCAGTTTGCCGGGGATTTCGCGCCACGCAATTGCAGCAATCGCGGTGCCGCGATGTGACATGGCCTGCAGCAGGCAGAAATATCCTCCGACGTAGCAGGCGCCGGTGAATGCTCAATCATCACGCTCTGATGTGACACGTCCGGGCGCAGGACGCCGAGTGCGCCCCAGCATATTAGTGCCGCGAACGCGTAGCTGACCGCCCCCACGGCAAGGGTGTCGGCATGAGCCTTCTGCGCTCCACGGGCGCCGAGCCAGAAGCCACTCAGGCAGATTACGATCAGTGTAATATAGAGCATCAGAGATTTGCCAGCACGACTGCGACGGATGCCACGCCGATGCCGATCCATCCGATTTTGCCGGGGATTTCATGCCAGACTACGGCGGCAAAAGCTGTGACGACGGCAAGTGCTGCCGCTGATGTGAGCGGAAACAATACGGCAGACTGGAACGCGTCCAAACCGGCCAGAAGCACCAGTACGGTGACAGCGTTGGCGATGCCCACTGCGGCTCCCCAGAGTATCTCGGTTTTGCCGAGCTTGCGCTCTGGCCGCATCTTCCAGAGGATAAATCCAGCAACGGCGGCCACCGCGAAAAGCGCCGCAGGATAGAGCGCCCGGTGTGCCTGCACATCGGCGAAGTGATACCATTTGGTGCATACCAATGCCAGGCCGTTGGCGAAGAACAGGCCAGCCAGCGCGCCGAAACGCGAGAGCGTCATCGGTTGGCGATCATATCCTTTGTCTAGTGTGAGCATGGGGAGTGATACGAGCGCCAATGCGACGCCTACGCCACTCAGGAGCTGGAGACGCTCTCCCCACAACAGCATCGCTGCTGCAATCGGCACGAGCACCGAAATGCCCATGACAGCCTGCGCAATTGCCGTGCCCTTCACTTTCATGCTCTGGAGCATGAAGAGAAATGCCGATACGTAGGCGATGCCGGCGACAAGGCTTATCCGAAATGCCTCGGTCGGCATGGCTGAGCCGGAGATGAGAACCACGCACCAGCAGATTACAGATGCCCAGAGGTAGTTCAGAAATGCCAGCGCATACGTATCAACGCCGCGCAGCTGGGCTGCGCGGCTCGTGAGTGAAATTGCGTTGAAAAGAAGAACGATGGCGATGAAAAGCAGCATGGAGGCCCCAGCAATCTCGGCGGTGACCATCAGTGCAATACAGCAGGATGGGGAAAATTGTACTCCAAGCCTGCAATGTCTGTCACGCGTTCTCCATTGGTGGGCAGGATATGCATCAGGATGTGGTGTCCATTCGCAGCGCCCTGAGGATGTTTTCTCCCGCAATCGCGCGTTCCTGCACTTCGGGCAGTTTGAGGCGTTTCAGGCCGGCAAGCGCTTCATCCTGACCTTGCCACGGGAAATCTGAAGCCCAGAGGATGCGCTCATATCCGTGAGTATCGATGATATGCCGGATCTGCTCGTCGGAAGCCTGATTGAATGTATAAGACAAGTCAAAGCAGATGTCGCGTCCGACAAGATGTTTTTCGACCTCTTTCCAAAGTAGATAACCGCCCATGTGGGCGACGGTGAGACGTAAATATGGATGGCGATCGTGGAACTCAGCGAGGCGCGCCGGCGTTGGCTCAATGTAGTCGAGGCGTATCATCTCATCGCCGCCGTGGATGAGGACGAACAGCAGATCGCCGATTTGCTCCATCAGTCGATTCATACCATCCGAGGCGAGCGTCAGGCCCTGAAAATATGGGTGGAGCTTGACCCCGCGAATGTCCAGATCAAGCAGGCGGTCGATTTCGCCGGCGTTGTCGTTATAGTCCGGATGAAGTGCGCCGAGTGGAATGAAACGGTCACGCGGGAGTTTGCTTATCCAACGGTTGATGGATGGAACCTGCGCTGGTTTCGTAGCAATAGGGCAGAGTACGCTTTTATCTACGCCTGAAGCGTCCATGTGTCGGAGGAGCTCGTCCAGCACCGGCATGGCGACCGGCGTGGCGTTATATCCGGCGCCGAGGTTTGCGACAACGGTCGGGGCGACATTCTCAGGGAATACGTGTGCATGACTGTCAATGATGAGCATATTTGAAGCGTCCTTTATAATGGTGCTGCCATTTCGGCATGCGTGACATATGTGGTATACTTGTGACGGCTCGGCTGAAAGACAGCCGACCCGCGCTGGCAGGCCAATCGACATGTGACTGGCAGTCTGCAGGTGTTCATGCGACAGGACGGCATTTTGTCGCTCAAGATCGGAACCTGCGTGATGTTCGTTGCTCTAATAGTATAATGAAGTCGCTGCGTATTGGAAGCGAAGGGGCAGAGGTTCATTGGCACAGCATGTTTTTGAGTGGCTTTCAAAGGTCTTTGTAAATCAGCCGGAAATGATTGTAATGATTCTGTCTGCCCTGCCGGTGAGCGAGATACGAGGCGGCGTGATCTATGGAGCTGTCTTGCACCTGCCACTATGGAAAGTGCTGGCGTTTGGAATTCCCGCCAATATCATATCTGTCATCCCTGTTATACTGCTTTTTAACTGGATGGTCGAGCATCTTGGCGACAAGCCGCTTGTTGGCCCGATCATTCGCTATGTGGTCAATAAGGCCCATAGCAAGCGCGCAATGGTTGAGAAGTACGGGATTTGGGCTGTGACGCTTTTCGTCGCAGTGCCTCTGCCTGTGACGGGCGCATGGACAGGTTCAGCAATTGCCGCAGTTTTTGAATTCGGGTTCTGGAAATCACTTGGATGCCTGGTGCTTGGTGTTATAATCGCCAGCATCGTGATGTCCATTTTCGTATATGGTGGAGTGTCACTTGCCACTATTGGCTAGACTACAAAGCAGCGTGAATGTGCGGCGCTCACCCCAATTGGTTTACCCATGACATTTTTAGAAGCAGTGCGGCAGATAATCAGGACCATGACTGTAGTGGATATCATCGACATCGCATTGGTGTCGTTCATCCTCTACAACGTGCTCCTGCTTGCCCGTCGAAGTGGCGCCGTATCGCTCATCAAAGGGGTTGCAGCGGTCGTCGTCATCGTTTCGATTACGACATGGCTGCCAACTTTCAACTGGCTGCTGAGCCGCTTGTTCATTCCTGGCATCATCGCTCTGGTGGTCATATTCCAACCAGAATTGCGGATGGCGCTCGAGCGCTTGGGGCGGACTGGTTTCCTTGGAAGTGCACTCTCGAAAATCTCACTGAACGACGATGTCCGGCAGCGACTTTTTCGGGAAGTGCTGGAAGCTGTGGTGGAGTTTTCGGAGAAGAGAATTGGCGCGCTGATCGTGTTCGAGCGCGAAACCGGCTTGATGGACATCACTCGTACTGGCAAAACGCTCAATGCGCGCGTTTCAGCAGAATTACTTGGTACGATTTTCTTCCCCAAGACGCCACTGCATGATGGGGCCGTCGTAATCCGCGGGGAGACGATAGTCGCAGCCGCCTGCGTACTGCCATATTCCGAGAGTCCCGGGCTTTCGGCCAGCTCCGGGATGCGTCACCGGGCTGCGCTCGGCCTGAGCGAACGCACGGATGCGGTGTGTCTGGTGGTCTCCGAGGAGACTGGCGCGATTTCGCTTGCCGTCGACGGGGCATTGAGCCGCAGATTGGATCGGACGCAACTGACAGAGAGACTCATGGCACTGTTTGAGCCTGAGCAGGAAAAGTCCCGGTGGCGTTTCTGGAAACGCGAGGCATAGCAACGCGCCCCGTGGGCATGTAAGGAAAATACGGCAGGGCAAATGGCCAACTTCTTCAGACATAACCTGTCGCTCAAAATAGTCTCTATCATCGCTGCGATAGTGATATGGGCTGCTGTGCGCATGCAGACAGACCCGATCGTTGAGCAGCGAATGGCTATCAGCGTGAGTCCGATTCGAGTGCCTGAGGGCATGGCTGTTATCCGGGTTACTCCGCCCGAGATTAGTCTGACCGTCCGCGGCAGAAGTTCCGTACTCAGTCGCGATCTGGAAAGTATGATCAGGTTAACGGTGGATCTTTCGGCAGGTGAGATCGGTGTTCGCAGCATGCCCGTCGGAGTAGGATACAAGCCTCAGGGGCTTGAGATCGTCCGCTGGGATCGCAAAATGGTGCAGGTGGAGCTGGACTCTGTCATCACAGAGAAGCGCGCCGTGCAGGCCAATACTCGAGGCCGGACAGCCGAGGGCTTTGTGGCTCGCGGGTGGCAGGTGCAGCCAAACGAAGTTACGGTAACGGGACCGGGTGCGGATGTCCGCCGCGTGGTCGAGGTCGTTGCGGTCATTGACATATCAGAAAAGAGCTCGACCATCAAAAGACAGATTGAGCCGCAGGCTCGTGACGAGAATAACGTTCAGGTAGAGAACGTCAGGATTGAGCCAAGTAAAGTCACGGTTACGATACCCATTGAGAGCGTTGACACGCGGACAGTGCCTATTAAACCTGTCATCGGGCCAGTGCCGCAGGGATATGAGCTCGTCTCAGTGACGCGATCACCAAACACGGTCACCATATCCGGGCGTCCTGAGCAACTGGCACGTGTTCAGGCACTCGATACCGCACGCGTGGACATAAGCGACCTGCGTGATGAAAGCGCTTATTCCGTGCAGCTCGACGTACCGCAGGGGATATCGGTAATCGGTGCGAGCTCGGTGCGCGTGACAGTCAAGGTGAGAAAGGCTCGGCCAAAATCTCAGCCGTCAACTCTGCAGAACGGCGCG
>CAYSRY010000001.1:0-11406 GCA_964433395.1 uncultured Armatimonadia bacterium | reverse complement strand
CAACACCTGATGACGGCGCAACCTCACCTGACGACGGCGGCACTGCGACTGATGCCACCACACCGGAAAGTGGCGGTTCTGGAGATGCCGGCACTACAGACGCCACTGGAGGTCAGAGCGATGGGGCTTCGCCATCTGTACAACCTGGGGCAGATGGCTCTGGCACGGGGTCTGGTGGCAGGTCTGGCACCGGTGGCGGAGAGTCTGGTCACCGCGGAATTTGAGCGTTGCGTTCAGGCCGAGTGAAACCAGCGCGCGATCTGAGCACCGACTGTGTGATAATCCCCGCCGAAGCAGAACAGTGCGTGGTCCGCAGAAGGCTGAAACTGGCCATCAGCATTGAGCAGGTCTTCACTCACGTGAGCGGCTACGACTTCCCCGATCATCCAGTCATGTGACCCAAGTTTGACCGTGTCGATGAGCTTGCACTCAAGACTCACCGGGCATTCCGCGATGAGAGGTGCCGAGATGATGGCCGATGCCTGCATGGTGAGGCCAGCTGCTGCAAATTTGTCTGTGTCGCGACCCGAGCGTGTGCCGCAGAAATCGGTCACCTCAACCTGTTCTGGTGAGGGTAGGTTAATCCCGAACTCTCCGCTTGCGGCTATCAGTCCATGCGAATAGCGCTGTGGAGCAACGGCGATGCCAATAGTTGGCGGAACGGACGAGCACACCGACGCTGCGCCGATGGTGATGATATTAGGCTTTTTATCAGCCGTCATACATGTGACCAATGTCATCGGCCACGGATAGAAGTATGTGCACGATGGTTTAAGCATCACTTTTTTGCCCATTGTGTCGCTCCATTCTGATGTGTCACTTTTTATCGCTATCACTCTGTTCAATATTTCGCCAATACTGCGTATCGCCCCTTTGTCATGCATGACAATGGAATCCTTGTTCTGCGCGCAAATTGACGCTGTGCGAGACGGGGACATATAATAGCAGCTCATCGTTGACGCCCAGCAGGAGCATAGCTCAATGTCATCTCCATCGAAAAACGGAGCGGTTGCCACAAGCGGGCAGGCCCCGATTGAACAAGGCGTTGCCCAGCATTCTCCGGGCATCTATCTGTTACTGTTGACAGTTCCCATCATATGGGGCTTTAACTTTATCTGCTTGAAGATCCTCTACAGGCCTGAAGTAGGTTTCACCGTGCCCGGCATGTTGTCCGCCAGATATATTATCATGCTGGTGGGCCTTGGCCTGTGCCTGCTTTTCCTCGAAAAAGACTGGCGTATTGATCGCGAAGACTGGAAATACCTCATAATTTTTGCGGTTGTCACTGTTGGCATATATCAGTATCTTTTTGCCAAAGCGATCGAACTCACATCGGCCAGCGAATCGGCGCTGCTTATCAGTACCTCGCCCATCTGGGCGTTTTTGATATCTTTGGCTATCGGCCTTGAGAAATTTGATGGTCGGCGTCTCGTCGGCGTCATGGTGGGGTTTCTGGGAATTGGTCTGGTCATCTACGGAGGCGCAGGTGGGCAAAATATTCCCGAAACGCATATCCTTGGCGACGCAGTGATGATTGTCTCCGCGATATTGTGGGCGGCTTACGCTGTCTTCTCGCCGCCACTGCTTAAAAAATATTCTCCCATGAAAATCGTTGCATGGGTGCATATTCTCGGTGCGGTGATGTTGATACCCATCGGGTTCAGCGATATGATGAAAGTAGACCTGCTGCATATGGGTGTCGTGCCGTGGATCTGCATCCTGCAGTATTCGGTGCTCGCCGGTGTTTACGCTTTTATTGTGTGGTATCAGGGAGTTCAGAAGATCGGGGCTGCCCAGACCATGCTTTTCCAGTATCTGGTGCCGCCACTGGCGCTGGCCGCTGCCTATCTGATTCTGCGTGAAGTGCCGACGTGGGTGCAGGTGGCGGGTATGAGTGTGACACTGATTGGTATCCATCTGGCGCGCAAGCGTAATGGCATCGTTCGCAGGCCGGGTTAGTCTCTTTGTGATAGCTGCGTGAAAAGATTATTGAGAGCAGATGAAATAAATGTGCAATGCAATATACAGTGTTGACGTCAATCCAATTGAGGACGTTATCCAGGCATTCGCCGCTGGCGAATTTGTAGTGCTGCTCGACCATCCCGATCGCGAGGGTGAGGCTGATTTGATCGTGCCGATGGAATTCGCGACCGGCGCGAAGCTCAACATTATGACACTTGTTGCGCGCGGCCTGATCTGCGCGTGTCTGCCTCAAAAGAGGCTTGCCGAATTGGGCATTCCGCTGATTCAGCCTGTGAATTGTGTCGGAAACTGGCCACATTTTGCCGAGCCCGTTGACTATACTATTGGCACGACCTCGGGTGCATCTGCATTCGATCTCGCCACCACAGCGCGGGCTTTAACTGATCCAGATGTCGATCCTGCTCTTTTCGCGCGTCCTGGCCATCTGCAGGTTCTGGGTGAAAATGAGGACAGATTCGCAGGCCGAATGGGCCACACAGAAGGAACCGTAGGTCTCGCTCGCCTGGCCAATCTATGCCCAGCTGCGTTGCTCGCCGAAATCATGGCCCCCGATGGCTCAATGGCGGCCGGCGAAACACTACAATCTGTAGTTTCTGAGAACAAATTCCTCGTTACGACTGTCCAAGAGATTGCAGAGGCAAGTAAAGAGTAAGCACCACAACTGCCACTGCAGTCTGGTTCAGCATTCTGTAATGCGACGGCCAGCAAATGAATCCTCTGTGACCGTCCGGCGGATCCGGGCGGTCACGATTTAGTATCCAGCCTCTTATTGGAGTAGACCACATGAGACGAATTTCTGCACTCCTGCTCATCCTCCTATTGTTTGTAACCACACTTGCATGGGCTTTACCTGTGCCAATCAATGGCGATTTCGAAAACGCAGATGTATATAGCGCTGACCAGTGGAATATTGACGGGCCCTGGCGATTCCGTGGCAACGAAAACCACGATGGCCGCAGAGCCGCCGGTATTCGCGACTATGAAGTGTTGAGTGGGGACAGGCTCACATCAAAAAGCGGAGTTGTCGTACGGAATGATGAGATCGTTTTGACCGGTTTCTACAAAGGTCACGGTTTCATCGCCGGTATGGAGATTGTCGACTTGCTGGGCAATGTCGTTGATATCGCACGCACCGACGTGCTTGATGTTGCGGAGGAGTTTACGCAGTTCACCGTGGCCTGGAAGCCGTCCGCCACAGTCGCGGCTGGCCCAATGCTCTGGGCGCGCGCATTTGTCGAAGCTACTGGCGATGCCGAAGGTATTGTCGATGGCATTGCTTTCTCCGAGACTGCCTTGACGTCTTTGTATGCCGCTGCTGTGTCGGGGACGCCGGCAAAATCTGGTTCCAAGCCGCTCCCCGTTGCAGCCACGAATATCGCGCCTGAAATCAGCCCGTCCGGCCTGAGTTCCACCAGTGGATGGACTGCCAGTGACGCTGGTGTGCAGGCTGCAATCGAGACTGGTGGCTTCAACCGTCCCGCGTGCCTGGTACTGACAGGGGGCGCAGATGACGCCTCATGGACGGCCAGCCTCGACCGGCTTGACATATCATTGCCCTATCGCGTCTCCTTTGACGTCGCAACAGATGGCGTGTCAGCGAATTCGACTGCGTATGCCGCCATCATGGTTTTCGACGATCAGATCGAGAAGGTCTACTATGCCGCCACTGTCCCTATCGTGCCCGGCCAACAGACCATCAGTGCTATGATACCTGACCTGCAGAAGCTCCCGACGAGCGCCCACGGACAACTCTCACTGATTGTTCCGGCCGGTTTTGAGGGGCAGGTGCGCTTCAGTGATGTCGCGGTTGTTGCTGACCCGCATTTGCCAACAATCAAAGCTGCCAGGCAGCAGATCGCGGTCTTCCCGGACACGAAGTCCGTCAGTTTCTTCGCGCAGGTCCCGAACAAGGTCGATCAGGTCACGCAGATGGTGACGCACATCAAGACGATCAACCGCGATGGTGCCCCAGTGGGGTATGAAAAACGCGCGATGGGCGTTGCGCCACGTGCTGTCGCCCTTTTCCCGGCTTCACCGCGGCCAAAATACAATGACGCTTACACACTTATTATCCGCGTTGACGCTGCCGATGGTTCCCACACGTTGGCATATGGTGAGTATCCATTTGTGCTTTCACCGGCACAGCCTGATGATCCGAAGAACTATGACTTTGGCGTTGTGCTGCATGGGCTGGCCGATGAGGACGTTCTCTCAGCAGCCACCGCCGGTGCTGGGTGGATTGTCGTACCGGTTGAGTATTCCGCCGATGCAGAAGGACGCAACCTGGCTGCCCGTATGCGTGATGTGAAAAGCGCTGCCCGGCAGGCTCAGAGGTATGGAGCCAAACTCGCGGTGCAGATTGTTTTCCCTGTGGGCGTGGAGCTTACACCCGAGGGCTTTGCAGATTTCTTCGGTACGGTCGACTGGTGGCTGGGCGAGCTTGCAGATGCTTACATTGTCGGACTGAATGAAGACAACTACGCAGCTGCAGACGTTACTGCAGCCGCAGCAAGCATTCAGGCTGTTGTCGATACGATCAGTCGGGTACAGCAGGCTGGCCAGGTTGCTGACAGTGCTATCCTGCTGCCGGCTGGGACGCAGAAGTGGCTTGAGGGTGTGACTGCTGCGAAAGCTGATGCTGAAAATGCAGTTCCAGCTACCGACGTCACACCGGCTGCAAATACGGTCGCGGTACCAGTGGAGCCAGCCACCGCTGCCACTCCCGTCACCACTGCGCTGCCCATCGCCCCAAAACCCGAAGCAATCTTTGAGGTAGCGTATCAGGGCACTCTGGCAAATGGCGGAGAATGGCTCGTGCCGGTGGCAGTGCCTGCAGGTGAAGAGGCTGACGCAATGCTGGCTCGTGAAGCAGCGATCGCCCTCTCTGGCGACGCGGCTGTCGTTATCCTCCCGAATGCCGGAGACGCTGCATTACTCAACGAAGCATATGCGGCAACCGCCAACTGGTCCTCGTTCTGGACGCTTTGCAATCAGCTGCGGGGCAAACAGTTTGCTGGAGGCGCGGTTCGTGACAATGTCCAGTGGCTGCGCTTCAACAGTGTCGACGGTGACACTATAGTGACATGGGCACTCAAAGGCGAGCAGGCAGTTGTGCTCTCCGGTGACCTCTCCGATGCGGTCAAAGTCACTATGGGCGGCCAGGAATGGCCAGTTAACACGGTCATGGGGCGCTCGAAGACCACGCTCGATGCGCAACCTATGTACATCAATATCCCATCAGGCGCCAACTGTACCATCCAGGCGGCCGCGGGAGATGCTGACAACCAGTAGCGGCGCTCTATGCGGAGTGCTGATGGCAGGACTTGCTATAATGGGCGCCTAAGTATACAGGCGTCCATTGTTGTATGGGAAAACGTGTGACTGGCTTGTCACACCTGCCTCCCATTCATAACAGATCGAGTGCGTGCTGAAGACTAGGTATGGTCTGGCTCTCAGAAGCTCACGTAGTTCACATTTCAATAACGCAGCAGGACTGGTGCGGTTATGGCGAACAAAACACAGATCGACTCAGGCCCGGATTACCCATCTGCCCTTACTATTGCAGGCTCAGATTCAAGCGGCGGGGCTGGCATTCAGGCCGATCTCAAAACATTCACAGCCCTCGGCGTCTATGGCATGTCAGCTATCACTGCTGTGACGGCCCAGAATACAGTCGGAGTCAATCATGTTCAGGTACTCAGCGCCGATTCGGTGAAGGCACAGATTGATGCGGTCATGTCAGACATAGGCTGTGTGGCGGCCAAAACAGGAATGCTCGCGACTTCCGAAATTGTCACCGTAGTCGCAGATGCGGTGCGCCGCTGGAATATTCCCAATCTCGTCATCGATCCTGTCATGATCTCCAAAAGCGGGCATCATCTCCTCCAGCCTGAGGCCGTTGCCGTACTCCGCGACGAGTTGCTGCCTCTGGCGACGGTTGTAACCCCTAACATCCCTGAGGCTGAAGAGCTTTCTGGTAGGAAGATTCATGACCGCCAGGACATTTTCCCGGCGGCTCGCGAAATATGCAGAACCGGGTGCGCTGCAGTAATCATCAAGGGAGGCCACCTCTCCGGTGATGCCGATGACTATCTCTACATCGCTGGTGAAGACCGCTACCACTCAATCAGTGGTCAGCGCATTGAAAGCAAAAACACGCACGGCACGGGCTGCACATTTTCAGCGGCTCTCTGTGCTGGGCTGGCCGGCGGCATGAGTTTACCCGATGCCAGCCGATTGGCCAAAAAGTTTGTCACTGCCGCCATAACTTCCGCGCTCGACATTGGCAGCGGACATGGTCCGACGAATCATATCGCTGCGGGCAACGCGCTGCGAGATGGAGACGGTGCCATTCTGTGCCCATGGGCATAGGTTTTGCATCAAAAGGAAGCTGCAGAAATGAAAATAGAGCTTGCCTATGGCAGGACTGGCCTCAGCATCGATCTGCCGAAACAGAATGTGAAGTATGTCCTCGAACTCCCGGAGCTTCCGTCGCTTCGGGAGCCTCGAGTAGCTGTTCGTGCTGCGTTGCGCAATCCTATTGCGTCATCTTCTCTGGAGGAAATAGCCAGAGGCCGCCGTGATGCGGTGATTGTTGTCTCAGACATAACCCGCCCGGTGCCCAATCACATTATTCTGTCACCTGTACTGGACGCACTCTTCTCAGGGGGACTGACACCCCAGAATGTGCTGATTCTGATTGCCACCGGCCTTCACAGGCCCAATACGGATGATGAGATCATCCAGATGCTTGGCGAGCAGGTTGTCGCGTCGGGTTGCCGTATTGAGAATCATGAAGCTCGCAATGCAGATGCACATGTCTATGTAGGTGACGTTGCACCAGGGATGCCGGTGCATGTGGACAGACGTTATGTTGGGGCCGATCTGAAGATACTCACCGGTCTGGTAGAGCCGCATTTCATGGCTGGCTTGTCAGGTGGACGCAAAAGTATCTGCCCCGGACTCTGCAGTGCAGAGACGATTATGCAATTTCATCGTCCTGAGCTCATGGAGGCGCCTGAGGGGTATGCTGGCAATATTAAGAATAACCCCGTGCATGCCGAGGCGCTCGCGGTCGCGGATTTGGCTGGGGGGGCGGATTTTATCGTCAATGTCACAATGGATCGCCACCGCAATCTGACAGGTGTATTCGCGGGGGAGATGCGTGCGGCACATGCTGCTGCGGTTTCTCATGGCATCGCACAGTCGGCTGTATATGTTGATGAACCGGTCGATGTCGTTATCACTTCAGCTGCTGGCTACCCACTCGATTTGACATTCTATCAGGGCATTAAGGGCATCGGGGCTGCCGCACCAATTGTGAAACAAGGAGGCACCGTCATCATCGCCCACGAATGTTCTGAAGGCATTGGCGGGCCGGAATTCACTGACATTATGCTTGCCACTGATGATCCGCACGGGGTCATTCGTGAGGCCATCACCAGCGATACACGCAGCATTGACCTGTGGCAATTGCACAAACTGGAACTTGTACTTCGCCGAGCCCGGGTATTGAGCTACTCCACATCGATTGATGATGATACGCAGCGCAGCCTGTTTGTAGAGCCGATCCATTCCATAGAAGATGCTGTAGCAGAATGTATCGAACAGTATGGCCCGGACACGACCATTGCAGTCATGCCCGAGGGGCCATACGTGTTGCCGATGAGCAAATAGTCTCACTTGCGACAAGCATGGGGAGGACCATATGCATTTTGTGCAGGTTTCGACAGGCTTCTGCATCGCTCTCGTTATGTTCATAGCTGTAAACGGTCACGCCGCGCCCGCAGGAGTGGCAGCAGCGAGCCCCTCGATTGCCGATATTCAGGGTGCCGTAGACAGCCTTGGTGGACCCGGCACGGTACTTGTGCCCGCCGGTGAAGCGGAGGCTGTCGGAACGCTCGTCATTCCCGGGGGAGTAAATATCATCGGTGCCGGATGGCAGCAGACAAAGATGTTCCGCGGTGCTCAGACTGATCCGAAAAGCAGCGCGACAATCCTCAAAATCGATGGCACAAATGGTCTGCGCAGTCGTGTCTCCGGCATCAATTTCGTCGGTATGCTCGATCCTGCCAGCGCTTCATGGGATTCCGCAGTATCCGTGGACAATGTTGTCGATTTTCGCATTACCCAGTGTCGATTTGAGAGATTTGGCGCGGCAGCCATCAATACTCGCGGCAATGCGCGTGGTGTGGTTGACCACTGCCTGTTCGTGAACAATTTCAAGAAAGCCATCAACAATGTCGGTTATGGGGTCGTCGTCATGGGCACCGGAACTTGGCGTGACACATTCAAATATGGGTCACAGGATGCGGTCTTCATCGAAGATTGCGAGCTTATCGGTTCACGCCATGCCGTGGCTTCCAACGGTGGCGCGCATTACGTTTTTCGCCACAATTACGTGCACGGAAATGACAACAGTCAGGCGGTCGATGCTCACGGGCCCGGCTATGGCTCAAAACACGGCACTCAGTGGGTCGAGGTATACGAGAACCTCATTGAGAAGCCTGTTGGCGGTTCCACCGCAATTCTTATCCGCGGTGGCGGTGGGGTAATTTTCAACAACACCATTCGCGACTACAAGACTGGCGTCAGCCTGACGCTTGATTTCGACAGCAAAATCGACTGGAGCGCACCCTATCCAATCGCAGAGCAGATCGGCAATGTGTGGGTCTGGAATAATACGCTCAATGGGGTGCTGGTTGAACCGGTTATCCCGGGGCGCAGCGCCAACCACATCAAACTCGACCGCGACTACTTCACAAAGCCTCTGCCCGGCTACAGGCCTTTCACGTATCCGCATCCGCTGACCTGCGCTGACAAAGGTGATGAAAGCCCGCGTTGACTTGCATTTGTGGGCGCATTGGTCTATCTTGATGCGAATGTTTGGAGCGACACGCTGTTCATTTGCGAATAGATTATCGGAGGGTCTTTTATGGTAAAAGTTGCATTTATCGGGCTCAACCACTGGCACTCAGCATTCTATATGGATGGCTTCAGGCAGATGGGGTACCCGATTGCTGCTGTCGCCGATCCGGATCCGGAAATGGTCACATTTCGAGCGGCTGCCGGGCACTGTGACGCGCCGCAGTATACCGACTACGAAAAAATGCTTGAGGAAGTCCAGCCAGATCTTATTTTTGCACATGCACCACATGACGAAATGGTCGATTTGGCCGATTGGCTGGTCGAGCGCGATCTGCCATTCCACATGGAGAAGCCTATGGGTCTCAAGTGGGAACGGCTGGCGAAAGTCGCCGAAAAAGCCAATGCGAAAGGCCTCTGGAATGGTGTCGCACTGGTCAGCCGCCAGTATGGCATTGTCCAGCGCCTGCGTGAGATGGGCGACGAGATGGGAAAAATGAAGCGTTATTACTATGGCCTTTTCGCTGGCCCGCCAGTCCGCTACCCCGACTGGAAATGTGAGTGGATGCTCCAGCCGGAGCGCACTGGTGCCGGCCCGCTGTGGAATTTTGGCGCGCATGTCATCGACTTGTTCCTGCTGCTCGGCAAGGCCCCGATTGTCGAAGTCACCGCAAACTGGACCTATGACATTCATAAGCTCAAAGTTGAAGATCTCTGCACCATTCGCATGAAGAACGCTGACGGTGTCGTGGGCATTGGCGAAGTCAGCTATACTACCCCGTCTGGCTACGAACGGTTCTTCTCGGTCTCAACTGACAAGCTGCAGGTCCACACCGACAAACTCGGTTTCGGCACCATCAAAAAGTTTGATGGCGATCACGAAGACATTGACGGTAATGAATTCGATGACGTCTATCCGTTCCAGACCAGGGATGTCGTTGAATGCTTCGAACAGGGCCGCAAGCCTGTCGCTGACATCAATGACATGGTCGCAACTCTGCGCGTCATGGAAGCTGCCAAGAAATCCGCACAGGAAGGCATTACCGTCGAATTGCCCATTCTCTAAAGCGTTTTGACGTCCATAAAGCCAGAGCCAGGGCGCAATCCATCAGGATTGCGCCCTTTTCCATGTCTGTCTCTCACCCGCGCATATTCGGAGGTTATTGGTGCCAATCGGGGAATAGTCTATCGGCAGAATAGCGGCTCAGCCGTACCTGAAGCAGCATATCGTGGTAGTGGAGGTCCTATGACAGCGAAAGAGCGCGTGATGGCCGCCCTCAATTTCAAGCAGCCCGACTACATGCCATTTCACACCAGCTTCTGGCCGGAATTCACTGCGGCGTGGAAGGCTGCGCGTCCCGCAGATGAGGACACCTCTATCGCGGCTCGCTATCCTCAGGATATCGAAATTGCTGTCGGCGACGAAACTCCCTATCCCACACGAGCCGAAACCCTCGGCACTGATGGTGAATATGAGATTCGTCGCGATGGCTGGGGACGTACAATGCGCGTTAAGCCTGACGCCTACTTCATGCACCAGATTGACGGTGCCTATGATGCGTCCGGCAATCTCAAATATGGCGAGTTCGACCCAGTCGATTTACCACAACGCTATGCGCATCTCGACGCCACCATGGAGACGCTCAAAAGGCAGTATTGCGTATTCGCTAAGGTTGGCGGGCCCTTCATACGCACCTACTTCATGACTGGCGAAATCGCCCTGCTCATGAACATGGCCGGCGACCCCCAACTTGCCCGCGAGCAGGTCATGCGCACCGCCCGCCATCTTACTGAGATTGGCCTGGAGGAGTTGCGGCGCTGGAATCTTTATGATACTGGAATATGGATTTTCGATGACATGGCCTCCACCGAAAATCCGATGTTCAGCCCAGCCACCGCCATTGAAATCATGGCCCCTGCATGGGGATATATGGTCGATGCTTTCCGTGCTGCCGGGGCGGAAAAGATAATCATGCACAGCGATGGCAATATTGGCCCACTGCTCGATCTTTTCATCGATTTGGGATTCGATGGCATCAATCCTGTCGAATACAAAGCCGGACTTGATGTAGTGAAACTGCATGAAAAGTATGGAGAGCGCCTCGCGTTGATCGGAGGGCTGTCAAATGGCCTCATCCTCCCCAAAGGCGATCCCGTCGAAGTTCGCGAGCATGTTCTGCGCATTATGTCTGCCGGTCGCGATGGTGGGCTTGTCCTTGGGACACATTCGGTTGGCCCTGACATTTTGCCTCAGACGTGGGAGCTTGTATGGCAAACGTATCTTCAGCACCGTGAGTATCCGCTGCGCCTCCCTGTCTGAGCAGCCGCTGCGCCATAGCATCATAGCTGCATAGCAAAAAAGACACCCCGCGCAGGCGGGGTGTCTCCATAGTACACGAGCATTTGGGGCCTGATGACTTAATGGCACATTTTTGCCGCTACAGCGTTTCCACTGTGGTTGGAATGCTTGGCTTCAATTGCCATTGCGTACCGCCTTGTGTCAGGTGCACACTCGTGGCGGGATCGAAACCAATCTGAAGGCTCAGCGTCGCACCTTCT